>DASXCU010000173.1:0-17775 GCA_036491035.1 Galbitalea sp. | reverse complement strand
ACCCCAACGGGATTCGAACCCGTGTTAACGCCGTGAAAGGGCGCCGTCCTAGGCCACTAAACGATGGGGCCATGCCGTGAGAAACGCCATAGCAACCGAGGGACAAGCATACGGGGGCTTATCCGCAAAAGCCAAACGGGTGCATTCCTGCCGAATGGCGCGGGCTGCCGGGTCTTTCCGCGGTCGCCCACTAGGTTCAACTCGTAGTTGAGACTTGGCGAGCTCTCGCGCCTCGAAAGCCTCGATTTCCGCTAAGGCTGGGCAATTGTGCGATGAGTTGTTACTGTGATCACTGTTAATAGTGTTACTGGCGTGACTCAAAGCGTGCCACGACACGATTCGGGGACATCATGAGTTGGACATCATCCGTGGGGGCGCGGACACGCGCATTCCGTCGTGTGAGCCGCAATCGAGTGGCGGCGACTTTCGCCGTGCTCGGAGTCCTGATCACCGCCTCCATCGCCGGAACGCCGACGGCCGCGTTCGCCGTGGACTACCCGTCGTGGACCGCCGTCCAGGCCGCCAAGGCCAGCGCTGCCGCGAAGCAGGCCGAGGTGAACCAGCTGCAGGCGCTCATTAACCAGCTCGACGCGCAGGTCGCTTCGACCCAGGCCGACGCGAAGACCAAGGGCGACGCCTACGGGACCGCCCAGGACGCCTACTACTCCGGGGCGATCCAGGAGCAGGCGCTCGAGAAGCAGGCGCAGGCCGCCGAAGCGCTGAGCAAGAAGTCGCGTGCACAGGCCGGACAGCTCGCGGCGCAACTCGCGCGCAGCGGAGCGGCCGGGTTCCAGCTCAACCTCTTCCTCAACGGCAAGAACGCGTCGAAGGTGCTCGACGGCATCGGCGACGGCGGCCGGGTCTCTGCGCGGGCAGAGGGCATCTACAAGAAAGCACTCCAGGACCAGAAGACCGCCCAGGCCCTGACCGACCAGGCGAACGTGGCCAAAGGCATCCTGAACAACCTCAAGATCGTCGCGCAGCAGGCGTACCAGATCGCCCAGAAGGCAGCGGATGCGGCCGCCGCTGCGCTCGACGCCCAGACCGCACACAAGGCCGAACTGCAGGCGCAGCTCGCCTCGCTGACAACCAACGCCAACATGACCGAGGCTGCCTACGTGGCCGGCGTGAAAGCGGAATTCGGTGCGGACGGCTCGACGGAGATTGCGCAGAGCGGATGGGCACGCCCCACCGTCGGCCACATCACCTCCGGCTTCGGGATGCGCGTCAACCCGGTCGACGGCGGATACCGGCTGCACAACGGCACGGACCTCGCCGACGGTTGCAACGTCAACATCTACGCGGCACACGCCGGCACGGTGACCTACGCCGGATGGTACGGCGGACTGGGTGAGTTCATCCAGATCCAGAACGACGGTACCTACGCGACTGGCTACGGCCACATCGCGTCGGGCAAGATCCTGGTACACGACGGGCAGAACGTCTCGCCCGGCCAGCTCATCGCCAAGACCGGCGCCACAGGTGAAGCCACCGGCTGCCACCTGCACTACATGGTCATCGTGGGCGGCGTGCCCGTTAACTCGGTGCCATTCATGCGAAGCGAGGGCATCGTCCTTGGCTAGTGAGGCAATTTTCTGATGCGTCGAATGAGACGCCCCTTTGGGGCGCTGTCCTTAGTTGTCGCTGTCGCGGCCCTTGTCGCGCTGGGTACCACGCCGGCATCCGCCGACGACCCGGTGTTCCCGACGTGGGCGCAGGTGCTTGCGGCGAAGGCGAGCGCGTCGGCCAAAGCGGCTGAGGTCAAGAAGATCCAGGGCATCATCGGCACCCTGCAGGCGCAGGCCGCCGCGGCGGGCAAGATCGCGCTGCAGGACGGCGAGGTCTATCTCGAGGCGAAGGATTCGCTCACCTCCGCGACCGAGACGGCGAATAAGCTGAGCGCACAGGCGAAGAAGGCGGAAGTCCGCGCAAAGAAGTCACAGGCGCAGGCCGGTCAGCTCGCGGCTCAACTCGCCCGCGAAGGACACGGCAACCTGTCCCTCGACCTGTTCCTCAACCAGCACTCGTCCGGCAGCCTTCTCAACGTGCTCGGGACGATGAGCAAGCTGGGCGAGACTTCTGCGCGAATCTTCGCTACCGCTGAGCAGGACCACAAGACAGCTACCGCGCTGAGCAAACAGGCCTCGGTCGCGAAATCCATCCGCAGCACGAAGGCCTCTCAGGCCAAGTCCGACCTCGACACCGCGAACGCGTCATCGGCTGCAGCGACGGCGAAGGTTAAGGCGCAGACCGCGCAGCAGTCCATCCTGACCTCACAACTCGCGTCTCTGAATGGCACCTCAGCCTCGACCGAGGCGGCGTACTACGCCGGTGTGGCGTGGGAAGCCAAGCAGGCCGCGCAGAAGACTCCGCCGCCGGACGGGACACCGACCGGACCCGTCCCCGGCGCGCCGAACGGATCAGCCGTTTCCGTGGCGATCGCCTACGCCGAAGCGCAGCTTGGACATCCGTACCAACTCGGCGGCGCCGGTCCGACCTACTTCGACTGCTCGGGCCTGACGCTGAAGGCATACCAGGCGGCCGGCATCTACATCGGCACGCACTCGTCGACCAACCAGTACAACACCCTGAAGTCGGAGAATCGGCTCGTCCCGCTGAGCGAACGTCAGCCCGGCGACCTGCTCTGGTACTCGGATGGCGGCTCGACGACGGCGACCAAGTATCACGTCACGATTTACATCGGTAACGGACAGATGATCGAGGCGCCGTATCCGGGCGTCCCGGTGCGTGTCGCGGCGCTCCGTTTCGGTGACCTGGTGGCGTTCGCGGGCCGACCGACCGGCTAAGGCTTGTACGCGGCGACACCCGCCGCGATGATCTTCTCCGCCTCGGCGGCGTTGCCCCAGCCCTCGGTCTTGACCCACTTGCCGGGCTCGAGGTCCTTGTAGTGCTCGAAGAAGTGCTCGATCTCCTTGCGCGTGAACTCCGGGATATCGTCGACATCCTGGATCCACTGCCAGCGCGGGTCCTTCGCCTGGACGGCGATGATCTTCGCGTCCGAGCCGCCGTCGTCCGTCATGTTGAAGACACCGACCGGGCGAACCGAGACGCCGACGCCGGGGAAGAGCGGGTAGTCGAGCAGAACGAGCACGTCGACCGGGTCGCCGTCGAGGCCGAGGGTGTGCTCGATGAAACCGTAATCCGTGGGGTAGACGAAACCGGTGAACAGCACACGGTCGAGGAACACGCGACCCGTCTCGTGGTCGACCTCGTACTTGTTGCGGCTCCCCTTCGGGATTTCGATGATTGCGTCGTACGCAGCCATGAACTACTCCTCAAGCTTCGTGAATGAACTGCAATAACGTTACTGGATGGACCCAGAGCGCCGGCCGCGTCTCACCCCCGCGATCGCGGACGTTCGGCGAGCAGTTCGCGGATCCCTACCCGTCGGTTCTGGCGAGGCCCCCCTCGTGCTCGTCGCGCTCAGCGGCGGACCAGACTCGCTGGCGCTCGCCGCGGCGACCGCCTTCGAGGCGCCGCGCGCCGACATCCGCGCCGGTGCGGTGATCGTCGACCACGGGCTGCAGGCGGGGTCCGCGGATGTCGCTGCGCGAGCCGCCGAACAGGCGCGCGAGCTGGGGCTCGATCCGGTGCTCAGCACACTCGTGGCGGTGTCGACGGCGGGCGGCCCGGAGGCCGCGGCGCGGGTGGCCCGATACTCAGCCCTCGAGTGGGCGGCCGAATCGAACGGGGCATCGGCGGTTCTGCTGGGGCACACCCTCGACGATCAGGCCGAAACCGTTCTCCTTGGCCTCTCGCGCGGCAGCGGCCCGACGAGTCTGCACGGGATGAGTCCCTCGACGAGCTCCGGGACCGATGGCATTGAGTACTCGCGCCCACTGCTCGGCATCCGCCGGGCGACCACTGTCCAGTTCTGTATCGACAGTGGCCTGGAGCCATGGACCGACCCGCAGAACTCGGACGAATCCTTCACACGGGTGCGCGTACGGAATACCGTGCTGCCGATGCTCGAGCGGGAGCTCGGTCCGGGCGTCGCCGAGGCGCTTGCCCGCACGGCCGAGCAGCTGCGCGAGGACAGCGACGCGCTCGACCACTTCGCCGAAGAGATCGCAGAGGAGCTGGCCGACCTGGCCGAATCCGGTATCTCGTTGCCGGTCCGTGCTCTGGCCAGCAACCCGGCAGCTCTGCGCCAGCGCCTCATCCGCCTCGCGGTCGAGAGCGAGTTCCACGTGTCGCTGAGCCGCGCCCAGACCCTCGAGGTTGCCCGCCTGGTCACCGACTGGCACGGCCAGAAAGCGCTCGACCTGCCGGGCGTTAGGGTTGAAAGGAAGGGCGGCCTGCTCGTCTTCACCGCTACGGAATAGGTACCCATGGAAGCCAGCGACGTATCAGCAGACCTCACTCGCGTGCTCGTGTCCGAGGCGGAGATCCACGCGAAGCTCGCCGAGCTGGCCCGGCGGATCGAAGCCGACTACCCTGACGATCGGCCGCTGCTGGTGGGCGTGCTCAAGGGCGCGGTCATGGTCATGGCGGACCTCGCGCGCGAGCTGCGCATCCACATCGATATGGACTGGATGGCCGTCTCCTCGTACGGTGCCGGAACGCAGTCCAGCGGCGTCGTGCGCATTCTCAAGGACCTCGACACCGACCTGTCCGGTCGTTGCGTTTTGATCGTGGAGGACATCATCGACTCCGGCCTCACGCTGTCCTGGCTTAAGGAGAACCTGGGCCTGCGCGGTGCGAAGTCGGTCGAAATTTGCGCGCTGCTCCGCAAGCCGGATGCTGTCAAGGTCGAGGTCGACGTGAAGTACCTCGGTTTCGACATCCCGAACGACTTCGTGGTCGGCTATGGACTCGATTTCGACCAGAGCTACCGCAACCTGCGTGACGTCGCGATCCTCGCCCCGCACGTCTACGAGCACTGACCTCCTCGAGCGTCACCGTCGACACCCTTTTCAGGAATGTATGGGGCCCGAGTGATGGCCGGTACGGATGGGGTCCCGCGAGGCGCCGTTCGTCACTTCACCACAATAAGTTCCTGAAAAAAGTGAGGAATGGGGCCCCACGGATTGGGGTTACGCCCGGAGCAAACATCCAGCAGGCTCCAAGCGCGCGCGGGGTAATCTTCTATTCACGTCTCTCAAGGAAGGTGAAGGCCCGTTTGTGGCCGGTCATCATGGATATTAAGCGCTTGCTCCGCGGACCGCTGGTCTGGATTGTCGTCGTGGCGGCACTGCTCTGGATTGCGGCATCATTCCTTCTCGCGCCCGGGTACCACCAGATCTCCACCCAGGAGGGCCTCAACCTTCTGAAGGGTGACACGGTGAGCAAGGCCGTCACCCACGACCCCGACCAGTACGTCGACCTCACGCTGTCGCAGGCCTACAAGGGCAACAAGCTCGTCCAGTTCTACTACGTCGCACCCCGCGGCACCGAGGTCATCTCGGCGATCAACGCCTCGAAGGTGCCCTACGACGACCTGGTCGACCAGTCCAGCATCTGGACCACCATCGGCGGACTCATCGTCCCGCTCCTGCTGTTCGGCGTGGTCGTGTTCTTCCTGTTCCGCGGCATGCAGGGCGGCGGCAACCGTGTCATGCAGTTCGGCAAGTCGAAGGCGCGACTGGTCGGCAAGGACCAGGCCAAGGTCACGTTCGCGGATGTCGCCGGTTCCGACGAGGCCATCGAAGAGCTCGAGGAGATCAAGGACTTCCTGAAGGACCCAGCGCGCTTCCAGGCCGTCGGTGCCCGCATCCCGAAGGGCGTGCTGCTGTACGGCCCTCCAGGGACCGGCAAGACGCTCCTCGCTCGCGCCGTCGCCGGTGAGGCGGGCGTTCCGTTCTACTCGATCTCGGGATCCGACTTCGTCGAGATGTTCGTCGGTGTCGGCGCGAGCCGCGTCCGCGACTTGTTCACGCAGGCCAAGGAGAACTCGCCGTCGATCATCTTCGTGGACGAAATCGACGCCGTCGGTCGTCACCGCGGCGCCGGCATCGGTGGCGGTAACGACGAGCGCGAGCAGACCCTCAACCAGCTGCTCGTCGAGATGGACGGCTTCGACGTCAAGACCAACGTCATCCTGATCGCCGCGACCAACCGACCGGATGTCCTAGACCCCGCACTTCTTCGCCCGGGCCGCTTCGACCGCCAGATCGGGGTCGACGCTCCCGACCTGCAGGGCCGCAAGCAGATTCTCGAGGTGCACGGACGCGGCAAGCCGTTGGCGGCCGGCGTCAACCTCGAGGTGCTCGCGCGCAAGACGCCTGGCTTCACCGGTGCAGACCTCGCGAACGTCCTGAACGAGGCGGCGCTGCTGACCGCTCGCTCGCACGCGCAGCTCATCGACAACCGTGCGCTCGACGAGGCCGTCGACCGCGTGATGGCGGGGCCGCAGCGTCGCTCCCGCATCATGAAAGACAAGGAACGGCTCATCACGGCGTACCACGAGGGCGGTCACGCGCTCGCGGCGTCGGCGATGCGGCACACCGATCCCGTCACCAAGATCACCATCCTCCCGCGCGGTCGCGCACTCGGCTACACGATGGTGCTGCCGCTCGAGGACAAGTACTCCATCACCCGCAACGAGTTGCTGGACCAGCTCGCCTACGCCATGGGCGGGCGGGTGGCCGAGGAGATCGTGTTCCACGATCCCACCAGCGGTGCCTCCAACGACATCGAGAAGGCGACCGCCACGGCCCGCCGGATGGTCACCGAGTACGGAATGAGTTCGGCCATCGGTTCGGTCAAGCTCGGCAACGCCGGTGGGGAGCCCATGATGGGACGTGACGGCGGATCGCGCGACTACTCGGAGAACATCGCCGAACTCGTCGACGAGGAGGTGCGCCAGCTCATCGAGCAGGCCCATACGGAGGCGTGGGAGGTCATCAACGACAATCGGGCCATCCTCGATCACCTCGCAGCGGAGCTTCTCGAGAAGGAAACCCTGGATCACGAGGAACTCGCCGAGATCTTTAAGGACGTGAAGAAGCTTCCGGAGCGCCCGATGTGGCTCTCGAGCAAGGAGCGTCCGCTCTCGAACCTCCCCGCCGTGAAGGTGCCCTCGAAGGCACCCATTGACGAGGGAGTGGTCGATGGCGGGGTGCAGTCCGGAGCTCCATCAAAGCCGTCCCGCACGCCGCGTCCACGCAAGTCTCCCGGAATAGCGACCGCCTAAGGTCACCGTGGCTCCCGTCGACACTGGGCGCGTCGAGGCTGCCGTCGCCGAACTACTGGCCGCGATCGGTGAGGATCCGTCGCGCCCCGGACTGAGAACGACTCCGGCACGCGTCGCGGAGTCCTACGCCGACTTCTTCAGCGGAATCGGGGAGGACCCGCTCGTTCATCTCGTGGGCGCGACGGAGCTCGATCTCCCGGCCGGCGAGCTCGGCGAACTGGTCCTGGTTCGGGACATCGACTTCCGCTCGATGTGCGAGCACCACCTGCTGCCGTTCACGGGAGTTGCGCACGTTGCGTATGTCCCCGAGCGGCGAGTCGTCGGACTTGGCAAAATACCTCGTGTGGTCGAAACGCTTGCATCCCGCCCCCAATTGCAGGAGCGGCTCACTGAGGAGATAGCTCAGGCACTCGAGGACGGACTCGCCCCACGCGGCGTTCTGGTCGTCCTCGATGCGACCCACGGCTGTGTTACGGCCAGGGGTGTGCGCCAATCGAAGAGCAGTACCGTCACGCTCGCCACTCGTGGTTCGCTCAGCGACCCGGTGGAGAGGTCCGGCGTTCTGGCCCTCCTCGGCAACGCGGCGGTGCCCCGTGGCTAACGCCGTCGCGCGCATCCGTCCGACAGTTCCGGCCCGGGATCGGCCGGTGATCGTCGGCGTTCTCAATGTCACTCCGGATTCGTTCAGTGATGGTGGCAAGTTCACGAAGGTGGATGCCGCCATCTCTCATGCGGTTGCCCTCCGGGCTGCCGGCGCGGACTTCATCGACGTTGGCGGAGAGTCGACTCGCCCGGGCGCGGAGCGGATCGACGCCTCGGCGGAGCGCAAGCGCGTTCTCCCGGTACTCAAGGAGCTGCTGGACCGCGAGATCCCCGTCAGCATCGACACGATGAACGCGTCGACGGCCCGGGCCGCGGCAGAGATCGGCGTTCTCGTCGTGAACGATGTCTCCGGCGGCCTAGCCGACCCGGACATGCTGCGCACCGTCGCCGAGACGGGCGTGCACTACATCGCTTCACACTGGAAGGCCCCCAGCGACTCCATGGACCAGGAGGCGGTCTACAAGAACGTCGTGTCTGAGGTGCGCAATGCGCTCAAGGCACGTATCGCCGAGATGCTGGTGTGGGGAATCTCGCCCGACAAGATCGTGCTCGACCCGGGGCTCGGTTTCGCGAAGACCGGCGACCACAACTGGGCGCTCCTGAAGGCACTGCCGAGGCTCGCATCCATCGGCTACCCGCTGCTCATCGGCGCATCGCGGAAGCGGTTCCTCGCACCGTTCGTCGACGAGGGTGCGCCGAGCGCGGAGCGCGACTTTGCGACCGCGGTCGTGAGCGCACTGGCCGCGCAGGCCGGAGTCTGGGGCGTCCGGGTCCACGACGTGGAGTCGACTGCGTCGGCGCTCGCCGTGTGGTCGGCCTGGAATTCCGGTGGGGTGCATGACTGACGACGAGATCACCCTCACGGGTCTTCGCGCCACTGCTCACCACGGGGTGTTCGCGCACGAGCGCGAGGACGGCCAGGAATTCGTCATCGATGTGTCGGTCTGGCTCGATTCGCGGCCCGCCGCGCGCGGTGACGATCTCGAGCAGACCGTGCACTACGGGGTGCTCGCCGAGGAGGTCGTCGCCGCCGTCGAGCGCGACCCGATGGACCTGATCGAGACTGTGGCGGAGCGAGTCGCGACGGTCGCGCTTGCGCACCCCGCCGTCCTGCGCACGCGGGTGACTCTGCACAAGCCGTCCGCGCCAATTACCGTCCCCTTCGACGACGTATCGATCACGATCGAGCGGACACGCGCGTGAGCGCTACTGCCGTACTCGCGCTCGGCAGCAACCTGGGCGATCGGGCACAGAACCTCCGCGATGCCGCCGCGGCCCTGGCTGCGCTTCCGGGCGTCGACGTGGAGGGCGGCTCGCACCTGTTCGAGACGACCGCGCTCACCCTCGCCGGACTGGATGAGACCGCGCCGGCCTACCTGAACGCCGTGCTTCGGGTGTCCACCACGCTCGCGCCCGCCGAACTCCTCGAGGCGACGTCGACGATCGAGACCAATCACGGCCGCGTGCGAGCGGAGCGCTGGGCTTCGCGCACACTCGATATCGACATCGTCACGTACGACGATCTTCGTCAGGACGACCCCGCGCTGACCCTGCCGCATCCGCGCGCCGCCGAGCGAGGCTTCGTGATCGTGCCGTGGCTCGACCTCGATCCGGATGCGGTGCTGCCCGGAATCGGAAGGATCGACGGGCTTCCGGCGGCCTCGGAGAGTGTGTCACGCTACCCTGCGGAGGCCCTTTCGTGAAACGCACTCGTCCGTTCGCTCTCGTGCTCTTCGCCATCCTCGGCGCGGGTGCCGGGCTGCTGCTCCAGATCATCCTGACCGCGACGGGCGCACCGATTCTGTCCGCACCGTTTACGCTCGCCTTTTCCCTCGTCGTGATCGGCATCCTCGTCGTGCTGTTCGCCCGCCCCGTGCGGCGTGCGGTCCGGGACAGGGACAACCACTCGGTCGACCCGTTCTATGCGACGCGAGTGGTGATCCTCGCGAAGGCCTCGAGCATCGCGGCGTCCGTGCTTCTCGGCGCTACCACGGCGACGGTCGGCTACCTGCTTACCCGGGCGGTAGTCGCGACGGTAGGCTCAATCTTTGCGTCGGGGGCGTCAGTCGTCGGCTCGATCGTGCTTCTCGTCTGCGGTCTCATTGCAGAAAACATGTGCATCCTGCCGCCCGACGATGAAGACAAGGGTGAGAAGAGTCTCGCTCCCCAACGCCCGCGCTAACGCGCACGACCACGAGGTGACCTTGGCCAATCGTCTAGAGCTTCCCGGTGTCGCCGACTGGCAGCGGGTCTCGCCGAAGTATGTCTATGTCGACGTCATCTCGACGATCGTCGTGACGCTGGTGCTGCTGGTCGGCACCAGCCTGCCCGCGCTCTTCTCCGGCGTGGTGTGGTGGTGGATCCTGCCCGCCGTGGTGCTCGTGATCATGATCTTCGTCATTGCCTTCGTGCCCCGTCGCGTTCGAGCGATCGGGTTCCAGCTTCGGGATGACGATCTCCTCTTCCGTCGCGGCCTGCTGTTCCAGCGGTTCGTCTCGGTGCCGTACGGTCGCATGCAGCTCATCGATATCACGCGGGGTCCGGTGTCGCGCATCGTCGGGTTGAGCGACCTCCACTTCGTCACCGCCGCGGCATCCAGCAGCGTTGCGATCCCGGGCCTGCCGATCACGACCGCGGAGGAGCTGCGCGACCGGCTGGTGGCGCTGGCCGAGACGCGACGGGCGGGCCTGTGACCGACGAGGCGTTCGAGGGCGATCCGATCCAGGACCTGCTGCCAGCCGGTGCGGTGCTGTCGACCCGGCTCGCGGATGGTGAGTGGCACCGTCTGCATCCGGCCACCCCGCTGCTCAGGGGTGGCTTCGTCTTCATCGTCATTGCCGGGTACTTCATCTCCTCAGCGCGCCAGCAGCTCATCGACCTCGTGCTTGGCGCGCCCCACGCACACGAGGACGGCGACCCGGTCGCGCTTCTGACGGCGCATGGCAAGCTTCCCCTGGCGCTGCTCATCATCGCGGGAGTGCTCATCCTGATCGTCGTGATCTTCTACCTGTCCTGGCGCGTGCACACGTTCCGGATCACGGACGAGGTCGTCGAGGTGAGGAGCGGCCTGCTTCGACGAAGCCTGCGTAAGGGCCGGCTCGATCGGATCCAGGGCATCAACATCGTCCGCCCGTTCTTCGCCCGGCTGTTCGGTGCCGCGCGGCTCGAGATCGACGTCGCCGGTCACGACGCGAACGTACGGCTCGATTACCTGTCGTCCGGCAACGCGGATGGCCTTCGGCTGGACATCCTGCGTCTCGCCTCGGGCACTCGCGAACGTGAGGCGGCGAAGGCGCAGGAGACGAAGGGATTCGTGGAGCAGCGGGTCGCCGATTTCATCGCCCCGGAGCTGGACCCGAACCTGGCGCCCCCGGAGTCCGTCGTGAAGGTGCACATCGGCCGGTTGATTGGCTCCATCCTGCTGCACGACACCACCTTCACCCTGCTCGTCCTGATCGCGGCGGCGGCGGTCGGCTCGGCCGTCACCGGCAAGTACTTCGCCATCTACGCTCTCGTCCCGCTGGTGTTCGGTCTCGGCGGGTTCCTGTTCCGCCGGTTCACGAAGTCGCTTCGGTACTCGATCGCCTCGACGCCGGATGGCATCCGGGTTGGCTTTGGTCTGCTGACGCTGAGCAACGAGACCCTGCCGCCCGGACGCATCCACTCCATTGAGGTGCGCCAGCCGATCCTGTGGCGACTACCCGGCTGGTGGGAGATCAAGATCAACCGCGCGTCGAAGTCCAACGCGAAGGGCGCGGATGCCCAACGCAACACCACGATCCTGCCGGTCGGCAACCTCGACGAGGTCCTGCGCGTGCTCGGCCTGCTGCTGCCGGGAACCGACGAGGCCGGGATTGCGTCGCTCCGACTCGGAATTATCGGTCGAGGTCAGGATGGCGGCTTCACCAACTCGCCTCGACGCGCCGCGATCGTGCGCCCGCTGTCCTTGCGTCGCAACGGGTACGCCGAGATCCCCGGAGTGCTTCTCCTGCGTCGCGGCGCCGTGTGGCGGAGCCTCACCGCTGTCCCGGAGGCCCGAGCCCAGAGCATCGGCGTCTCGCAGGGCCCGCTCTACCGCGCGCTGGGGCTCGCCCGCGTTCACATCCACACCGTCAACGGACCGGTGCGCGCCGAGCTCGGCGCCCTCGACCGCAACGACGCGCTCGCCTTCTTCGACACGGCCTCGCGAGACGTGGTCGAGGCGGTCAGCACCGACGCGACCCACCGCTGGCGGGCGGAAGGCACGCCCGCATAGTGGAACGTTCAGGTCGTCTCGGCATCGGGATCATCGGCGCCGGCAGGGTCGGGCCCGTGTTCGGTGCCGCGCTCGCGGGCGCGGGGCACGCGATCGTGGGCATTTCTGCGGTGTCCGAGCCGAGCCGGGAACGCGCCCAGGCGATGCTGCCGGGCGTGCCGATCCTCGACATCCCGACGATTCTGGAGCGCAGCGAACTCGTTCTACTCGCCGTCCCGGAGGCCGAGCTGGCGTCCCTGGTCGCCGGCCTCGCCGCGACCTCAGCGTGGCAGCCCGGGCAGCTGGTCGTGCACACGGCGCCCTCGCTCGGCACCGAGGTGCTCCTTCCCGCGCAGGCGCAGGGCGCGATCCCGATCGCCATCCACCCGGCCATGGCGTTCACCGGGACGAGCATCGACCTGCTTCGACTTCGCGACAGCTACTGTGCCGTCACGGCGGCGACGGTGGTGCAGCCGATCGGGATGGCACTCGTTGTCGAAATGGGCGCGGAACCGCTGCTGATCGACGAACAGGATCGGCCCGCCTATGCCGAGGCGATCGCGGTCGCGACCGGATTCTCGACCGCCATCGTGACCCAGGCGACGGAGGCGCTCGCCGCGATCGGGGTCGAGAACGCCGGTCGGATTCTCGGTGGTGTGGTGCGTTCGGCCGTGGAGAACGCGCTCGCGAGCGCGAGCCCGGATACGATCGACCTGTCCTCGATTCGGGGCGACCTGTTGGAGGACGAGTGAGTACCGCAGCGCAGCGGCCGCGTATCCTGACCACGATCGCCGAAGTCCGGGAGGTGGTGGGTGCCGAGCACGCCGCCGGCCGAACGGTCTGCCTCACGCCCACACTCGGCGCCCTGCACGCGGGTCATCTCGTGCACCTGCGGCGCGCATCCGAGCTCGCGGATATCCGCATCGTCTCGATCTTCGTGAACCCGCTCCAGTTCGGACCGAACGAGGATCTCGATCGCTATCCGCGCACACTCGAGGCCGACCTCGATCGTCTCGGGGAGCTCGGTGTGCCCTACGTCTTCGCTCCGACCGCGGACGAGATGTACCCGGGCGGCAAACCGGAAGTCACCGTCGCGGCCGGGCGCATCGGCGAGCTCTATGAGGGGCGTTCGAGGCCCGGGCACTTCGACGGTGTTCTCACCGTCGTGGCCAAGCTGCTGCTGATCGTCGAGCCACAGTTCGTGACCTTCGGCCAGAAGGATGCCCAGCAGCTGTTCCTCGTGCGCCGCATGATCCGAGACCTGAACATCCCGGTGCAGCTCGAAGTCATCGACATCGTGCGCGAGGACGACGGACTCGCACTGTCGAGTCGTAACCGCTATCTCGACGCGAAGGAGCGTCGCGCCGCGCACGCACTGTCGGCCGCGCTCGAGGCTGCGGCATCCTCGGCCGACCGCGGCATCGACGCCGTGATCGCCGCGGCCCAGGGCACGCTCATGGGCGAGCCGCTCGTCGAACTCGACTACCTCACGGTCGTGAACCCCGACACGTTTCTCGGGGTGGATGACGACTACCGCGGGCCGGCACTCGTGCTGGTTGCCGCCAGGGTCGGTACGACCAGGCTCATCGACAACGAACGCATCCTGCTCGCGAAGTGATGCTGCCGCGCGCGGCTACCATTGAACGGTTGACCGCAGACCGCAGGAGCCTTTCGTGACCGACGCACAGCCCGAACCCGAACTGACCGAAGACGAAGTCTTCGAGCAGAAGGCAGTTCGGCTCGCGAAGCGGGAGCGCCTCATCGCGCTCGGGCTCGGTGCGTACCCGGTTGGGATCGAGATCACCGACACGATCGGGTCGGTGCGCTCTCGGTTCGATCACCTCTCCGCGGATGAGAAGACCGGCGAGATCGCGTCGCTGGCGGGTCGCGTCGTCTCCGTGCGCAACTCCGGCAAGCTCTGCTTCGTGCAGCTCCAGGCCGGCGATGGCGACCGGCTGCAGGCAATGGTCAGCCTGGGCGAGGTCGGCGAGGAGTCGCTCGCCCTCTTCAAGGAGCTCGTGGACCTCGGCGACCACCTGTTCGTGACCGGCGAGATCATCGCCAGCCGCACCGGTGAGCTCTCGATCTTCGCGACGGACTGGCGGATCACCTCCAAGGCGATCCTCCCGCTGCCGAACCTGCACAACGAGCTCAGCGAAGAGACGAAGGTGCGCAGCCGCTACCTCGACCTGATCCAGCGCGAGCAGGCACGCTACGTCGTGCGGGCCCGCGCGACAGCCAACGCGTCCCTTCGCGCGACATTCGCCCGGCACGGCTACGTCGAAATCGAGACGCCGATGCTGCAGACGATCCACGGTGGCGCATCCGCACGGCCGTTCTCGACCCACAGCAACGCATTCGACACCGAACTGTTCCTGCGCATCGCGCCCGAGCTGTTCCTCAAGCGCGCCGTCGTCGGCGGAATCGATCGCGTCTTCGAGATCAACCGCAACTTCCGCAACGAGGGCGCGGACTCGACGCACTCGCCCGAGTTCGCCATGCTCGAGGCCTACCAGGCTTACGGCGACTACACCCAGATCGGCGACCTGACCCAGGAGATGATCCAGGATGCCGCGACCGCGATCACCGGGTCGACCACGGTCACCTGGGCGGACGGGTCGGACTACGACTTCGGCGGCGAGTGGGATCGCGTCGACATGTATGAGTCGCTGTCCGCAGCATCCGGTGTCGAGATCACGGTGGAGACCCCGATCGCGGAGCTGGCGGCGCTTGCGACCAGGGTGGGTGTCGAGGTACCGCTCGCCACCCACGGCAAGTTCGTGGAGGAGCTGTGGGAGCACTTCGTAAAGGGCTCCCTCGTGCGTCCGACGTTCGTGATGGATTTCCCGGTCGACACCTCGCCACTCGTTCGCGAACATCGTTCGAAGCCCGGAGTCGTCGAGAAGTGGGACCTCTATGTTCGCGGCTTCGAACTCGCGACCGGTTACTCGGAGCTCGTGGATCCGGTCATCCAGCGCGAGCGGTTCGTCGAGCAGGCGCTGCTGGCCAGCAAGGGCGACCCGGAGGCGATGCGCCTCGACGAGGAGTTCCTTCGCGCCCTCGAATACGGAATGCCGCCGACGGGCGGAATGGGCATGGGCATCGACCGCCTGTTGATGGCACTCACGGGCCTCGGCATCCGCGAGACCATCCTGTTCCCGCTGGTGAAGTAGCGCGACAGTGAGCAATCCGAAGACCGGTGGTCGCGGCGGAATCACGCCCCTGCGACTGGTGATCTGGGTCCTCGGTGCGGGAATCGGCGTCGCTCTGATCGCCGTCGGGATCGTCGGCATCCTGACGAAGGCACGATGAACCGCCGCTGGTCCCGGATCGCGATGGCCGTCGCGCTCATCGGGATCATCGTGCTGATCGCGATCGTCACACTCACACGGCACCACTAGCCGACGGGCGGTACTCTGGGAGCGTGCCTACGACCGTGTGGGGCGGCATCATCTTCGCCCTCGCTCCGACCGTCTGCGTCGGGCTGATCTTCTGGTTCGTGATGCGCGGAATCCTCCGGTCCGATCGCACCGAACGCAAGGTGTACGCGCGCATCGAGGCCGAGGAGCGGGCAAAGCTCGCCGCGGAGACCTCCAAGCCCAACTAGCTTTCGGCTAGTCGCGGGGACGCAGCCGAACGTTCGGCAGCACCGGCGCTGGCAGCGGGCGGCCCTCGTAGTCGTTTACACGGCCGAAACGGCCGCGCTCGTTCTCATCGGCGATAACGTCCGCCTGCCAGATGCGGCGGAACTCGACGATCTCTTCGTGGCTGCGGCCGATGAAGTTCCACCACATGACAATCTGCTCCCCGAGCGGCTCGCCGCCGATGAGTAGTGCGCGCAGCGGCTCGTCGCCCGAGGCGATCGTGATCGACGACGCACCGACGGACACGTACGCGAGCTGCGACCAGCCGACCGGATGTCCATTCAGTGTCGCTGCGCCGCCATCCACCAGGAGCCCGTGCTCGAAGCCCTCCTCGACGGGGATCTCCACCCGGGAGCGCGCCGGTAGATCGAGCTGGGCGCCGACGACGCGGGTGAATGTGCGGGCGGTCGAGGAGTGGCCGAGGAGGTCGCCGAGGAACACGCTCACCCGTGCGGCCTCGTACTCGAACGGCGTCGGAACGAAACGCTCGAAGAATGGCTCGCCGCCCCGCGCCGCATCCGGCAGCGCGATCCACAGTTGCGCTCCGGCGAGGATCGTCGTCGCCGGCAGCGACACCTCGGAGTGCTGGATGCCCCGGCCGGCGGTCATCAGGTTGAGTTCGCCGGGGCGGACGGTCGCGTGCGAGCCGACGCTGTCACGGTGATCGATCTCGCCCGAGAAGAGCCAGCTCACGGTCTGCAGTCCGGTGTGCGGATGCGGCGGCACGACCATTCCCCCGCTCGTTGCGACGAAGTCAGGGCCGTAGTGGTCGACGAAGCACCACGCTCCGATGAGGCTGCGTGCGCGCTGTGGCAGCGTGCGTCGAACGGACATCGCGCGCGGGCCGCCGAGCGGAACATCCCGCGGCTCGAGGATCTCGATCGCCCCTTCGACGAGTTCGGGCGCCGTCGGGACGTCATCCAGTTCGACTTCGGCGGGCTTGTCTTCCAAATTGCTCACGACAGCACCGCCGAGAGACCCTCGAGGAGCCGGTCCGCATCCGCGAGGTCGAAGACCAGCGGTGGCCGGATTTTCAGCACATCGTTGGCCCGCCCGGATTCGCCCAGAAGGATTCGACGTCGCTTCAGCGCGTTTACGGCGCCGAGTGCGACCTCCTCGTTCTCGACGCGGACGCCGATAAACAGGCCCGAGCCGCGAACCTCGAGAACGCCGGCAATCGCGGGCAGCTGCGCGAGTAGGTAGTCGCCCACGGATTTCGCGTTAGCGATCAGCCCCTCGTCGCGCACGACGTCGAGGGTCGCCTGCGCGGCCGCGATCGATACCGAGCTGCCACCGAACGTGCTGAAGTAGCGCGCGTGGTCCGCGAAGGCCTCGACGAGCACGGGTTTCGCCACGACCGCGGCCACCGGATGCCCGTTGCCCATCGGTTTACCCAGCGTGACGAGATCTGGTTCGAGGTCGTGTCGCGCGAAGCCCCACATTCCGGTGCCGAGCCGGCCGAATCCGGGCTGCACCTCGTCGGCGAGAAAGAGGCCGCCGGCCGCGCGGACGGCGGCGACCGCCTCGGCGAAGCCGGGCACATCGGGGCGAACGCCATCCGACGCGAAGATCGTGTCGACGATCAGGGCCGCGGGTCGCACGCCAGCCGCGGCCAGGCTGTGGAGGGCTCCGCGCACGTCCGCCGCGAAGTCGCCATCGCCCGGGGCGGGAATCACGCGAACCCACGACGGCAGGGAGGCGACCCCGCCGAGCGAGGGCGAGATCGCCGCGATCTCGGTCGTGACGCCGTGGTAGGCGTTTTCGGTGACCAGAACTCCGGTGCCTCCCGTCGACGCCTTCGCGATGCGCAGGGCCAGGTCGTTCGCCTCGGAGCCCGTACACGTGAACATCACGTTGCCGAGCGCTGCCGGGAACTCGCCCAGCAGGTCCTCCGCATACTCGACGAGGTGCTGGTCGAGGTAGCGGGTGTGGGTGGTCAGGCGCGCCGCCTGCTCGGCTATGGCCGCGGCGACCCTCGGGTGCGCGTGGCCGACCGCGGGAACGTTGTTGTACGCGTCCAGGTATTCGGTGCCGTCGGCCGTATACAGCTTGGTGCCGCGGCCACGGACGAACTGCACCGGTTCCTCGTAGAAGAGGCGGTAGGCCGGACCGAGCACGCGAATTCGACGCTCGACCAG
>DASXCU010000172.1:0-54140 GCA_036491035.1 Galbitalea sp. | reverse complement strand
TTCGGAACGCAAGGCGCTGCTCTACTTCGCCGTGTTCCCGGCCGGGCTCTCCGCGCTCGAATCCCGCGCACTCGTGTCCGCGCTGCGCATCTCCGACCCCGGCGTGTTCGACGCGCTCGTGGATCGGTCCCTGCTGCAGCGCAGTCGCGGCCGATTCCGCGCGCTCGAGACGGTGCGCGAATACGGCGTCGAACGACTCTCCGAGAATGGCAAGCTCGCCGATGCTCTGCTGGCCCAGGCCGAATTCATGGGCGCGCGAGCCCGCGAGATGGACCAGATCCTCCGCGGCCGGCAGATCGTCCACGCGATCGAATGGTTCGACGCCGAGGAGGACAACCTGACGAGCGCCCTCCGCTACGCCACCGGGGCGCCGGTGCCCGAACTCGCGGTGTCGCTCGTGCTGTCCAGCGCCTGGTACTGGGTGGTTCGCGATCGCAACGAGGAGGCGCGGACCTGGTTCGACCTCGTCGCGCCCCTGGCCTGGAAGGCTGAGGGCGACGAGGCGAGGATCATCGCCCTCGTCGGCAGTGCGCTGTCCTCGGTCGCGATGCAGGACGGCCAGCAGATGCAGAGTCTCACCGCGGAGATGACCTCGGAGTTAAATGACTTCCTGGCCTCGCTCCAGGCGATCCCGATCGGGCGCGGCAGCCACGACCTCGTGCAGTTGGTGATCCCGTTCGCGAAGACCCTGATCGAGGCGATGGGCCCGGGGGAGTGGATGACCGCCATCCGAATTCCGGAGGTCGAAGACCTCGACCTCGATCCGTGGCCGATTGCGATGGTGCACCTGGCCCGCGCTGCCATGGCACAGAACCGGGGAGCGCTGTCCGAGCTCGGGTCCGAGTCGACCAGGTCGCTGGAGCTGTTCGGCGAACTCGGCGACCTCTGGGGTATTGCGCTATCGGAGCAAATGAAGGCGATCTGGCTGTCGACCATGGGCCGCCTCGAGGAAGCTCTGGAGCTCAGTGACTCGTCCACCGAGCACATGCGCAGCATTACCTCGAGCTGGGACCTCACGCAGCAGCAGGGGCTCGCCGTCCACATGCTGGCACGACTCGGACGCGAGTCCGAGGCCGTCGAGCGCACGCAGAAGATGCTGCGAGATGCCGAAGAAGGCGGCAACGGTCGAACGATCCTCCAGGCGAACATCACCGCCGCGACACTCGAGGTACAGCTGGGCGATCTCGTCTCCGCGTCCAGCCGCATCGCGATCGTGGAACAGGCGCGCGATTCCTGGCCGCACGAGCCGCCGCAGGTCACCGCGATGATCGAGGAACTCAAGGGCTCCATCGCCTGCCGCAGGGGCGACCTCGACGAGGCGGAGGCACACCTTCGGATCGCCGCCGATGCCGCCGTTCGGAGCCAGGATCAGCCTGTGATCGGAGCAATGGCGATCACGGTCGGGGGCTACGCGCTCGCGCGGGGCAACGTCGAGTTGGCGGTGAAGGCGATCGACTTCGCGACCGCGATGATCGGCGCGTACGACGCGACACATCCGCAGGTTCTCGCGATCGCGGAGGCGGCGCAAAAACAAGGAATCGGACGCCCCAGCACCGAAGTGCCGGAGCGTCCGATCTCGCTCGCCTCGCTGGAAGAACTGCTCGCGGTCTGAGCTGCTCGCGGACTGAGCCGCGTGCCCTAGATCTTGCGGCGGTAGGCCCAGGTCGCCAGCGGGAAGAAGACCGCCACGAGCACGATGCAGGACACCATCACGTACAGGATCTGCCCGGTCGTCGTGTCACCCGGCTGGAAGGTTGACCCGGTGAGCAGTCCGCGCATCGCCTCGATTACGTGAGTCACCGGGTTGATCGACACCCACCCCTGCAACCAGTCCGGCAGGGTGCTCGCCTTGACGAACGTGGACGAGCCGAACGTCAGCGGGAACACGATGAGGAACGAGAGTCCCTGCACGGCGCCCGAGGTGCGGGCGAGCATCCCGATCAGGACCGATACCCAGCACAGGCTCACCGCGAAGGCGATGATCACGATGATCGCAATCGCGACGTGCCACCACGGTTGGTTGAACTTGAAACCGATGATCGCACCGAACACGAGCGTCACCGCGATGGCGATGGAGTGGCGGACGATGTCGCCGAGAACCGCGCCGAACAGGGGAGCGGATCGCGCGATCGGCAGCGAGCGGAAACGATCGAAGATGCCCTTCTCGATGTCTGTATTCAGGTTCACACCGATCGTGAGCGACGTGAACATGATCGTCTGCACGATGATGCCCGGTAGTGCGAACTGAACGTACGAGTCGGTCGAGCCGGCGATCGCGCCACCGAAGATGAACACGAACAGCACCGTCATGATGATGGGCTGCACCGTCACGTCGATGAACTGCTCCGGGTTGCGGACCATCTTGGTGACGCTCCGCTTGGCGAGGATGAGAGAGTCGCGGATCATCAGGCAGCCGCTCCCTTCCGTGAGGTCGATTCGTCGTCGCGAGCTTCCTCGCGCTTGGTGGTGCCGGTGAGCGAGTAGAAGACCTCGTCGAGGCTGGGCAGTCGAAGCGACAGCTCCGCGACGGAAATCTTCTCCGTCGCGAGCGCCGCGACCACGTTGGTCAGTGCACTCTCGTCCGCGACCGGGACGGAGAACTGGTCCGGTGCCGGCTGCTCGGGTTCGCGGCTGCCGTACCTGACGAGCAGCTCGTGGATTCGGGGGAGGTCGGCCGTGCTGCTGGCGCGGACCTCCAGGGTCTGGCCGCCGGTCTGGCGCTTCAGTCCCTGGGGAGTGTCGTGGGCGATGATCTTGCCGTGGTCGATGACGGTGATCTCGTTCGCGAGGGCATCCGCCTCCTCCAGGTACTGCGTGGTCAGCAGGATCGTGGTGCCCTGCTTCACGAGAACGCGGATCATGTCCCAGACGTCATCCCGCTTGGCCGGATCGAGACCCGTGGTCGGCTCGTCCAGGTAGACGACGGCCGGACGGCCGATGAGCGAGGCGCTGAGGTCGAGTCGACGGCGCATTCCGCCCGAGTAGGTCTTCGCGAGCCGGCCGGCGGCCTCCGTGAGGTCGAATTCGGCGAGCAGTTCCTTCGCGCGGACCTTCGCCTGCGCGGTCGAAAGGTCGAGCAGCTGCCCGATCATCACGAGGTTCTGCATGCCGGTGAGGTCCTCGTCGACGCTGGCGAACTGGCCGGTGAGGCCGATCGTGCGGCGCACCGCCTTCGCCTGGTGGACGACATCCAGCCCGGTCACGGTGGCCGTGCCGCCATCCGGGCGAAGCAGGGTTGCCAGGATGCGTACCGCCGTCGTCTTACCGGCACCGTTGGGGCCGAGGACGCCGAGAACGCGTCCCTCCTCCACGGTCAGGTCGATGCCGTCGAGCGCTTTGGTCTTGCCGAAGTGCTTGATGAGGCCGTGAGCCTCGATTGCAGCAGTCATGGTTTCTCCTTTACGACTGCGTTCATCCTGAACTTCCGGTGCTGTCGCAGCGCTGTCACGTGCTGTCAGCAACTGCCGTCTGTCGAAAATTCAGGGATCTCGTCTCGCGTGCGACTCGGACCCGGCGCAGGTCGCCCACAGCCCAAACGAAACCCCTGAGTTTTCGACAGTGTTCCCGGCGGGTGGTAGCCTGAACCCGTGTTCTCCGGTCTGCTCCTTCTTAGCTGCCGCGACGAGTCCTAACCCAGGCCTCCCTCGTCGCGGAGTTTGCCATTGGCTGACCATCCAGACTTGAAGAAGAGAAGACCTGATGAAAAACACTCAGAAGCCGTCGGCAATGCCGACGCACAAATACCGTCCGTACCACGAGCAGTTCGCCGTCGACCTGCCGGACCGCACCTGGCCCACCAAGCGGATCACCGCGGCACCCATGTGGTGCGCGGTCGACCTGCGCGACGGCAACCAGGCGCTCATCGACCCGATGAGCCCCGAGCGCAAGCGCATCATGTTCGACCTGCTCGTGCGCATGGGCTACAAGCAGATCGAGGTTGGGTTCCCGAGCGCCAGCCAGACAGATTTCGACTTCGTTCGCTCGCTGATCGAAGAGAACCTGATCCCGGATGACGTCACCATCCAGGTCCTGACGCAGGCACGCGAAGCACTCATCAACCGCACCTACGAGTCGATCAAGGGTGCCAAGCAGGCAATCGTCCACCTGTACAACTCGACGAGCATCCTGCAGCGCGACGTGGTGTTCCGCACCGACAAGCAGGGCATCATCGATATCGCCCTCGAGGGAGCTCGCCTGTGCAAGGCGGCCGAGGCGCTGGTTCCCGACACGACCATCTACTACGAGTACTCGCCGGAGAGCTACACCGGAACCGAGCTCGAGTTCGCCCTGGACATCTGCAACCAGGTGCTCGAGGTCTTCGAACCGACCCCGGAGCGCAAGGTGATCATCAACCTGCCATCAACGGTCGAGATGGCGACGCCGAACGTCTACGCCGACTCGATCGAGTGGATGTCCCGCAACCTGCACCACCGCGAGAACGTGCTGCTCAGCCTGCATCCGCACAACGACCGTGGAACCGCGATCGCCGCGGCCGAACTGGGCTATCAGGCCGGCGCCGACCGCATCGAGGGCTGCCTCTTCGGCAACGGTGAACGTACCGGCAACGTCGACCTTGTCGCGCTGGGCATAAACCTGTTCACGCAGGGCATCGACCCGCAGATCGACTTCAGCGACCTGGATGCCATCCGCCGCACCGCCGAATACTGCAACCAGTTGAAGGTGCACGAGCGCAGCCCGTGGGCCGGAGACCTCGTCTACACCGCGTTCAGCGGCTCGCACCAGGACGCCATCAAGAAAGGCTTCGAGGCGATGGCTGCCGACGCCGCAGCCAAGGGTGTCACTGTGGACGAGCTCGAGTGGGCGGTGCCGTACCTGCCCGTCGACCCCAAGGACCTGGGCCGCGGTTACGAGGCGGTCGTTCGCGTCAATTCGCAGTCCGGGAAGGGCGGCGTCGCGTACCTGCTGAAGACGGACCACGCCATCGACCTGCCGCGCAAGCTGCAGATCGAGTTCTCGAGCGTCGTGCAGGCGAAGACGGATGCCGAGGGTGGCGAGGTGACGAGCGACGAGATCTGGGAGATCTTCAAGGACGAGTACCTTCCCGCCAAGGAAGACGACGCCAAGTGGGGTCGCTTCGAGTTGCTGTCGACGCGTACATCCAGCGACATGACCGGTTCCACGAGCCTCACCGCGAAGCTGCGCGTGGGCGACGAGGTTGAGGAGGTCGCGGCGACGGGCAATGGTCCGATCGCCGCATTCCTCGCGGTCCTGGTGGAGCACGGACTGACGATCGAGCTGTTCGACTACAGCGAGCACACGCTCAGCGCCGGCGGCGATGCCTATGCGGCGTCCTACGTGGAGCTCCGGGTCAACGGCAAGACGATTTGGGGCGTTGGCATCGACGCGGACATCTCCACGGCATCCCTCAAGGCCGTCATCTCTGCGGTGAACCGTGCGGTTCGCGCCGAGTCCGACGACCTGGAGCTCGCCGCGGTCTAGCGCGTCCTGGCCGACCCGCCCGCCGGTCGATTGGCGTCTGTCTTTGTCGAAAACTCAGGGAATCCGTTTCCGGCGGAGACGGATCGTCGCGGTGCAGTACGCCCGGCGCCGATTGGCCGCCACGAGATCCCTGAATTTTCGACACGGGCCGGGGGACACGGGTCGGTGGACAGGGACGGTCGGCTCGCGCTGACGGGTACGGGCGGCGCGGGACGGGCGAGCGGATGGCGGCGGCTACGGCCGGCGGAGGCCCGGGATGCGGTCGAGCCCGCGCTGCTCGGGCAGGCTCCAGTTGAAGAGCACGGCGAGCACGCGAAGACCGAAGGTCATCGCGACGCAGAGCACGGCCGCCAGGAAGACCGGAACACCGATCCCGACGAAGACGACCAGCACGGTCGCGCCGACCACGGCAGCCACCGCGTAGAGCGACCCCACCGACATGACGGCGATGGGCACGCCAAGCAGCACGTCCCGAAGTATGCCGCCGCCGACCGCCGCCAACACCCCGACGAAAACCGCCGGAACCGGCGGCAGTCCGGCGGCGAGCGCCTTCGTGGTGCCGATCGCGCAGTAGAGGCCGATCGTCAGGGCATCCAGGACCGTGATGAACACGCTGAGGCGGGCGAACAGCCTTTCGAGCAGCATTCCGAGCAGGGCGGCACCGGTCGCCACGATGATGTACCAGTTGTCGTGGAGGGCAGCCGGCAGCTGCGCGAGCAGGATGTCCCGCAGCAGGCCTCCGCCGATTCCGGTTGCGATGCCGATGATCGCGACGCCGAGCAGATCGAGCCGTCGATCCCGGAACTGACCGGCAAAG
This sequence comes from Galbitalea sp., assembly GCA_036491035.1. Taxonomy (GTDB): domain Bacteria; phylum Actinomycetota; class Actinomycetes; order Actinomycetales; family Microbacteriaceae; genus Galbitalea. The sequence goes on along the minus strand of DASXCU010000172.1, from coordinate 47,863 downwards.
GTGGCCCCCTGTAGCGCTCCGATCCCGACGGCGAGGAGGTCCGCCCAGAGCGGGATGGAGAACAGGGCCGCGTGCACGCTTACATTCTGGCCTCATCCGCGAGGACGACGCGGGATCTCAGGGGCTGAGTGGATACTAAGTACGTGCCCCTCTACCGTGACGAAGCCGTTGTGCTGCGCACCCACAAACTGGGTGAGGCAGACCGCATCGTCACCATGCTGAGCAAACAGCACGGCAAGATCCGCGCCGTCGCGAAGGGCGTGCGTCGCACGGCATCCAAATTCGGTTCGCGGCTGGAACCGTTCATGGTCGTCGACGTGCAGTTGTACGAGGGCCGGACGCTCGACATCGTCACGCAGGCGGAGTCGATCGGCTCGTACGGCGCCGACATCGTGGGCGATTACGGCAGCTACACGGCGGCCAACGCGATGGTCGAGACGACCGACAAGATCACAGATGACAGTGGAAGCCTGCAGCAGTACCTGCTCCTGGTGGGCGGTCTGCGGTCGCTGTCCCGTCGGGAGCACGCGCCCGGGCTCATCCTCGATTCGTTTCTCCTGCGTTCGCTGTCGATCGCGGGATGGGCGCCGAGCTTCGTGGACTGCGCCGTGACCGGCGCGCCCGGCCCGCATTCGGCGTTCGTCGTGCAGTTGGGTGGCGTGGTCGCGGATGCGGTCGCTCCGCCCGGCGCGCCACGGCTCGATGCGCGCACGCTCGACCTTCTCGCAGCCCTGCTCGCGGGCGACTGGGGGGTCGTCGAGGCCGCCGCCGACCGCGAGCGCAGTCAGGCGAGCGGGGTTGTTGCCGCGTACGCGCAGTTCCATCTCGAACGCGGACTCCGCTCCCTGCAGCACGTCGATCGCACGACCCCCACCGTCGCGGGAGCACGCACGTGAGCCCGGTCGCCAAGACTCATAAGGACGCCGTCGACTTCAAGCCGGTCGACTGGACGGGCCAGTATCCACCCGCGCTCCCCGCAGCCGCGGTGCCCAATCACGTCGCGATCGTCATGGACGGCAACGGGCGCTGGGCAAACGGCAAGGGCCTGCCGCGCATCGAGGGGCACAGGGCGGGCGAGGCGTCGCTACTGGATGTTGTGGCGGGCGCCATCCAGATCGGGGTCAAGCATCTCAGCGTGTACGCGTTCTCGACGGAAAACTGGAAGCGGTCGCCCGATGAGGTGAGGTTCCTGATGGGATTCAACCGGGATGTGCTGCACCGCCGCCGTGACCAGCTGAACGACTGGGGCGTCCGCGTACGCTGGGCAGGTCGTCGCCCGCGGCTCTGGGCATCCGTCATCAAAGAACTCCAGTTCGCCGAGAAACTCACGGTGCACAACACCGTCCTCACCCTGACGATGTGCGTCAACTACGGCGGTCGCACCGAGATCACGGATGCGGTGCGCGCGCTCGCGGCCGATGTCGCCGCCGGGCGACTGACGCCGTCGGGCATCACCGAAAAGACGATCCAGCGCGCGCTGTACGCGCCCGACCTCCCGGATGTCGACCTCTTCGTGCGCAGTTCCGGGGAGCAGCGCACCAGCAACTTCATGCTCTGGCAGAGCGCGTACGCCGAAATGGTGTTCCTGGACACCCTCTGGCCGGACTTCACCCGGGTCGACCTGTGGGAAGCCATCTCCCTGTACGCTTCGAGGAATCGTCGTTTTGGCGGCGCGATCGACGCTCCCAGCGTCTAGAAGCAGCGGAAGAGAGCATGCGCAGAGCGGTGCGGACGGTGACAGCGATCCTCTTCGCCGCGATCGTCGTCGGCTGCGCGTTCGCCGTTCTCTACCTCGGTACGTCAACCGGACTCACCTTCGGCGGCGGCGGGTCAGAACTCCGGCAAGCGTCCAAAACGGACGCCGTCTACGCGCAGGTGGGCTGGCTTCGGAACACATCGCCCTGGCCGATCACCATCCAGAGCATCACGACGAACGAGGTCGGGACGGCCCAGCCGACGACGGTGATGCTGGAGCGCTCGCAGTCCGGCTCCAAGGTGAGCACCGGCGCCCGGCCGAACTGGGCGATCAACGCCTCGCGCAGCCCGTACCAGCTGGATGGCGGGGCCCTCCGGTATCTCGGCTTCGCCGTGCACGCGGGCAAGGATTCCGTCGGGTACATGACCTCGGTCACCGTCCACTACACCGGGCCGCTCGGCATCCCCTTCACCTCCCGTTTCAGCGGCACAACGGTAGTCGCGGAGGCATCGACTCTGCCGACCGGGATCATCGCGAAGAATCCAACGACGGACAGCACCGCGCTCGACACCTACGTCGCAGCCCTTCGGAACGTCCTGCTCCAAACCGACCCGGCCGTCGCGGCGGCAGTCATGGGCGGCGGTGCGACCGAGGCGGACGGCAAGGCGTTCCTGACCAAGGAAGTCGGATATCTGACCTCCGATGCCGTGAAGGCGACTCCGGTTCCTGGCGACCTCAAGTCGCAGAAGATCGTGTTCTACGCGGGCGACCCGACGAAGGGGCTGCCCCCGATTTCGGTGACGTGGTCGGGTTACCGCTGGACCGTCGACCGGTAGTCCGGCCTGTTCGATCGCGAGGAGGGTCATTGTGAACGAAGCGATTCCGTTCTTTACATTTCAGCCCGGGCGAGACGCCGGCGCGTCGGCGGCAATGGAGTTCTACACGACGCTGTTTCCCGACGGACGCGTGCTCGAGGAGCGTCGGCGCCCGGCGGGAGATCCTCTGGGTGAGGGCACCATCGAGTTGGCGGAATTCGTTGTTGCCGGTCAGCGATTTCGCTGCAGCGACAGCCCGCCCATTCACGAATGGGGCTTCACGCCGGCGGTGTCGGTGTGGGTGACCTGCGACTCCGCCGAGGAACAACGGCGATTGTTTGAGGCGCTCGCCGTCGACGGTAAGGAGCACATGCCGCTGGACGACTATGGCTTTGGTCCGTTCGGCTGGGTCGAGGACCGATTCGGGATCTCCTGGCAACTCAGCGCGTGACCGCGCACAGCTGCCCAGCGCGCATCAGACAGCGCGGCGCAGTCCCCAGTCGTCCCCGACGACAGCACGGATCGCGGCGATCGTGACGGCCAGGCTCGGGACCCTCGTCGCATCCGCGTGACGTACCAGCTGGATGCTGCGGGTACTGCCAGGGGCGGTCGCGCGAATCGCGGCACCGCTCGGCACTACGGCGGTGGCGAGGGCGAGCCGCGGCAGCAGGGCGACCCCGAGGCCGCTCGCCACCAGGTGCAGCACCGCGACGGCGTTGTCGGTCTCGTGCTCGATGATCGGATCGAACCCGCCCGACTCGCACACCGCGAGCAGGTGGCCGCGGCAGAGCGGGCATCCGGCAATCCAGCGTTCCCGGTCCAGGGTGCGTACGTCGACATCGTGGGACGCCGCCTGCGGGTGGCTCTCGGGCAGGGCGAGGACTACCTCCTCGGTGAACAGCGGAGTGAGGCTGAGGCCAGAGGCGATGTCACGGTGCGGATCCGCGCGGTCGCCAGGGTAGCTGAAGGTGATCGCGAGGTCGATGGAACCGTCGCGAAGCATCGCCAGCGCTTCGGGTGGTTCCGCCTCGACGTAGGTGACCTGGATTCCGGGATGGCGCTCGGCCATCGTGCGCAGCAGTCGCGGGATGATCGTGGACGACGCGGTCGGGAACGCGGCAATTCGCGCCGTACCCGTGCGCATGCCGGCCAGCTCGGCGAGATCCCCCGACGCGGCATCCAGTGCGGAGGAGATCGCGACCGCGTGACGAGCGAGCAGCTGTCCGGCCTCGGTGAGCCGGATGCTGCGACCCGCGCGGATGACAAGCGGGACGCCGAGTCGCGCCTCCGTGCGCTGCAGGTGCTGGCTGATCGCCGGCTGGCTGAAGCCGAGCTCGCGCGCGGCGCCCGTGATCGTGCCGGTCTCGGCGATGGCGCGAACGATCCGAATGGAGTGCAGGTCGAGGTCCGTGTCCATGACTGAATCATAACGCGAGGTTATTGATTGCATCCGAATGCTGGCCTTGTTGGATACTTCGCGGGCAGCGATGCTTGGGACATGGCAACGGCAACCACGACCTCCCCGACCCTCACGATCGACCAGGCGGTCGCGCAATTCAGTGACGCGAGCGGCTATCTCGCCGTCGCGTCAATCGGGATTCCGCCGCTCGCCTCGGTCGAGGCGCTCCGGGCCGACCTCGACGCCTGGTACCACGCCGACCGCGACCCCCAGGGCTACGACCCGATCGTCGCCCGCACGCGGGAGTCGTTCGCGCGGCTGGTTGGCATCGGCTCGGACCGGGTCGCAACGGGATCGCAGACGTCCGTGTTCGCATCCGTCGTCGCGGCCGCGGTCCCGACCGGCGCGGAGGTGCTCTGCGTCGACGGGGACTTCTCGTCGATCGTGTTCCCCTTCCAGCAGCGCTCCGACATCCGGGTTCGCAACGTTCCACTGGCGGCGCTCGCCGACTCGATCACCGACGAGACCTGGCTGGTCTCGTTCTCGCTCGTGCAGTCCTCGACCGGTGTCGTGGCAGACACGCGCGCCATCGCGGAGTCAGCGGCGGCGCACGGCGCGCTGACCTTCTGCGACGTCACCCAGGCGGCCGGCGTGCTTCCCGTCGACGCGACAATGTGGGATGCCACCGTGTGCCACACCTACAAGTGGCTCTGCTCGCCGCGCGGTGTCGCGTTCCTGACCATGTCACACGACTTCCAGTCGAAGCTGAAGCCCATGCAGGCCGGCTGGTACGCCGGAGACGACGTGTGGCAGTCCTGCTACGGACCCGACATGCACCTCGCGGACGATGCCCGGAAGTTCGATGTCTCGCCGGCGTGGCAGGCCTGGGTGGGCGCAGAGCACGCCATTGGGCTGTTCGCGAACCTCGACATCCCATCCGTCTGGGCGCACACGTCCGGGCTCGGCGACCAGCTCTGCGATGCCCTCGGTATCCCGCAGCAGCACCAGGCCATCGTGACGTGGGCTGACCCCGACAAGGTCGAACTCGGCCGCCTCATCGCCGCCGGGATTCGCGCCTCCGGGCGTGCCGGGCGACTGCGGGCATCCTTCCACCTCTGGAACACCGAGGCGGATGTCGCCGCCGTGGTCGCGGCCCTCGGACGCTGAACGGGACGGCGGGTACTCTGGGGAAATGACCGACAAGGAGCCACGCGAACACGGGATCATCTTCGGGCGCGGCGACGACCTCGGCGACAACGTCGAGGAACCGCCCATGGCATACCAGCCGTTCGCGATCCAGATCCCCGTCTACGGACCCGGTCCGGTGGCGTTCGGCGCCCCGCCCGCCGAAAACGTCGAACTCACGGGCGACATCCCGTGGGAACTGCAGGACGATCAGCCCAGCAAGCCGGTCGTGCAGTAGCCCGGTAGGCTGGCCTTTCATCCTCGACCGGGCATCCAGCTCGGCTGAACTCCCTGGAGTAAATCGTGGCCACGCCCAACCCTCTCGACGCCGTCATCGCCCTCGCCAAGAGGCGCGGGTTCGTTTTTCAGGCCGGTGAAATCTACGGGGGCACCCGCTCCGCCTGGGATTATGGTCCGCTCGGCGTCGAGCTCAAAGAGAACATCAAGCGCCAGTGGTGGCAGACGTTCGTGCGCGGTCGCGCCGACATGGTGGGACTCGACAGTTCGGTCATCCTGCCGACCAAGGTCTGGCAGGCATCCGGCCACGTCGCGACATTCAGCGATCCGCTCATCGAGTGCCTGCACTGCCACCGTCGTTTCCGCGCCGACCACCTGATCGAGGCGTACGAGGCGAAGAAGGGCCGCGCGCCCGAGAACGGTCTCGCGGACATCGTCTGCGCGAACTGCGGAACCCGCGGCCAGTGGACGGAGCCGCAGAACTTCTCCGGACTGATGAAGACCTACCTCGGACCCGTCGACGACGAGGAGGGCCTGCACTATCTGCGGCCCGAGACCGCGCAGGGCATCTTCGTCGACTTCGCGACCGTTGTGACGACGTCGCGGCAGAAGCCGCCGTTCGGCATCGGGCAGGTCGGAAAAGCGTTCCGGAACGAGATCACGCCCGGCAACTTCATCTTCCGTACCCGTGAGTTCGAGCAGATGGAGATCGAATACTTCACACCGCCCGCCGAGGCGCCCGAGTGGTACGAGCACTGGATCGCGGCATCCGTCGACTGGTTCACCGACCTCGGGCTGAGCGCGGACAACCTCCGTCGATTCGACGTGCCGGACGGCGATCGGGCGCACTACTCGGCCGCGACCGCCGACATCGAGTACCGCTTCGGCTTCGCGAGCGGCGAGTGGGGCGAACTCATGGGTGTCGCGAACCGCACAGACTTCGACCTGTCGAACCACATCCGTGAGTCCGGCAACGACCTGCGCTACTTCGACCAGGCGACGGGGGAGCGTTACGTCCCATACGTGATCGAGCCGTCGTTTGGTCTCACTCGGGCCCTGATGGCGTTCCTGATCGAGGCGTACGCCGAGGATGAGGCCCCCAACACGAAGGGCGGCGTCGACACCCGCACTGTGCTGCGTCTCGACCGCCGGCTTGCGCCAGTCAAGGTCGCCGTGTTCCCGCTGTCACGCAACGAGCAGCTCTCGCCGCTGGCGAAGGGCGTCGCCGATGATCTGCGCAAGCGGTGGAACATCGAATTCGATGACGCCGGCGCGATCGGTCGCCGGTACCGTCGCCAGGATGAGATCGGTACCCCGTTCTGTGTCACCGTGGACTTCGACTCCCTCGAGGACAACGCGGTGACCATCCGCGAGCGCGACAGCATGAGCCAGGAGCGCGTCTCCCTCGACCGTCTCGGCGCCTACCTCGGCGAGCAGCTCCTGGGCGCCTAGCCACCCTGCCGGCCCTGCGCCGCTTGTCGAAAATTCAGGGGATCCGTTCGGGCCATCCCGTGGACGACGAGCGGATGTCGCTTCGCCGCAACGAGACCCCTGAATTTTCGACAATTCTGGGAGAGGGATGTCGCGGTCGACTCCTTCACGTGGGCGGCTTCATCTGGTGAGTGAACAGGATGAGGGCGGCCCAGTCTCGGGGGACAGCGGACGCGGCACCATGCCCGCATGGCATTGCTCTCGGAAATGGTCCACAGCGTGGGCGGAATGGCTCAGAAGCAGCAGTTGGTACGGCGGGGAGTGGGCGATCGAGACCTCACCTATGCGGTGCGCATCGGCGATGTAGTGCGGGTCAGGAACGGTTGGTACTCGACCATGGACGAGCGGAGCCCTGAGCTTCGAGCCGTCCGCGTTGGCGGGCGGCTGACGGGAATTTCCGCAATCGTCGCCCGCGGTGGCTGGGTTCTCGGCGATCATCCGCTTCATGTGGCGGTGAAAGTGAACGCCGCCCGACTGCGAACCCAACACAACCGCCACCGTCGGTTGAAAGTCGAGTCCCCGGGCGGCGTCGTGCTGCACTGGATCACTGGCGATCAGCCGAGTCGCGGAACGGCGGTGTCCGTGGGCATCGTCGACGCGCTTGAGCGTGTAGTTCTCGATGAGGACTTCGAAACCGCGGTCGCCGCGCTCGACTGGGCTCTGCACACGCAGCAGCTCGACCTGATCGATTTTGAAACGCTCATCCGGCGTCTCCCGGACGAGCGGAGGGGTATTCGCGACTGGGTGGATGGAGCCTGCGAGTCCCTGCCGGAGAGTCTCGCTCGCACACGCCTGCGGCTGACCGGCTATCAGATCGAGTCGCAGGTTCCGCTCGGGGATATTCAGCGAATCGACCTGGTAGTTGAGAGCCAGCTCGGTATCGAGGTCGATGGTAAGGACTTCCACGCGACCAGGTTTGAGTACGACAGGAGCAAGGACGTCGACATAACGCTCGACCACAAGCACGCCCTCCGTCCGAGCGCGAAAATGGTCTTCCACGACTGGGACCGGTTTGCTCTGGCGGTGGCCACGGCGCTTGCCGACCGTGGTGTCTTCGTCGAAAATTCAGGTGTCTCGCGTCGACATCCGTTCAGAGACCGCTCGTTACTGGGCTTCCGGCGACGGCCACCTCGCAGAATCCCTGAATTTTCGACAAACGAATGGGAGGGGACGGGAATGAGGGCGAGGCGCACGCGGTTGGGGTTTGCGTGAGTGATGCGATCAAGGTGGATGTCTGGTCAGACGTGCAGTGCCCGTGGTGCTACATCGGCAAACGCAAGTTCGAGGCGGCCGTTGCCGGTTTCGACGGCGCAGTGGATGTCGAATTCCACTCATTCGAGCTGGCCCCTGACACCCCGGCGGATTTCGATGGCAGCCCGCGCGACTACCTTGCGGAGCGGAAGGGCATCTCGTCGTCGCAGGTGGACCAGATGCTGGAGCGCGTGACCGGCATCGCCGCGAGCGTCGGCCTCGACTACGACTATGACCACATCCACCAGACGAACACCATCAAGGCGCACGAGCTGCTCCATTACGCGAAGAGCCAGGGCCGCCAGCTCGACATGAAGGAGCGTCTCCTGAAGGCGTACTTCGTCGATGGACGCCACGTGGGTCGCATCGAGGACCTCGCCGACCTCGCCGCCGAGATCGGACTCGATCGGGATGAGGTGGTCCGGGTGCTCACCGACGAGACCTATCTGCCCGACGTCAAGGCAGACGTGGCCCAGGCGGAGGCGTACGGCATCAACGGCGTACCGTTTTTCGTCTTCGACGAGAAGTACGGGGTATCCGGCGCCCAGGACGCGTCGACATTCGCTAACGTGCTCGGACAGGTTGCGAGCGAAAAGGCACGGGGCCAGATGGCGCAGAGCCGCTCCGCACACGGCGAGCACGAGGCCACGAAATGACTGATTCCAACACCAGCCCGCTGACCCTGATCGGGGATCCGTCCGCAGCGGTGTGCGAGGGCGATTTCTGCGAGATCCCGGATCACCACGAGCAGGCGATCGTGAACGCCCGCCTGGACAACGATCGGATCTAGTTCGTCCGTAGTTCGTCGGTGATGTCGGCGACCTGTGCGCCCAGCCCGGCGAGGAACTGTGCGCCGTCGACGAGCGCACTGATGCCGTGCTCGCCGGCTCCGAGCGCGATTCGCCCTTCGATGCGCGAGTCGGCATAGACCGGCCACGCCGTCGTGCTGCCGAGCGGCACGATTGTCCCTCGTTCGTAGCCGGTCGCTTCGAGGGCGACGGATGCTTCGGGAAGTTTCAGTTTGTTGACCCCGACGACGCCGCGCAGTTTGCCCCACGAGATCTGGCGATCGCCGGGGACGAGCGCGAACAGGAAGTCGCCGTCGTGCCGCTTCACCACGAGCGTCTTGATGACGCTGGAGGCGGCGACACCGAGCAGTCCGGCGGCTTCTTCGAGCGAATTGGCGGCCGGTCGCTCGACAAACTCGACGTCGATTCCGCGCGCGGCTGCGTCGGCCTGCACGCGCTCCCGTCCAGTCATTGCTGTGCCGCGAGCCGTCTGCGCTCCGCCTGGAGCGCTTCGAGGTACTGGTCGCGACCGAATCGCAGAGTGATGTCGGGCTCGAACGGCCGCGCGGCCCAGGATGCGCCGGCATCCGGTGCCTGTTCGGCGGATGCCTTCTTCCAGAAGGGCGTCAGTTTCGGGGCTTGGCCTTCGTCGAAGCTCTCGAACCCGATGCCCGACCAGGTCACGACGTCGCCCTCGACAGCGAGAGTCGCGGCGAGCAGCGTGCCGCAGGTCCCGTCGAGGCAGGCGTCGCAATAGCCGATGGCGACGCGGCCGTCGGCGAGCGGATCATCCTTCGGTCCTCCCAGCAGCGCGCGCAGGTACGCGGCGGGCGGAATGACTCCCGCGTGGTCGGCGACGATCGGTGTCGACTGCTCGACCGGGGCGCCAGTCCGAGCGGCGAGGTAATCGCTCAGCAGCATCCCGTTGATGTCGAGCTGGCGGCTGGCGTGTTCACCTGGTCCCCACGCGGATTTGCGCTCTACGGGCAGATCGACGAAGCGCAGCACGTCGAGACCGGAAATGTCGGCCATGCGTTCCTCAACTCCTGGGAAAGTTTGTCGCCACGGATGCGGTCGAAATAGCGAAAAAATTTCACTGAATACGCGGGATTCTGCTTGCTTTCAAGGCTACTTGGTGTGCCTCGCAAAACCACGTTCCAGCTCCCGGCGGGTCATCTCGGCGCGGGTTGCACGCGCTCGCGAACCCTCGCGGGTAATTCTTGAGAGAATTGGACGGATGTCTGCCTCCGTCGGAACCGCCGAGCTCCCCGCGACCACGCGAGAGTCCCCGTCGACGCTGCACATCGGTCGTCTCGCTCTCGACGTTCCCGTCGTGCTCGCACCGATGGCGGGAATCACGAACACCGCGTTCCGCAGGCTCTGTCGGGAGTACGGTGCAGGGCTGTACGTCAGCGAGATGATCACCAGTCGCGCCCTGGTCGAGCGTACCCCCGAGAGCATGCGGCTCATCCGGCACCACGAGTCGGAGACGACCCGCAGCATCCAGCTCTACGGGGTCGATCCGAAGACGGTCGCGGCCGCCGTCACCATGCTGGTCGCCGAAGACCGGGCGGATCACATCGACCTGAATTTCGGATGTCCGGTCCCCAAGGTCACCAGGAAGGGCGGCGGCGCTGCGCTGCCGTGGAAGACCGACCTGTTCCGCGACATCGTCGAGGGCGCCGTGAAGGCCGCGGGTAACATCCCGCTGACCATCAAGATGCGTAAGGGAATCGACGCGGACCACCTCACCTACCTGGAGGCCGGGCGAATCGCCGAGGGCGCCGGCGTGGCGAGCATCGCACTTCACGCGCGCACCGCCGCCGAGTTCTACTCGGGCACCGCGGACTGGTCGGCGATCGAGAAACTCAAGAACACGGTGACGAGTGTCCCCGTGCTCGGCAACGGTGACATCTGGAGTGCCGAGGATGCGCTACGGATGATGCGCGAAACCGGCGCGGACGGGGTGGTCGTCGGCCGCGGCTGTCTCGGGCGCCCATGGCTGTTCGGGGACCTGAACTCGGTATTCGCGGGCGCTTCGACAGAGTCGGGGACCGGGTCAAAAGTCGAGCCCAACCTGGGGTTCGTCGCGACGGCGTTCCGTCGCCACGCCGAGTTGCTCACCGAATTCTTCGACGGCGACGAGGACCGAGGCTGCCGCGACATCCGCAAGCACGTCGCCTGGTACTTCAAGGGTTACGCCGTGGGCGGGGACCTCCGCGCGAGCCTTGCGACGGTGCAGTCCCTGCAGATGATGGATGATCTCCTCGGCCAGCTCGACTGGGACCAGCCCTACCCCGGCGCCGACGCGGAGGGCCAGCGCGGGCGCGCCGGCACCCCGAAGCGCCCGTCGCTCCCGGATCGCTGGCTCGACAGCCGCGAGCTGCAGGAGACGCACCGTGCGGAACTCACCGAGGCCGAGCTGCACCACAGCGGCGGCTGATCCGTGGCAACCGAATACGTCGCCGCGGACTCGGAGCGCTGGCTGCCGGAGGAGCACTCCAACCGCCGAAGCGACTTCGCGCGTGACCGAGCACGACTGCTGCACTCGAGCGCGCTCCGCCGACTCGCCGCCAAGACCCAGGTGCTGAGCCCGGCTGCCGGCCTCGACTTTGCCCGCAACCGGCTCACCCACTCGCTCGAGGTCGCCCAGGTCGGCCGCGAACTCGCCTCCAGCCTGGGCCTCGACCCGGATGTAGTCGACACCGCCTGCCTGGCGCACGACCTCGGGCATCCACCCTTCGGCCACAACGGCGAGCGGGCGCTCAACGACTGGTCGAAGGACATTGGCGGCTTCGAGGGCAACGCCCAGACGCTGCGGGTGCTGACCCGGATCGAGCCCAAGGTGTTCGGACCGGATGGCCGCAGCTACGGCCTCAACCTCACTCGCGCCAGCCTCGACGCGAGCTGCAAGTATCCGTGGCCGGAGTCCGAGGGCGTCGCCGATCCGTCCGGTCGAAGCAAGTTCGGGTTCTACGCGGACGACGTTGCCGCGTTCGAGTGGCTGCGGCGGCACGCACCCCAACGCCAGCTGTGCATTGAGGCACAGGTCATGGACCTCAGCGACGACATCGCCTACTCGGTGCACGACTTCGAGGACGCCGTCGTCGGCGGCTACATCGACGTCGAGTCGCTCGGTGCCAGGGTGAATCATGACGCGCTCGTCGACTCGATGTTCGCGTGGATCGGCGGCGAACTGTCCCACGATGAGCTCATCGCTGCCTTCGACCGGCTCGACGGTCTCGACAGCTGGATCGAGAGCTACGGCGGCAGTCGCGCGGCACAGGGACGCCTCAAGAACCTGACGAGCCAGTTGATCGGACGTTTCCTGGGTGCCGCGGTGTCCGCGACCCGCGCCGAGTTTCCGCAGGAGTCCCTCATCCGGTTCTCGGCGAACGTCGTCGTGCCGCGGGAGATCCAGGCGGAGATCGCGGTGCTGAAGGGAATCGTCGCGGCGAACGTAATGTCGACTAACGCCCGACAACCGCTGTACACGCGGCAGCGGTCGGTGCTGACCGAGCTTGCGGACCTGTTGTACTCGACCGGGCCGGCGCACCTCGACGCCGGGTTCGCAGCGGACTGGAACGAGGCGACCGCCGACGTCCAGCGCAGGAGGGCCGTCGTCGACCAGGTCGCATCCCTCACCGACCAGTCTGCGCTCGCCTGGCACGAGCGCCTCGTCGGATAACTCGTGTCGCTAGCGAGTCAGCCCGATCCGTCGGTAGCCGTTCCACGGGCAATGCTGGATCTCGCAGACGGACCGGTGACGCTCGTCTGGCTGAACGAGGTTGGCGGCCTCACCGGACGCGTCCACGGAGCGGATCCACGCTTCATCAAGTGGAATCCGCTGGGCTCCGGCGAGTCCCTGGCGGCGGAAGCCGACCGGCTCCGTTGGCTCGAGGGACGGCATCCGGCACCCATCGTGCGCGGCTTCATGATCGACGGTGACGCGGAATTGCTGGTAACCGGCGCGATTCCGGGCAGCTCGGCGGTCGCAAACGAGTGGGCGGCGCGCCCGGAGAACGCGGTGCGCGCGATCGCCCAAGGACTCCGCGCGCTGCACGCGCTGCCCATAGCCGAGTGCGCATACGAGTGGGGAGTGGACTCCCGAATTACCGCAGCGGAGTCGCGCGGGGTCTCGGTCCCTGGAGACCTGCGGGCGGCGCCGGCAATTGATCGCCTCGTCGTCTGCCACGGCGATGCGTGCGCGCCGAACACGCTTCTCGACGGCGCAGGACGTTTTGCGGCCAACGTGGATTTCGGACGGCTGGGCGTCGCCGACCGCTGGGCCGACCTTGCCGTCGCGACGATGTCGCTCGGCTGGAACTACAACGACTACGACGAAGGGTTGTTCTGGCAGACCTACGGCATCGATCCCGACCCGCAACGCATCGACTACTACCGAGCCCTCTGGAACGCCACCTAGCCGACCGTGATGCCGAAAACTCAGGGAATCGGTGCGGCCCGCACGGCGCCACCCGCACGGCGTCTACACCTTCGAGAATGCGCGCGACCGATTCCCTGAATTTTCGACGAGGTAGATGAGCGATGGGCGGCGGGGCGGTGGACGGCGCCAGCACGGGACGGGGGCCGACCGTAGAATCGTGGCGTGCCAGGCCTCATCCGACGAAGCGATATCGACGAGGTCCGGTCGCGCACCAACATCGCCGACATCGTCGGGGACTACGTCACCCTGAAGAATGCCGGCGTCGGCTCGATGAAGGGGCTGTGCCCGTTCCACGAGGAGCGGAGCCCCAGCTTCCACGTGCGCCCGCAGGTGGGTTTCTACCACTGCTTCGGCTGCGGCGAGGGCGGGGATGTTTTCACCTTCCTGCAGAAGATGGACCACGTCACGTTCTCCGAGGCGGTCGAGCGGATGGCGGCCCGGATCGGCTACGAGCTGCACTACGAGGACGGCGGCCAGGCCAGCGACCACGGGGCTCGGGCGCGAATCCTCGCCGCGAACAAGGCGGCGGAGGACTACTTCATCTCCCAGCTGACGACACCGGAGGCGGAGCCGGGTCGCGCGTTCCTCGGCTCGCGCGGATTCGACCAGTCGGCGGCCGAGCGCTTCGGTGTCGGTTTCGCGCCGCGCGGGGGAGTGCTCGGCAAACACCTGAAGACCCTGGGGTACACGGAGGACGAGCTGGTTGCCGCCGGCCTCCTCGGTCGGGGTGACCGCGGCGACGTGTACGACCGTTTTCGGGGTCGGCTGATCTGGCCCATCCGCGACATCACGGGAGCAACTCTGGGCTTTGGAGCACGCAAGCTGCTGGATGACGACAACGGACCCAAATACCTCAACACTCCCGAGACGGCGGTTTATCATAAGAGCCAGGTGCTCTACGGGCTCGACCTCGCCCGCAAGGACATCTCGCGCAGCCGGCAGGTCGTGGTCGTCGAGGGCTACACCGACGTGATGGCCTGCCATCTCGCCGGTGTGACGACGGCGGTCGCCACCTGTGGAACGGCGTTCGGTGTCGACCACATCAAGATCGTCCGGCGGGTTATCGGCGACGTCGACAACGCGGACACGACGGGCACCGGCGAGGTCATCTTCACCTTCGACCCGGACGAGGCGGGACAGAAGGCCGCCAGTCGCGCGTTCGCCGAGGAGCAACGGTTCGCGGCCCAGACGTTCGTGGCGGTCGCCGCCGACAATCTCGACCCGTGCGATCTCCGACTCAACAAGGGAGACGAGGCCGTTCGCGCGCTCGTCAAGACTCGCCGCCCCATGTTCGAGTTCATGATCAAGCGCCACCTCGACGCGCACAACCTGGAGACCGTGGAGGGACGGGTCGCGGCACTGCGGGAGTCCGCTCCGGTCGTTGCGGGCATCCGCGATCAGGCGATGAGCGTCGGCTACGCACGCAGCCTCGCCGGCTGGCTCGGGATGGACCCGGCCGACGTCACGCGCGCCATCACCGCCGCGCGCCGATCGACCCCCGCGACCGCGCCCTCAGCGCAGACGCAGTCGTCCGCCCCGGAGCCCGACTCGCGCGCCAACGACTTCTCCCTGACCGACCTGCCCGTCGACCAGCCAACGCGTCAGGAGCGAGACGCGCTGATGGCGATCCTGCAGCATCCGGCGGATGTCGGGCGCGACCTCGTTGAGCGCGTCGTCCAGGTGCGATTCGTGAATCCGACGCTGACGGTCGTCCGGGATGCGCTGGCGGCCAGTGTCGCAGCGTTCGACACGGCCGAGTGGGTCGCCACCATCACCGCCGAGGTGCCGTCCACCTACGCGAGTCTCGTGCAGCAGCTCGCGGTCGGCCCGATACCCGAGCGCCAGGACCGGATGGCCTCCTACTGCGCCCGCGTCGCAAGCGACCTCGTCGACCGCGATCTGCTTCGCACGAAGGCGGATCTGCTCGGAGCCCTGCAGCGTACGGACGGTGCCGCTGAACCCGAGAAATACCGCGCCCTGCAGCAGCAGCTGATGAGCGTCGAAACGGAGCGCCGCACGCTTCGCGGCGACTGAGCCGCGAACATTTCGTGCGGGTTAACAATCGGGTTGCGATTCCGGCTCAGTTCGGGGAGACCCCCCGGATGTGTTACACCTGAACAACAGTAATGAAGGCGCTGTACAACGGCGCCTTCTTTCAATCGAACAGAACAGAGGTAACGGATGAAGTCCACATCCAAAATCGCGACCAGAGCGCTCGTCGCCGTCGCGGCAACTGCGGCGGTATCCATCGCCCTGGTCGGCTGCTCCGGCAGTGGATCAAGCAGCCAGAGCAACAAGGCGCTGATCGTCGGAACCACGGATGTCGTGACGTTCCTCGACCCGGCCGGTTCGTACGACAACGGCTCCTTCGCCGTGATGAACCAGGTCTATCCCTTCCTGATGAACTCGAAGGATGGCACGGCTGACGTCACCCCCGACATCGCTACCTCCGCGAAGTTCACCTCGCCGAAGGTGTACGAGGTCAAGCTGAAGGCGGGACTCAAGTTCGCCAACGGCCACGCTCTCACCTCGTCCGATGTGAAGTTCACGTTCGATCGCCAGCTGAAGATCGCCGACCCCAACGGCCCGTCCTCGCTGCTCGGCAACCTCGACTCCGTCTCGACGCCGAACGCCACCACCGTCGACTTCCATCTGAAGAGCGGCAACGACCAGACCTTCCCGCAGGTGCTCTCCAGCCCGGCCGGTCCGATCGTCGACGAGCAGGTCTTCTCCGCCGACAAGGTCACCCCCGACACGACGATCGTCAAGGGCGAGGCATTTGCCGGACAGTACAAGATCACGAAGTACAACTTCAACCAGCTCGTGCAGTTCACGGCGAACCCCAACTACAAGGGTGAGCTCGGAGCGGCCAAGACGAAGAACATCGACCTGAAGTACTACACGTCTTCTTCGAACATGAAGCTCGACGTGCAGCAGGGCAACATCGATGTCGCGTCGCGCGCCTTCTCGGCGACCGACGTGTCGAGCCTGAAGACCAACAAGAAGGTCAAGGTCGTTGAGGGACCCGGTGGCGAGATCCGCTACATCGTGTTCAACTTCAACACCGAGCCCTTCGGTGCGACCACCGCGAACCCGGACGCCGCCAAGGCGCTCGCCGTTCGCCAGGCAGCCGCAGATCTCGTCGACCGCCAGGCCATTGCCACTCAGGTCTACAAGGACACGTACACCCCGCTGTACTCCTTCGTTCCGAAGGGCCTGACCGGCGCGATCGAGCCGCTCAAGTCCCTGTACGGCGACGGTAACGGCAAGCCCGACGCCGACAAGGCCAAGGCTGTTCTTGCCGCAGCGGGAGTTACGACACCGGTGGCCCTGAGCCTCGAGTACGTCGCGGACGGCCACTACGGTCCTTCGTCGGCGGACGAGTACGCGCTCGTCAAGAGCCAGCTCGAAGCCGGCGGCCTGTTCGCTGTGAACCTGCAGTCGACCGAATATGTCACGTACTCGAAGGAGCGCGTCAAGGACACCTACCCGGCCTACCAGCTGGGTTGGTTCCCGGACTACTCCGACGCGGACAACTACCTGACACCGTTCTTCTCGGCGAACAGCTTCCTGTCGAACCACTACACGGACAAGACCGTTCAGGACCTGATCACCAAGCAGGTCAGCGAGACGAACAAGGCCGACCGTACGAAGGAGATCCAGGACATCCAGACCGACGCGGCGAAGGATCTTCCGACCCTTCCGCTTCTGCAGGGTGCTCAGGTCGTTGTGACGGGTACGGACGTGTCGGGCGCTGTGCTCGACGGGTCCTTCAAGTTCCGCTACGGAACGCTCGTCAAGAACTAATGATGATTCGTGCGCTGAGTGCGCACGGTTAGAGTTGTTCAACTGAGGTTGGGGCGGCGCGCGCAAGTGCGTCGCCCCAACTAGCTCCCCTCAAAGCCAAGGCAGTCATGACCGCGATAGCGACACCAGGGGCCGAGACACAGGATGTCCCTCCTGCGGGCTCGGCCGCCGTACCTTCAAAGAAGAAGCAGGGCGGAGGCCTCCGCCGCTACATCATCATTCGCTTCCTGTTGATCTTCCCGACGATCTTCATTCTCGTCACGATGGTGTTCTTCCTGATGCGGATCACCGGCGATCCCATCACCGCTTCTCTCGGCGGTAAACTCCCGCCCGCACAGCTCGCGGAGCGCATCCACGCGGCGGGCTACGACCGGCCCGTGATCGTCCAGTACTTCGAGTACCTGGGCCACATCGCAACCGGCAACTTCGGCAACACCATCACGGACGGCCGCCCGGTCACGGCGATCCTCGCCGAGTACGGCGGCGCGACACTGGAGCTCGCCGTGTACGCGCTCATCGTCGCAGTCATTGTGGGAATCCCGCTCGGCATGGTCGCCGCGTACTTCCGCGACCGCTGGCCGGACGCCATCCTTCGCGTCTTCGCGATTCTCTGGTACGCGACGCCGGTGTTCTTCGTCGGTCTGCTACTGAAGCTGGTGTTCTCGGTGTGGCTCAACGTGCTCCCCGTCGCAGGTAGAGCCTCGACCCGCACCGAGCTAGAGCTCCAATCGGTGCCCCATCCGACCGGCATCTACCTGATCGATGCGATCAACAGCGGCGATCCGGATGCGATCGGTGACGTGCTGCAACACGCTGTGCTGCCCGCGCTGGCCCTCGGATTCCTCACCGCGGGAATCTTCCTGAGGCTCGTCCGCACGAATGTGATCGGAACGCTCGGCACGGACTATGTGGATGCGGCGCGGTCGCGCGGTGTCGGCGAGTTCCGGCTTGTCACCAGGCACTCGTTCAAGCCGGCGCTCATCCCGGTCATCACGGTGATCGGCCTCCAGATCGCCCTACTGCTGGGCGGCGCGGTACTGACGGAAACAACCTTCGAGTGGCGTGGTCTCGGATACGAGCTCACGCAGTATCTGGGCTCCCGAGATTTCGTGGCGGTGCAGGGCATCGTCGCCCTCCTCGCGGTAATCGTCGCGGTCACCAACTTCATCGTCGATATCATCGCGGCGCTCATCGACCCGAGAGTGAGGTACTGATGAGTGTGATCACCCCGTCGCGTCGACGGGTATTCGTTCAGGGCCTCCCCGTCATCCGGAGCCTCCGACAGAGCGTCGGCCTGCAGCGCGGGATGCTCATCACCGGCCTCGTCCTGACCGGGATCTTCGTTCTCACCGCGATCTTCGCTCCGCTGCTCGCGCCATACGGCTACGCGCAGTTGAGAGGCGCACACGGCAACTTCGGGGCGCAGGATCCGCCCAGCGCGACACACCTGCTGGGAACCACGGTCGGCGGCTACGACGTGCTGTCGCGTGTCATCTGGGGCGCCCAGACCGCCCTGCTCGCGATCATTGTCGCGGTCGTGCTGTCCTTCTTCATCGGGATCCTCCTCGGCGTCGTGTCTGGGTACATCGGCGGATGGCTGGACCGGGTTCTCGTCGTCATCGCCGACGCGATCTATGCGTTCCCGACGCTGCTGCTGGCCATCGTCGCCGCGATCGTCATCAGCGGCGGATCGTCGAACCTGTTCGGCGGTGTGCTCGCGGCCGGCCTCTCGATCACCGCCGTGTATATCCCGCAGTACTTCCGGGTCATTCGCGCAGAGGCCGTGCGTATCAAGTCGGAGGCGTTCGTCGAATCGGCGAAGGTGATCGGCACGAGCACCATCCGGATCATGTTCCGTCACGTGCTGAGGAATGCCACCCGGTCGCTGCCACTGATTTTCACGCTGAACGCGTCGGAGGCTATCTTCACGCTCGCCGCCCTCGGCTTCCTCGGGTTCGGCATCGAGCCGAACTCGGCGGCGGAGTGGGGTTACGACCTCAACAAATCGATCTCGGACGTCACGAGCGGGATCTGGTGGACCTCGATCTTCCCGGGATCCGCGATCGTGCTGGTCATCGTGGGCATCACGCTCGTTGGTGAGAGCCTCAACGACCTTGCCGATCCGAGACTCCGCACCCGTCGTCGCGCCGAGGGCGTAACGAGCCTCGCGGATGTCTCGGTGCAGGGCGGCGGCGCCCTCGACGACGAGGTCGCGAACATCGACGAGCTGGAGGGCTGATCATGGAACCCGTCGTCGACATTCGGCACCTCGACATCTCGTTCGCGACCGATGCGGCGCCCGTCGTCGCCGTGCGCGACCTGAGCCTCAGCGTCAACCCGGGCGAGGTGCTCGCCATTGTGGGGGAGTCGGGCAGTGGTAAGTCGGTCACCGCGAAAGCCGTGCTCGGTCTGCTCCCCGAAACCGCCACCGAGAGCGGCGTCGTGCTCGTCAGCGCCCACGATGTCGTGCAGCTGAGCAAGAAGCAGCTCCGTGCCGTGCGCGGCGTCGATGTGGCCATGGTCTTCCAGGAGCCGTCGACCGCGCTGAACCCGGTGTACACGGTGGGCTGGCAGATCGCCGAAGGTCTTCGCGCTCACGGCAAATACACCCGCAAGCAGGCTCACGCCAAAGCCATCGAGATTCTCGGCAAGGTGGGGATCCCCGATCCCGAGGTGCGGGTCAACTACTATCCGCACCAGTTCTCGGGTGGCCAGAAGCAGCGTGCGGTCATCGCCATGGCGCTGGTGCTCGAGCCCGAGGTCATCGTGGCGGACGAACCGACCACCGCGCTCGATGTCACGGTGCAGGCCGAGATCCTGGACCTGCTGCGTCGCTGCCGGGACGAGTTCGGTACCGCCATCATCCTGATCACCCACAACATGGGCGTCGTCGCGGATCTCGCGGACCGCGTGGCGGTCATGTACAACGGCGAAGTCGTCGAGCAGGCCGAGGTGCACGACCTGTTCGCGCATCCCAAGGAGGACTACACCAGGCGCCTCCTCGCGGCTGTGCCGAAGCTCGGCACCGCGGTCGCGGAGACGCGAGCGCGGGCCTCCGCTCGTCCGAAGGTCGAGGATGCTCCGGTCGTTGCGGCGGACCACCTTGTCATCGAGTACGCCGGCCGGCTCGGGCGCCGCGGATTCCGCGCCGTCGATGACGTCAGCTTCCAGATTCACGCGGGCGAAGTGCTGGGCCTGGTCGGTGAGAGCGGGTCGGGAAAGACCACGATCGGCCGTGCGATCGGCGGACTCACCAAGGTCTCGGGTGGATCGCTGACCGTACTCGGGCAGGAGATGAACGGCGTCACCGAGCGCAAGTTCCGCCCACTGCGCGGAGACATCGGGTTCGTATTCCAGGATCCGGCATCGAGTTTCAACCCGCTCCTGACCATCGCCGAATGCGTTGCGGAGCCACTCGTGGTTCACGGTCGCTCCGGCGATGCCGCTGCGGCGCGTCCGCGCGTGAACGAGTTGCTCGAGGCGGTTCAACTGCCCCAGTCGTTCGGCGATCGCTATCCGCACGAGCTGTCCGGTGGCCAGCGTCAGCGCGCCAGCCTCGCTCGCTCGCTCGCCCTCGAGCCGACCCTGCTGATCGCCGACGAGCCCACCAGCGCGCTCGACGTGTCCGTTCAGGCCCGAGTCCTTGAGCTATTCTCGGAGCTGCAGCGGGAGTTCGGCTTCGCGGCGCTGTTCATCAGTCACGACCTCGCGGTCGTCGACCTGTTGGCGGACCGGATCGCCGTCCTCTATCAGGGCAAGCTGGTCGAAGAGGGTACGGGGGCCGAGGTGCTCGTCGCGCCGAAGCATCCATACACCCAGCGACTGCTGGCGTCCCTGCCGGTGCCGGACCCGACCGAGCAGGCGATCCGTCGCGAGAAGCTGCGCTCCCTCCAGACCAAGGAATAACGTGACCGACGAGCTCCACCGCCCGCCGCTCGCCGTGCGAGCCGACGACCTGTCGATCCGTTACACGGCGAGCCGGTCCACGTCCCGCCACCAGGCGGTCAACGGTGTTTCATTCGAGATCCCGCAGGGCGAGATCCTGGCCGTGATCGGCGAGTCCGGATCCGGCAAGAGCTCGCTCGCGCGTGCGGTCGCGGGGATGGCCGGAACCGGGGGACCCAATCCGATCATCTCGGGCGGGTCACTCGAGGTGCTCGGAATCCCGGTGCGTGACATTTCGCAGCGCAAACGCGATCGACTCACACTGAAGATCGGGTACGTGCCGCAGGATGCCGGCGCCGCGCTGGACGGACGGCTAACAGTCGGTGAGAACGTCGCGGAGCCGATCTATTCGCGCGACGAGAACTTCGACCAGCTGGAGGCCGGAATCGCGGTCGCGACCGTCATCGACGCCGTTCGGCTGCCGCTTACGACCATGAACTCGTACCCGCACGAGCTGAGCCGCGGCCAGCGCCAGCGGGTCGCGATCGCGAAGGCGCTCATCCTCGAGCCATCACTGCTGGTGGCTGACGATCCGACCGCCGGGATCGATGTCACGGTCCGCGGCACGATCCTCGACATCATCGCGAACCTGCACAAGGATCGCTCGTTTTCCGCGCTCATCGTCAGCCACACCGTCAGCGAGGTTCGGCGTTTCGGTGACCGGGTCGCCGTCATGCACCGTGGGATGATCGTAGGAATCGGTGCCGTCGACGAAGTACTGGATTCGCCGCAGCACGAGTACGTGTCCGGACTTGCCCGGGCGCTCAGCGACCTGAAGGCGGCGGAGGAGCTCGGTGTCAAGTAGCAGGATCTGGGTCGGCGCGTACACGGAGGACATGAACGGTTCAGCCGAAGGAATCGTTGTTCTGCAGCCCGCTGCGAATGGCTCGCTCGAGAACCACGGCCTCGCGGTCGTCGCGGATTCGCCCTCGTTCCTCGCGAGCTCGGGCGACGTGGTCTACGCGGCGGGCGAGGGTGCGCGGGTTGTCTCGGCGTATCGAGTGGCGGGCAATGAGCTTCACGTGCTGAGCGTCCAGGACACGGCCGGCGAACTGCCCTGTGCACTGGCGGTGCTCGGCGATCGGGCGGCACTGGCCGTCGCCTGTTACGGCGACGGAACGGTCGACGTGCACGCGATCACGGCTTCGGGTGCCCTCGGTAAGACGGCGCAGTCCCTCCGCGGCGACGGCAAGGTTTCGCGTATCAACCAGAGCGGACCGCACGCGCACGCCATCCTGGAACTCGGCGACGGCACCGTGCTGACGACCGACCTGGGTAACGACGTCGTCTATGTCCACACTCTCTCGGGCGGACTCCTCGAGCGCACCGGCTCGGTATCGTTCCCGAAGGGCAGCGGACCGCGCGACCTGTACCTGCACTCTTCCGGGCACGTATGGATGCTCACCGAGAACAGCCACGAGATCTTCGTTCTCAAACAAGCTGACGGCACGTTCGAAATCGTCTCCAGCGTCGCACTTCCGGGCGCGGAGGACGGCGATCACTCCTCAGCGATCGCCGTGAGCGCGGACGGCCGATTCGCCTACTCGGGGCTGCGTGGCGGAGACACCATCGCCACCCTCGCGGTCGGTGCCGACGGCGCAACCCTGACACCCGTCGGCTCGGTCTGGTGCGGCGGAGGATGGCCTCGACACCTCGTCATCGACGGCGAGTACCTGCGCGTCGCCAACCAACTCAGCAACTCGGTGGTCACGTTCACGCTCGGCGAAGACGGACTCCCGGTGCAGCACAGCACGCTCGTCGTGCAGTCCCCGACGTACCTGCTCCTGGGGTAATTTGGCTCTCTCGCAGACTTTGGTAAAGTAGCTAAGCTGTTCCAGCAATCCTCGATAGCTCAATTGGCAGAGCATCGCACTGTTAATGCGGCGGTTCTTGGTTCGAGTCCAAGTCGGGGAGCGATAGCCCTCGGTCCTCCACGACCGAGGGCTATTTTTTTTTGAACTCAGTACTCCCGCGGGAGTAGTCGCAGTATCCGGGCAGGGGATGTTCGGCGAGTGGGCCCCGCGTACGATCGAGCCATGCGACAGCCCGGGACGTACCAGAGCGCCCCGCCCCGGGGGAATCCGCACTGGGGCCACTGGACCGACCCCGAGCACATCCGTCGCCAGCGTCGCTGGCGGCTCATCTTCCCGGTGTTCTTCTCGCTGGTCGTGCAGGTGCCGTCCACGTTCCTCACGTTCACCCCCGGGCATCGGCCGGAGGTGCTCCACTTCACCGGCATCCAGTTCTGGTTCACCGTCGGGCTGACGCTGATCGGTCCGTTCGCGTTGCTGGTCCGGCGGCGGTTTCCCGGCCCGGTCGTCACGCTTGTTGCCGCAGCGGCCGCGGCCGATTTGTTCGTGGTCGGCCCAGACAATTCCGCCGTCTATATCTCGCTGGCGTTTGCCATCGTGAGCGCGATCAGCCACGGCGCGCGGTCCTGGGCGTGGATTTCGGTTGGCTCGGCCTGGATTCTCAGCCTCGTTCTCTCCATTGTTCTCGGCACCGACTGGTCGCCGTTCCGTGTCGCCGCCACGACACTCGGCATCCTCATCGTCTTCGGAATCGGCGAGTCGTCGCGGACCCGCGCGGACCGGCTCGCCCAGATCACCCGCATCCGAACCCAACGTCGTCAGAGTGAGGTGCAGGCGGAGCGGGTCCGAATCGCGCGAGAGCTGCACGACGTCCTTGCCCATTCGCTCAGCCAGATCAACGTCCAGGCGGGGGTGGGGCTCCACCTGATGGATTCCCAGCCCGACAAGGCGCGAGAAGCGCTCGCCAGCATCAAAGAGACCAGCAAGTCCGCGCTCGACGAGGTGCGCGTCGTGTTGGGAGTGCTGCGCGCCGAGGGCGGCGACGAGGATGCCCCACTCGTCCCGGAGTCTGATCTCAGCCGCCTCGAGTGGCTCGCCGCATCCGTGAGCACCCAGGGCATCGAGGTGACGGTCACCGGTAACCCCGTGCACGTTCCGCAGGCGACCCAGCTCGCGATGTTCCGGATCGTGCAGGAGTCGCTCACCAACATTGTGCGTCACGCCCATGCGACCTCGGCCGCCGTCGAACTCAGCGAGACCGAGGGCTTCTACGTCGTCACCGTTACTGACAATGGCGCCGCGCCGGCTCCGAGCGGCGAGACCGAGGGTCGGGGGCTGCTGGGGATGCGCGAGCGGGCCGAACTCCTCGGCGGAACACTCGACGCCGGACCCGCGCCGGGCGGCGGGTTCCGGGTCTCCGCACGCATCCCCGTTCGTTCCGCAGGAAGGCCGTCATGATCCGAGTCGCCATCGCCGATGACCAGACGCTCATCCGCGCCGGGTTCCGCAGCCTCCTCGAGGCGGAGCCCGACATCGAGATCGTCGGAGAGGCCGGGACCGGAAGTGAAATCGTCCAGCTGGTGAAGCGGGAGCGTCCGGATGTCGTGCTCATGGACATCCGGATGCCCGACGGCGACGGACTGTGGGCGACCGAGCAGATCGTCGCCGATCCGAAGCTCGGTGGAACGCACATCGTGATCGTGACGACGTTCGAACTCGATGAATATGTCGGGCACGCCATCCGCGCGGGTGCCAGCGGATTCCTGGTGAAGGACACGGAGCCCGTCGACCTGATCCGAGCGGTAAGGGTCGTCGCCGGCGGAGACGCGCTGCTCAGCCCCAGCGTCACCCGGCGCCTGCTTGAGCGGGTGGCCGTCGACTGGAAGGACGCGCCGGATACCGCGCAACTCCGAGCGCTCACCGATCGAGAGCGCGAGGTGCTCGCTCTGGTGGGGCGCGGTCTGACGAATGACGAGATCGGGCGGGAGCTGTACCTCAGCCCGCTGACCGCGAAGACCCATGTCTCCCGGATCATGTCGAAGCTGGCCGCCCGCGACCGCGTTCAACTCGTCGTTGTCGCCTACGAAACGGGTCTCGTGAAGGCTGGCTGGATTTAGCCGGATCGCCGGGAGTAGCGCCTCCGAAAAACTGCTCCGCAGGGAGTACTAAATCAACTCCGACCGGCAGATTCAGCGGCTCGAGCATCCGACGAGGCTGTATTCCAGAAGGTTCACCCGAACCTCACAAGCAAAGGAATACATCGTGTTGTCATCGCTCGCCGCCGTCGCTCCCGCGTTCCATGGGGGCTTTGGCTTCTTCCCGCTCTTCTTCATCGGGCCGCTGATCTGGCTCATCATCGTCGTACTGATCATCGTCTTCGCGGTCGGCGGTCGTCGTCGCCGCTGGGCTCGCTGGAACGCGATGGGCTACGGTCACGGCCACGGTGGATTCGGACCGTGGGGCAACGCCGCTCGTGGCGCGGAGTCCACGCTCGCCGAGCGCTTCGCCCAGGGCGACATCGACGAGAAGGAGTACCGCGCGCGCCTCGAGGTGTTGCGCGCCAACAGCGGGATGCAGAACCCCGGCGCCAAGTAGCCGTCTCTGCTGACGACAACTCCCTCGGGCCCTGAGGCTCCGGGGGAGTTGCCGTCTAGTCTTCGAGGTGATCGACGCCGGGCAGCCAGCTCTGATCGGGCACGCCCCAGCCGCGCTTCTTGATAACTTTGGCGACGGACCGAGCCGAGGCGTGGCCGAGTCGATCCGCGTAGAGGATGCCGTCGAGGTGATCGAACTCGTGCTGGAAGATGCGGGCGAGCCAGCCGTCCGCCGAGATTTCGAATTTCGTCCCATCCAGTTCCGTGCCGCGAAGCAGGGCGAGGGGGGAGCGACGGAGGCCGTACCGCTCACCGGGGATCGACAGACATCCCTCCGACTCGGTCTCCTCGTCCGGCTCGCCGACCGGTGTCGGCGTGATCCATAGCTCCGGGTTGATGGCGGTGCCGCGCCAGAGCCGGTCGTCGCGGTCGACCCAGTTGTAGACGAAGAGGCGCAGCGGGACACCGACCTGCGGCGCGGCCAGCCCGACACCGGGCGCGGCCTCCATGGTGTCGAACATGTTAGCCACGAGGGACTTCACCGAGGCGTCAATTTTTCCCACCAGGTCAGCCGGTTCGTGCAGAACGGGATCGCCACTGATTCGGATTGGGAGAACGGCCATTCAGACAGATTATCGGCCTCCAGACAGGTAGATTCATCGGGTGTCCCTCCACCTCGTCACATTGACTCCACAGGAGGCGCTTGGTATCCCCATAGCGTTGGTGGGATCGGTCTTCCTGGCCCTGGGCGCACAGTTCCAGCACCGTGGCGTCAGCAAGGTGGATGCGTCGACCGCTCCCGAGGACAAGGCCGGACTGAACATCCGTCAGCTCCTGTCGTTGGCGCGCCGCCCGTCATGGCTCATCGGCACGCTCATGCTGGGGCTCGCAATCGTGTGCCAGCTGCTCAGTCTCACGTTCTCGCCCCTGACCGTCGTGCAGCCGCTCGGTGTGGTCGGGCTCGTGATTACCTCAATCGTCAATTCACGGGTCAGCCATAAGAAGCTGGATGCGGTATCCATCCGTGCGATCGCCTTCTGCGTGATCGGCGTCGGCGTGTTCGTGACGATCGCCGCACTGACGACCACGTCCGTCGCGATCGGTCCGAAGCAGCTGATCGTGGTGCTGATCATCCTGGCGATCGTCCTCGTGACGGCGAGCCTCGTCTTCGCCTTCTTCCGCAAGCGGTTCACGATGATCTTCTACATCGTCGGCGCGGGCATCCTGTTCGGGTTCGTCGCGACTCTCGCCAAGGTGGACATCGACCGCATCCAGACGATTATCAAGGCGCACCGCGGACTGCACG
Source organism: Galbitalea sp. (assembly GCA_036491035.1). GTDB lineage: Bacteria > Actinomycetota > Actinomycetes > Actinomycetales > Microbacteriaceae > Galbitalea. The sequence continues at coordinate 21,091 of DASXCU010000172.1, read as the reverse complement.
TCAGTGACTCGCTGACCATCGTGTGCCTGCTCGGTCTCATCCTCGCGGCCCTGCTCGGCTCCTATTTCGTGCAGACCGCGTACTCGTCCGGGCCCCCCGATCTCGTGGTGGCCGGACTCACCGTCATCGACCCGCTCGTCGGCGTCACCATTGGCATCGTCGTGCTGGGCGAGGCGACCGGTGCGCCGATCTGGGCGGCCGTCGTTTTCGTGCTCGCCGGCATCGTCGCGATCTTCGGGGTCTTCCAGCTGTCGAAACATCACCCACAGATTCGCCGCTAGGGTACCGTTGAGGTAGCTACCCAGTGCACTAAACGATCGCGGATGACCGCCCGATCGCATAGATGAGGGAACCCCCAACTTGACTGACGCCCCCCAGAGCGCCGCCGCATATGACGCCGTTCCTGACGTTCCAGCCGATTCCGACAACGGGCCCCTGACGATCGTCATCGGCGCAGACACCTTCGCGCCGCAAGTGAATGGCTCGGCAACATTCGCCGGGAGCCTTGCCGGTGGGATGGCCGCGCGAGGTCACAACGTACACGTCGTCGCTCCGGCGGGAAGCAAGACGGAGCACGGCGTCTTCCAGGAGGAGCACTTCGGCCAGATAGTCACCGTGCACCGGCTGAAGAGCTGGCGGTTCGCGACCCACCCCTGGTACCGCTTCGCGCTACCGTGGCAGATCCAGGGCAACAGCAAGCGGATCATCCGCGATGTGAAGCCCGATGTCGTTCACTTCCAATCGAACATCGTCGTCGGCCGTGGCCTGTCGGCGCAGGCGCTCAAAAAGAACGTGCGCCTGATCGCCACCAACCACGTGATCCCCGACAACCTGATCGAGTTCAGCCTGCTGCCGCAGTTTGTGCGCGCGCCGTTCATCCGCTGGCTCTGGTGGGATGCCGGACGCATCTACGGTCGCGCCGAGGCCATGACCAGCCCGACGCGTCGTGCCGCGGACTTCCTGGAGGAGCACACGCACCTGAAGGGCGTGCTCGCGATCTCGTGCGGTTTGGATGCGAGCCTCTACACGCCGGACTTCTCACCGAACAAAGAGAACCTGATCATGTTCGTCGGTCGGGTGACGAGCGAGAAGCACATCAGCGAGCTGATCGACGCGTTCGCGCTGCTCGACCCGTCGCTGAATGCGAAGCTCGAGATTGTGGGTGGCGGCGAGCTCGAGGAGCCGCTTCGGGCGCAGGCCGAGGCGCTCGGCATCCTGGATCGCGTCCAGTTCGACAGCTACGTGACCACCGAGTTCCTGCGCGAGGCGCTCACCCGTGCACAGGTTTTCGCGATGCCGTCCATCGCGGAGTTGCAGAGCATCGCGACCATGGAGGCGCTGGCGACCGGCCTCCCCGTCGTTGCCGCGAACGCGCTGGCGCTGCCGCACCTCGTGCACGACGGCAAGAACGGCTACCTGTACGAGCCGGGCGACATCGAGGAGTTCGCGGCGCGGCTCACCGATGTGCTGACGATGCCCGACGACGAGCTGCAGGCCTTCAAACAGGAGAGCCTGCGCATCGTGCAGGCACACGATATCAACCGCACGATCACCACGTTCGAGGAGCTCTACCGCGGGCACAAGGTCGTCGAACCCCTCATCGAGGCATCCCTACCGCTGCACGAGGTCATCCGGCAGCGGATAGCGAAGGTGCGCGCGAAGGCGCCCCGCCCTATCCGCGCCAAGTAAAGCGGGGGCTCTCCCGGACGGGCCGAGCGCACGTCGAGTTGACACAAATCGTCGGTAGAAGCGTCGAAGAGCGACCACTTGCGTCAACTCGATGAACCGGATCGGTCCCGCTTGGGCCTGTATCGTAAGGATGCCGCCGCCGGGCGGCGACGGGGCGGTAGCTCAGCTGGTTAGAGCAGCGGACTCATAATCCGTCGGTCATGGGTTCAAGTCCCATCCGCCCTACTCCGAGGCTCGGGATGCCACCAGGCCCGCGCGTGGATCGGGGGACTCTGGACGCCTAACGAAGATCCCGGATGCGGGCGGCGACTCCCTTGTCGCCGCCGCTGCGCCGTTCGTACGTGACGGCGATCACCAGCAGCACCGCTCCGGCGGTGGCGAGGGTGATCCACCAGGACGTCGCGCTGATGGTGTGGCCGATCTGGGCGGCGAACACGGTGATGTTCTCAAGCGGCAGCACGATGATGCCGAGAAGGAATGGGGCACCGAGCCTGCGTAGCGAGCCGATGAGGATGGCGAGCAGAGCCAGCGCGATGACGAGGATCGCCCGAAGCGTCTGCGGGTCCGTGCCCGTGGCCAGGATCGACGGCAGGAACGTCACGACAATGCCGGGCGTCAGGAGGCGCCAGGTGCCAGAGAAGCCGATGGGCCAGGCGTTCAGGCTGCGGCTGGAGGGTTGCGACCCGCGCATCGCGATGATGCCGACCGCCAGCAACGAAAGCCCCAGCGGAACGGAGAATGCCTCCACCCGCAGGTCACGATTGCTCCACCCGCCGACTGCGGTGCACCACGCGACCACGAACAGGAACCACACCGGGGGCAGCGCGACCGGCCCGGTTCTTGCGCGAACCGTGGTCGCGATCATGACCGCGAGGAGCACGAGCGTCAGTACGAACATCGTCCAGACGGACAACCAGCCGGTCCGGTCGGCGAGGAGAGGCGGCACGGCGAGATAAAGCGTCGCGGGGATGTATACCCAGCGCCAGCGGCCGTTGGTCAGCCGGCTGGGCGTCACCAGGAAACGGCCACCGATCGCCGCGAGGGCCGCAGCCACGACGCCGAGCTCCAGCACGGCGAACATGGTGGGCTGGAATCCCGCGAGCCACAAAGTGTCGAGACGTGAGGCGACCCGCGCTCCCTCGACCGCTCCACCCGCCGCCGCAACAATGGCGACGATGAGGGTGGGCGTCGCGGTCGTCCCGAACGGTGTGCACCGGCTGCGCCGCGCGAACCAGCCAAGCACCAACAGGAGCGCGGCTCCCGCCATCAGGCCATAGGCGCGCCATGGAGTGGCTGATCCGTTGCCCCAACCGATCAGGACCACGAGCGTCGGCAGGGCCGCACACGCGAGCCCCACCGCATAGAGTCCGAGCCCGGGCAGTCGGCGCAGGACCGCGATGAACCCGATGAGCGCCGCGGCCACGGCCGGCGGGAGAAGGTAGGGCTCCAGCACCTGCACGCCGAGCGTTCCCCAGAAGCACCAGAGCGCGCCCGTCCAACTTGTGGCCGCCACGATCCACCCATAGCGACGGTGATTAATCAGGGCGGTCGCGGCGGCGCCGAGGCCGATGATGAGTAGCACGATCAGGCTCGTGTTGAGTCCGGCGGCGGCGCGGACGAGCGCCAGGATCACCGCGATTCCGCCGGTGACCAGCGACGAGATTTCGATCCAGAGCCGTGACGTCGCCGAGTCGGCATCCGGGATCCCGCGGCGGGTCAGTCCCGCTCCGATCAGGGCGGTGCTGGGCAGTACGCAGGCGACGATGATGGCGATGATCGGCAGAGTGATGGGGGATGCGCTCACCAGGATGAGCTGCGCTCCGAGACAGACCACGACGACGGCGAGGGCGGGAACCAGAAGGGCGGCCGCTACCCCACGCAGCACGCGACTGAGGCCGGGACGCCTCGTCACGACGAGCGTGAGTGCGAGGGCGAACGTGACACCGGTCGAGAGCGCAGTCCATCCACTCCGGACGAACAGCACATCCACGATGCCGATAAGGAACGGCACCGCGGTCACGATCAGCACGGCGTACCAGTACCGGGGTGGCACGCGGTGGATCAGAGTGACCACGAGCGCTGCGACGGAGGCCAGCGTCGTCGTCAGGCAGAACACGGCGATGTTCTCGAGGTGCGCCAGCTGGAGCACGTGGGCGAAAACGATGAGTGCGTATGCGAAGCCGATCGCCGTGTGGAATGGCCGCAGCACAGTGGGAACCGCGAGAGCGATCGCGACGAATGCGACGACGACGGCCGTGCCGCCCAGCTGGCTGAGGAGTGGATCCGCCCAGGCGACGATCGCCGCGTGGATCACCAGCAGGTGGATGCCGATCAGGACGGGCAGCCGCGTTGCCACAGCGGCGCGCTGCGCGCCCGCGATGAACGCGAGCACCAGGCTGAGGGCAACCGCGCCGAGCAGTGCGATGCTCACCTCCCAGACGTGCGCCAGGCCCGTCCATTCGGTGAGAGAGATGAGCGCCAGCATGCCGATCGAGAGCGCGAGGGCGAACGCCGCCCGACGGAATGCGGGCCGAACAGTCGAGGACGAGAGCCTCCAGATCGCCGTGAGCGCCAGCGCTGTCGCGACCAGCCCGAGGACGGTCGCCAGGCCGAACGTGCGCGGGATGAGGCTGCCGAACGGCACGAGCAGCTGCACGAGAGCGGCTCCCACCGCGACGATCGCGGATGCGAGCAGCACCGACAGCGCGCCGACCAGTACCGCGGTTCGTGACACCCGTGAATCGGCGTTGCCGACGCGGACTCGCGTTAGGGCGCACAGTAGAACGACTGCGGCGGCGGCACACGCGGGAGCGAGCGCAACGAACCAGTCGCTCTCGTCGAGGTTCACCTGAAGCACAAGCTCGACGGCCGCGAGCGTGGCTAGTGCGCCGGCAGCAAAGCTCCAGAAGCGCCGCAGCTCGTTGCGAGTACTGAGAAGCGCCATCACGGCCAGCGCTGCGAGGGCGGCCGCGCCTCGCGACTCATTCCCGTCTTCGCTGAGCACCAGCAGCTGAAGACCAACCACGGCGAGGACGATCAACTGAACTGTCGTTGCCATCCAGCGATCCGCCCGCAGTCCGCTGTCGAATCTCCCGCCGAGACGACGCGCGACTTCCGCAACGCCAAGGGCAATGAAGCCAGCGCCGATGTGCCCGATGACCGCCGACCAGTCGGTGTGCACGGCATACCCGAACCAGGCTGGCACCGTGGTCAGACCCAGCAGTCCGAGCCAGAGCCAGGTGCGGACCTTCACGAGAATCGCGAAGCCCACCATGATCCCGGCAGCGATGAATGTGCCGACTCCGGCAAAGACGAACGGGCTGACGCTGTGCGGCGCATTGTGCGAGAACGCCCAGACGTCGAGGCCGACGAACACCATACCGAGGGCCCCGATCGCCTCCGCGGAAAACTGGAGTCGGGCGCGAGCGAGCAGCCAGGCGCCACCGAGGAAGATCACGGTCGTCACGGCCACGATCGTGGTGCGTGTGTTGAAGTCGGTGAGGTCCTTGTTCAGGAAGGTGAATACGATCGCGGCGACCGCGAGTAGCGCTGCACCGACGATCGCGAGAACGGACTGGACGCTGATCTGCGATCCCTCGCGGGGAGCAACGGCGACGGGCGGGGCAGAGGGAACGGGAGCGACGGCGACCGGCGGAGCCACCGGCACCAGCGTCGGAAGGCTGTCGACGAGCTGCTGGCGCGCCAACAGTGCGGCGATGACCGCCGTGGACGCCGCGACGATCTGGGCGGCTACCGGACTGCCCAGGTCGGCGTTGCAGTGGGTGCAGCGATCGGGCCGAGTGATCGGGTAGTCGCACCTCGGACAAAGGTCGCGTCGTGCGAGGTACACGGACGCGCTCTCACTCCACTGCTTGCTCATGCGCGTCAGTCTATTGACGGTGAGGGACGCTCAGGTCAGCCCTGTGAGTAAAACTAGTCAGCCTTCCGGCTGATGTTTTTGCGCAGGAATTCGACCACGTGTTCCCGCGTTTCATACGCCGAATTGGGCGGGGTTTCTCGGACTTCGCCGGTGAGGACCGAGTGGGCCCCCTTCGAATAGCCGCCGCTGTTTCCAGCGGAGGAGTCGAGCTCAATTACCTCGAAGGCGTCGCCGAGACGCTGCTTCAGCCCGGAAAAGCGCGCCCGCGGTGCGCTCACGTCCTCACTGAACCGAAGCCCGAGCAGGCAGAGACCGTCGGTCTGGGTGCGAGCGACGATCGCATCCATGTCGTGCTGCGAGGCACCGGGATCCATTCGACGGGCGCGGCTGGTCGGGAAGGGGACCGCGGGCTGGCTGAGCACGGATGCGAGGACGGAACCGTCGATCGCCGTCGCGAGGGCAAAACCGCCGGTGAAACACATGCCGATCACGCCGACGCCGGCTCCCGGCGTCCGTCCGGCGAGGTCGGAGGCGACAGCGCGAAGGAAGTCCGTGATCGGTCGGTGGGAGTCGAGTGCGAACGCGTGGAACTCGGCCGAAACGCACACGCGCGCGAGCGTGCGCATCGTGTACCCGGCGCTCCCTTCTTTGCCGGGGACACCGAATGGGGACGGAACTGCGACGGTGAAGCCGCTTTCGACCAGGTACTGCGCTAGCCCCAGAACCTCGGGTGTCATTCCGGGGATCTCGGGGATGAGGACTACGCCGGGCCCGCTGCCCTTCTCGTACACGTCGTGCGTGCGACCACCGCCCGTGAACGACGATCTCGCCCAGCCCTCGAGCGTCGAGACGGGCGCCGACCCGGTCACGGGTGTGGTCCATCCGTCGGTGGGGCACTGACCCGGGAGAGTTCGATCCGCAGCGCGGTAATTTCTGCCGCGAGCACCGAGAGGGCGGCCTGGGTCTCATCGTTCTCCACCTGGGTGGTGATGGCCACCCGGTCGATGAAGAAGGACGCGAACGTCGCAGCGACGGTTCCGACCAGGGCGATTCCCGCCGCCATGACACCGACCGCGATCAGTCGTCCCTCGAACGTGACCGGCGTGATGTCGCCGTAGCCGACCGAGGCGATCGTCACACACGCCCACCAGAGCGAGTCGCCGAAGGTGTGGATGTGACTGCCGATCGCGTGCCGCTCCACATCCAGCTCGGCGAGTGCGGCGACGAAGACGAGGATGAGCGCCGCGCCAGCCGCATACGTGACCACGCGCCCGCGCAGCGCTCGCCCGGCCCCGCGGTTGAGGAATCGCAGGAGGGTAACGAGGCGAAGAAGCCGAAGGGGGCGCAACGCCGGCAACACCACGATGAGGAAGTCGAGAAAGTGCGTGAAGAACCAGCGCACCCGCCGTTCGGCGAGAACGAGACTGACCACGAAGTCGATAACGAAGAACGCCCAGATGACCCACATGATCGTCTCGGCAATCAGGTCCTTGGGAGGTTGCAGGTCGGCGATCACCTCCCATGCGTACGCCGCGAGGAATACCGCGGCCAGGATCATGAGGGGGATGTCGGTGAGCCGCCGCCACTTCTCCTGGGTCAGGCGGCCCGACTCTGCGCGTGCCTGTGTCATGCGGCGACGCTACCAGCGGAACGTGTCCCGCGCGTTACGGGGCCTGTCGCGTACATCCTCAGGCCGTCTCCGGTGTGTCGATCGTCTCGGTCTGCCCTGTCTGCCCGGTCTCCTCCGGCGTCCTGGCCCGGGCCCACGGGCGCGCGAGAACGAGCCACGCGACCACCGCGGCGAGGGCGTAGGCGAGATACACCCCGACCCACACGACGAGGTTGATGTGAACGCCGGTCCACGAGAACGGCAGCGGCATGAGTACGACGAAGAACCCGATCAGCCCGACCGCGTAGGCGCCGCCCCAGATCCAGCGGCTCCACGCGAAGACGTCGTAACCCGTGAGCCCGCGAAGCGGAATCAGCGCGATCGGGAGCGCCGCGATCCCGCCGATCGCCATCGACGACAGCGTCTCCTGCAGGAACACGATTCCCGCCGACGGATGCGCGCCCGCAGTGCCATTCAGGATGCTGTATCCGACCCAGCCGATCACCGCGACGGCGAAGGAATAGCCGAGCCCGACGAGGGCAACCCGTGCCTTCTCGGCCGTCGCTAGTACGGCTCCGAACGCGACGCCCGCTACGAGGCCGAAGATGATCCCCGGCGCGAAGCCGGTCAGGCGCGTGAACAGCACGGCCGCGACGACGACGAGCAGGCTGGCGGGGGAGAACCGGAAGGTCGCCGTGGCCTCCCGGTTGGTGCGGCGCACCAGGTAGATCAGGAGAAACCAGCCGGCTACCGCGTCCAGCAGGAACGAGGCGAGGATCGAGAGGAAGACGCGAACGCTTGCCGCATTGAATCCGAAACTTGGGTCGACGAAGGACGAGATCAGGCTGGCGAGCAGCACTCCGCCGGCCGCCAGCGGCCATCCGCGATACTCGACGGGTCTCGCGTTCGCCGTCTTTTCGACTCGTGCCCGCCGCCGCTTCGCCCACCATTCCCGAGCCCGGTCTGCGCCGTGCTCGGTTGCCGTGTTGAACAGGTGGGTGGGAAAGGCGACGAGCAGCACGAGTACTACAGTGATGGCCGCGGCCCAGAGCAGATTATGCACGGTGAGGGATTTCGTCACGGTCGGCAACGCACTCAGGGTGCTGGGAGACGAAAAGTGGGTAGCCTTCGCCGGGGAACCCGGTCCGGCGGCCGAGGGTATCGCGCTCGCGGCGGCGGTAGGCGTGGGAGTGGGGCACGACGCGTCGAGGACGCACGGGTCGCCGCCCGACAGGGCGGACCGATCCGTGACGACGAAGGCCGGCGCGGCCGCTTCGCTGCCGTCCGCGCAGTGGATTTCGCCGCTCGGAGCCGACGTCCGCGTGCCGACGAAGCCCGTCGCTGTTGCGTCGAGCGTCAGCGTCCCGGCGCCGACCCAGTACGCGCCGCAGAGGTCGCCGAATGCCGGCATCGCGACCCTCAACTTGCCGTCGATTAGCACCAGACGCTTGCCCTGCGTGAAGTCGATTAGTCCCGCATTGTCGGGCACATCGTCGATGGTCAGCACGGTGGCCACGCATTCACCGCTCGAGCAGTCGATCCGGACCTCCGAGGCCAGGTTCGTGGGCAGGGTGTTGCCATCCGCCGTCGTCTCGGTGCTTGAACCGGAATAGGTCACATACGTCGGAGTTCCGGTCGGCGATGGCGACGGTGCGGGAGCGGCGGACGAGGCGGCGGCCGCGCCGAGAACACCGCCGAGGGCGAGCACGAGCGCCGCGGCAGCGAGGAGGGCATTCTTCACGGATTTTCCAGGCTTCGCCCGGTCGGGTGCCGGCGATTATCGGGATGCTAGCAGCTTGATTGAACCGATTGCGCGCAGACTTCGTTGTAACAATCGGAGGGGAGAGACGTGCCGACAGACCAGTCAGAGCTACTGCGGGCCATCCACGATGCCCACGGCCCGGCGCTGTTGCGATTCGCGCTGCGCCTGACCGGCGATTACACGTTCGCCCAGGACGTCGTGCAGGAGGCCATGCTGCGCGCCTGGAAGAAACCCGCGATCCTCGAGCAGAGCGACGAGTCGGCCCGGGCGTGGCTGTTCACGGTCGTCCGCAACATCGTCATCGATGATCGACGCAGCGCTCGTCACGCCCGCGAAATCCTGACCGACACGCTTCCGGATGCCGGAACGGCCGATGGTTCTGACGCCCTGCTGGATGCCTGGGTGCTGTCGGATGCGCTGGCATCCCTGTCGCTGGAGCACCGCACGGCGGTAGTCAGCGCTTATTATCTGGGCCAGTCTGTCGCCGAAATTGCCCGACGCAACGATCTTCCGGAGGGAACTGTGAAGTCCCGCCTGCACTACGCGCTTCGCGCGATGAGAATCGCGCTCCAGGAGAGGGGAGTGACCCAATGACCGACGAGGTCGATCGCTTCCGCGACTGGGACGCCGCGTACGTACTCGGCGCGCTCGACTCCGACGACCGTCGCGCCTACGAGCGACACCTCGCCACGTGCCCGGAGTGCTCGGCCGGGCTGGCCGAACTTGCCGGACTTCCGGGCATCCTGAGCAAGCTCTCGTCCGAAGACGCAGTAGCGCTCCTCGAACGCGACGATGTCGCGCTCGGGGTCGACGACCACCTGCGCGACGGCGTGCACACACCGGGCCTGGTGCAGCGCTTGGCCGTCGCCGCATCTCGTCGGCGACGCCGGGTCCGATTTGGAGTGTTGGGAGCAGCCGTCGCGGTCGTGGCGCTCATCACAGTGGGCGGTGTCGCCTTCACAGCGGGTCAGACGCCCGTCGCCCCAGCGATCGCGATGGCATCCCTCGACCAGCACATGGTCACGGCACGCATGAGCGTGACCCAGAAAGCGTGGGGAACCCGGTTCGACTGGTCGTGCACCTATCCGGGGGCGACGAACAGTATTTACGGCTCACCGGTCTCCTACGACCTGGTCGTCGTACAGAAATCCGGGACGCGTTCTGTCGTCGCCACCTGGACCTCTGTCGGCCCGCACGCCGCGGGCCTCACCGCTTCGTCCGATATCGCGTACGGGGACATCAGCAGCGTCGAGGTCCGGCTGACCGGGTCATCGAAAACGCTGCTGCGCGAGGATCTGTAGGGCGAAGTTCGAGGGAAACAGTGCGGCCCGCGTTGTTGCGTCATGGGCGGCGGGCCGCACTGAACTCTCGCGTCGGCGGGTCGCAATATTTTCGTGCGGCTGTTCGTTAGGGTCAGTGACCTAAACGAGGATGGATCGCATGACCGACGCCGCAACCGCCACCCAGACACCCGAGCAGGCCTACGCCACGTACCACTCGCGACGAGAACTCGCGGTGGTGCAGCCGAAGGGCAGCCTGGCACTCGTCAACACACAGTGGGTGGACTCCGAGCAGACCATCTGGGGCGTCCCCGGAACCTGGGCCCCGCTTCCGGAAGGCGAGTCGGGACTGCTGCTCACCGCGTCCGCCTCGGACGACATCCGCGTCGACGGAGAGCTGGTGGACGGGTCCGTGGTGGTTCGCGGTAAGAACGATCCCAGCCCCAGCGAGATCGTGTTCAGCGACACGGTGACCGGTTTTGTGATCGCGAGTGAAGCCGGTTCGTACGCGCTTCGGGTGTGGGATGCGAACTCGGAGGGCATCCAGGAATTCGGCTCGATCGACGCCTTCCCCTACAACCCGGACTGGGTGATCACGGCGGCGTGGAGCGAGATCCCGGGCGGGATGACCGTCGGCTTCGAGCACCTCAAGGACGACGGATCCACGCGGGAAGAGGTCGTCCCCGGCTCCATCACGTTCACGAAGGACGGCGTCGACTACGACCTCGCCGCGTTCAAGGCGGGTCGCGCGCTCCAGCTCGTCTTCGCCGACGGCACGAGCGGTGTGAGCACGTACTCGGTTGGCCGGTTTCTGTTCGTCGCCCCGAACCCCGACGGCACGATCACCCTCGACTTCAACCTGGCCGTCCTGCCACCGTGCGCGTTCAGCTACAACTTCAACTGCCCTCTGCCGCCGAAGCAGAACCGGTTTTCGGTGGCCGTGGAGGCCGGAGAGAAGAACGTCCTGAAGAAGGACGGCTCGCTGCTCCACGAGGAATAGGCGGGCACCGGTTACCGCAGGACCATGGCGGACCCATCTGTCTCGTCCCTGTTGAAAATTCAGGACATCCGTTTCCATGGAAACGTGATGTCCGCCCGGTGCCTGTGAAGCGGAAACCTGTAGGCACGAGATCCCTGAATTTCCGACAGGCGAAAGGAACGGGGCGTCGAGAGCGGGCGTCGGCGGCGACGGGCAGACTGGATGCGTGCACATCGTGGTCGGTCTCGTCTCGGACGGCGTGATGTTCACGCCCGAGGTCGGGGAGCCGGAGCTGGTTCCCGAGGAGGACTTCGCGGTCTACATCGACGAGCTCGAGTCCGAAGCGGATGCCCCGCGCTGGGTCTGGTCGGACACGTCCGTCTGGTATCCGCGGCTCCTTGACGAGGGCGTGAGGGTTGCGCGCTGCGTCGACCTGCGGCTCAGCCACGCGATCCTGCGCAACTCGGTGCTGACCGCGGATACACAGCTGGCGAAGGCGACCGCGGGACCCTGGGATCGTCCGCCCCGTCAACAGCGAGAGCCGGATGGCGCACTGTTCGCGCTGGTCGAAGAGGAACCGGAACCCGATCTCGACGTGCTGGCGGAATGGGAGCTGCAGCGCACCGCGATCGCGGCGTCCACCGATCCGGGGCGAATCCAGCGCCTGCTGGCGGCCGAATCCGCCGGCGCGCTGGTCGCCGCCGAGATGCGTTTCGCCGGCATGCCCTGGCGCGCGGACGTTCACGAGCAGTTGCTCGGCGAGCTGCTCGGTCCTCGGCCCGCCGCGGGCGAGCGACCGCAGAAGATCGCCGAACTCCTCGACACCACTCGGGAACTCCTGGACGTGCCCGACCTCAATCCGGATTCCCCAGCCGAACTACTGAAAGGTCTCGCAAAAGGCGGAGTCCTGGCCACGAGCACTCGCTCGTGGGAGCTGAAGAAGATCAAACATCCGGCGATCGCGCCGCTCCTCGAATACAAGAAGCTGTCAAGGCTGGCGAGCGCCAACGGCTGGCACTGGGTGGACACCTGGGTGGTGGATGGACGCTTCCGGCCCGACTACGTCGTGGGCGGCGTCGTCACCGGTCGGTGGGCAACCAGCGGCGGTGGTGCCCTCCAGCTGCCGAAACAGGTGCGCGGTGCGGCCGTTGCCGACGACGGCTGGAAGCTGGTCGTCGCCGACGCCGCCCAGCTGGAGCCCCGGATTCTTGCCGCCATGGCGGGCGACCGGGAGATGGTCGCGGCGGGGGCGGCGGGAGATCTTTACGCGGGCATCGTTGCGAGCGGAACGATCGATACCCGTGAGCACGCCAAGGTCGCGCTGCTGGGCGCGATGTATGGCGCGACGCAGGGCGATGGCGGTCGATTGATGCCACAACTCCAGCGCGCCTATCCCCGGGCGATCTCGTTGGTCGAGGATGCGGCCAGAGCGGGGGAGCGAGGTGAGATCGTGACGACCCGGCTGGGGCGCAGTTCGCCGCCTCCCGGCGACACCTGGCGGTCCCTTCAGGCCGATGCCTATGGCGAAGAGGCGACAGCGGCCGCCGCCGATCGGGCCCGCAGCTACGCGCGCAGCTGGGGACGCTTCACGCGCAACTTCATCGTGCAGGGTACGGCGGCGGAGTGGGCGCTGTGCTGGATGGCCAGCCTTCGAAATCGACTGACGGAGCTCTCGGGCGACGGCTGGTTCGTCGACGGACCGCACCTCGTCTTTTTCCTGCACGACGAACTGGTCGTGCACACACCCGCGGCGTTGGCGGAGCGTGTCAGCGACGAGATTCGCTCGGCGGCGGCGGATGCGGGCCGGTTGCTGTTCGGTGCGCTTCCGGTGGAATTCCCGCTCACCGTCGCGGTCGTCGATAACTACGGTCAGGCGAAATAGTCAGGCGACGGGCTTTGCCGGGCGACCGCGCCTGGGGACCTCGTCCGACAGCGGCGTGCGGGGTATTCCCGACGCCAGTAGCCTTTCGGTGGCGTCCAGGAGTTCCCGTCCGCTTTCGGCTGCCGCGCGCACCGAGGCGGCAACGATTTCAGCGGCGAGTTCGGCCGAACTGGACGGCGCGGAATTGTTCCGCGGAACGGGCAGCGCGGCCCGTTGGGTACGAACAATCGCATCGACGTCGACGCCGGGAAGCGTCGCGGCCAGCGCGAGCTTGGCTGCCAGCTCCGAGACGGGGGACGAGCTGGAGAACCACTGCGCAACCGCCGCGCGGCCGGCATCCGTAATCTCGTAGAAGTTGCCGATCCCGGTTTTTCGAACGAGCTTGTCGCGCTCGAGCCGGTCGAGCGTGTTGTAGATCTGCCCGACATTGATCGGACCCGCGCCACCCGTGCGCCAGTCGAGTTCACTGCGAAGCTGATAGCCGTAGCTCGATCCCTGCGCCAGCAGTGCGAGAAGGCTCAGCCGAACGGACACACGACCTCCGGGTTGGAATGTGCTTACGCGGAAACTATATCGAGTACGCGGGAGAATGACGGAATGACGACGCGCACGGTTCCGGCCGGATATCGGGTGCTCTGGCTCGTGCTCGCAATCGCGATGGCGACCGCATTTGTGGTCTGGGGTTCGCAGCTGGGCGCATCCCTCCGTTCGGACCCCGACGACGGCGCCGCTCCGACCCCGGTTCCCGTCGCGACCGCGGCGCCCCAGATCGCTACCGTTTACTCCAACATCGGCCCGCCGAACCCTGCAACGCTGTGCGCCGAGATCTCGCCGACTCCGCACGAGGTGACGGTGGAATCGACCACGGGCGCGTTGATTGCGACCGTCCAGTGCACGAGTTAGGCGCGTTTCCCCGCTTAAGCGCAAAAATGGAGGGATGAGGGCAGTAGCGGCACCGGGGAGCACGGCACGCCTCGTGGCGGCCTGGGTACTCGTGGTCGCCGTGTTCGGCGTCTCCGTCGCGGTGTGGGGTATGACGCTCGGGAGCATCGTCAGCCCGCACAGGATTGTCGCCATCGCGACCCCGGAGCCGACCTTCGGGGCCACGCGGATTCACGTCGCATCCAACGGCGACGCGGCGTCGATCACCGCCGCGCCTACCTGCATCTACACGCAATCGGACCAGGGACTGCTGATTGTGATGAGCACGGTGACCGGATCGGTTCTGAGCCCCGCACAGGCGGCGAACTGCACGAATTGACGCCACACGAATGACACTCTTGTTATTTCGGTCGTTCATCGGCAATAATTCAATCAATACACGGAAATCCGTTCACTAGGTCGATGGGGAAGTCGCACCTGAACGAATGGAGAAACCGTGACTGTCCCAACTGCGCGCGGAGTTCTGTACATCCACTCCGCGCCACGCGCACTATGCCCACACATCGAATGGGCTGCTGGTCGCGCCCTCGAACGTGCCGTGAACTTCAACTGGGATGACCAGCCGGTACTCAAGGGCTCACAGCGTGCCGAGTACTACTGGGAGGGTCCCCGAGGAACCGGCGCGGTCATCGCGTCCGCGCTTCGCGGCTGGGAGCACCTCCGATACGAGGTGACCGAGGATGCCACCGCCGGCAGCGATGGCGGTCGCTGGATGCACACTCCCGATCTCGGGATCTACTTCGCCCAGACGGATACCGTCGGCAACGTCGTTATCCCCGAGGACCGCATCCGCTACGCAATGGAGACGGCCGGATCGAATGCGCTCGAGTTGCATCGAGAGTTGCGGCTGGCCCTCGGCCAAGCCTGGGATGATGAGCTCGAGGCTTTTCGCCACGCCACCGATGACTCGGCAGTCGTGTGGCTGCACAAGGTGGGTTAGTCCGATGTCAACGCATCTCTTCGTCAGCGCCCCTCCGCTCAGCGCCGCTCGCTCTGCGGAGCTGGGCTCTACCGGTCTCCAGGGCCGCCGTGCTCTGCGCCGCCGCGACTTCCGTGCAGAACTCCGCGAACTGCTGCCGCACTCGACGGGTCGTCACCGCGAGACTTTCATTCCGCTGAGCACGTTCTCACTCCAGTCGGACTGAATCCGGATGTCCTAGTTAGCTGCCCCAAGACCGGCTAGGTGCCGCGGGCGGTCGAGTCTTCTTCGTAGGGCTCGGCCGCCCTTTTCTTTTGCCTGGGAGTCTGCAATACTTTACCGTGTGGTAAACAATTTGAATGCGATCTACTCGGCACTTGCCGATCCGACTCGGCGTGGAATGGTCGAGAGACTTCGCGGAGGTGAGCTCAGCGTGAGCCAGCTCGCCGAGCCCCTCGACATGACGCTCGCAGCGGTGGGAAAGCACATCACCGTGCTGGAGTCCGCCCACATCATTCGCACCACCAAACGTGGACGGGTGCGCACCTGCGTGCTCGTCCCGCGCTCGCTGACGGATGCGACCGCCTGGCTCACCGAGCAGGAGCGATTCTGGAATGAACGACTCGACGCACTCGTCACCTATCTGGAGGAACAATGAACGGATTCACCCTGACCCGATCGATCGCAGCGTCACCCGAGCGGATTTGGGCGGCGTTCACCGACGCTTCGCAATACGCTGCGTGGATTTGGCCGGCCGACTGGGACACGACCTGCGCGATCGATCCTCGAGTAGGCGGCACGTTCAGCGTGGCGTCGCAGCCCAAGGGGATGTCGGTTGTCGGAACGTATCGCGAAGTCGAACCGTTTACTCGACTCGTTCTGACCTGGCGCTGGCACGACGACAGCGACGAGTCCCTGCTCACGATTACCATCGCGCCGACGGCGACCGGGGCTGAACTCACCCTTGTTCACGAGAACTTCGCGACCGAGGAGAGTCGCCTGGCCCACGAGCAGGGCTGGGGCGACTGCCTGGACCGGCTCCCCGGTTACCTTGCGTCGCGTTACTTGGAGTCGTAGGAGCGGATGGCCAGCACGGCGTTGTGACCTCCGAAGCCGAACGAGTTGCTGATCGCCAGCAGCGGTCCGGCGTCGAGCTTGCGTGGAGAGGTCACGACATCCAGCTTGATTTCCGGGTCCTGCTCCGTGATGTTGATCGTCGGGGGAGCGAGACGCTCCTTGAGAGTCAGAATCGTGAAGACGGCCTCGAGCGCACCCGTGCCGCCCAGAAGGTGACCGGTGGCTCCCTTGGTCGCCGACACCGGGATCGAGTGCACGCGGTCGCCGAAGAACGCCTTCAGTGCCTCGTACTCGGCGATATCGCCGACCGGCGTGCTGGTCGCGTGCGCGTTGATGTACCTGACTTCGTCGCGATCCGCACCGGCCTGATCGAGGGCGAGGCCGATTGCGCGAGCTGCTCCGCGGCCCTCCGGGTCCGGTGCGGTGATGTGGTACGAGTCGGATGTGACTCCGCCGCCCGCAATCTCTGCGTAGATCTTCGCGCCGCGCGCAAGGGCGTGCTCTTCGGTCTCCATCACGACGGCCGCTGCGCCCTCGCCCATGACGAAACCGTCACGGCTGACGTCGTAGGGACGAGACGCGGTCTCGGGCGAGTCGTTGCGCTTCGAGAGGGCCTGCATCGACGAGAAAGACGACATGGTGATCGGGTGGATGGCCGCCTCGGCACCACCCGCGATCACGACATCCGCGAGCCCCAGCTGCAGGTGCTCGTAGGCGTTGGCGATCGACTCCGTGCTGGACGCGCAGGCGGACGCCACGGTGCGGGCGTACGCGCGGGCGTCGAACGCCATCGACACGGCAGCGGATGCCGCGTTCGGCATCAGCATCGGAACCGTCAGGGGCAGCACGCGGCGCGAGCCCTTCTCGCGCAGGGTGTCCCACGCGTCCAGGAGAGTCCAGAGCCCGCCGATGCCGGTGGCCCAGTCGACGCCGAGCTTCTCCTTGTCGACATCCGGTGACCCGGCGTCGGCGAAGGCCTCGCGCGCGGCGATGAGAGCGAACTGGGCGGACGGGTCGAGACGCTTAGCCTCGGTGCGCTCGAGGGCGTCAACGCCCGGCACGAGGGCTGGGGCGGCGAAATTCACCGGGATCTGGTACTTCTCGGCCCAGTCATTGTCGAGGGTGCGTGCCCCGGACTTACCGGCGAGGAGCGCGCTCCATGTGTCGGCGACCGTGCCACCGATCGGGGACGTGGCACCGATGCCTGTTACAACAATCTTTTTGGTCATGACGTTTTCCCTCGGGGGTAGTTCACTCGGCATACCTGTGGCGGGCCGACCACTCGAATCGTTGGCCGGCTCCGCGAGGTAAAGCTGCTAGCCCTGTGCTGCTGTGATGAAGCTGACGGCGTCGCCAACGGTCTTGAGGTTCTTGACCTCTTCGTCGGGGATCTTCACGTCGAACTTCTCTTCGGCGTTCACGACGATCGTCATCATCGAGATGGAGTCGATGTCGAGGTCGTCGGTGAAGGACTTGTCCAGCTCGACCGTGTCAGTTGCAATTCCGGTCTCATCGTTGATGAGCTCGGCGAGTCCGGCGAGGACTTCTTCGGTGGACAATGCCATGTGTTTATCTCCTTGAGGGTGTCGTTATGACCGTTGAATAGCTTATTAGTTAGGGCAGCACTACAACTTGCGCGCCGAAGACGAGTCCGGCGCCGAAACCAATCTGCAGTGCGAGGCCGCCGCTGAGCTCGGGGTGCTCCTCGAGCAGGCGGTGGGTCGCGAGTGGGATGGATGCGGCCGACGTGTTGCCGGTCGTCTCGATGTCCCGCCCGATGATCACGGTGTCGGGAAGCTTCAGCTGTTTCGCCAGCTCGTCGATGATCCGCATGTTGGCCTGGTGCGGGACGAACGCGGCGAGGTCGCTCGCTTCGATGCCGGCGGCCTCGAGAGCTTGCTTGGCGACTTTGGCCATCTCCCACACCGCCCAGCGGAACACGGTTGGTCCGTCCTGGCGAAGGGTCGGCCAGTCAGCGCCATCCACGCGTGCAGAGGTGAGCGAGTGGTTCATGCTGACGGCATCCCACTTGGAACCGTCGGAGCCCCAGACCGCCGGGCCGATGCCGGGTGTCTCGCTCGGGCCGATGACGACCGCTCCGGCTCCATCGCCGAGCAGGAATGAGATGGACCGATCGGCGGGGTCGACGAATTCGGACAGCTTCTCGGCGCCGACTACCAGGGCGTAGTGGGCGGCTCCGGACTTGATCAGGGAGTCGGCCTGTGTGACCGCGTAGCTGAAGCCGGCGCAGGCCGCGTTGGAATCGTAGGCGGCGGCGGGATTCACGCCGATCCGGTCGGAGATCACGGCGGAGATCGATGGCGTGACGAGTGTGTTGCTGACGGTGGCGACGATCACGAGGTCGATCTGGCTGGCAGGAACTCCGGACTTCGCGATCGCTTCAATGCTGGCCTCGGCCGCGAGCTCCGTCGCGCCGATGTCGTGGGACGCGCGCTTGCGGGTGATGATTCCGGTGCGCTGGCGGATCCACTCGTCGCTCGAATCGATCGGACCGATGAGGTCCTCATTCGGAACCGTGAGGTCTCCGCGTGCGGCGCCGTAGCTGTAGATGCGCGTGAACCTGGCGCCGGAGGTCTGCTTGAGGGCTGGGGGAGTCATTATCTGCCGTTCATCATGTCGTGCGCGGCGGCGAGATCCTCGGGCGTCTTGATGGCGAGCGTCGGAACGCCCTTCAACACGCGCTTGGCGAGGCCGACGAGGGTGCCCGCCGGTGCAAGTTCGATAATTCCGGTGACGCCCGCGTCGGCGAACGCCGCCATGGTCAGATCCCACCGTACTGGCGAGGTCACCTGCGCGACCATGAGGTCCACGAATGTCGTACCGCTTTCGACGATCGAGCCGTCACGATTTGTCCAGATCGGCAATTCCGGGTCACTCGCCCAGATGGATGCCGCGACCTCGTGCAGCGCAGCGACCGAGGGCTCCATGAATCGTGTGTGAAACGCGCCGGCGACCTGCAGCGGGATGACCCGCGATCCGGGAACCGGGTTGTCGGCCAGCTTGGCCAGTCCGGGCAGCTCTCCGGCGACCACCAGCTGCCCACCGCCGTTGAAGTTGGCGGGGGCGAGGTCGAACTTTTCAAGCTGTGCGAGCAACTCCTGCTCGTCGCCGCCAATCACCGCGCTCATTCCCGTCTTCACGAGATGTGCGGCATCCGCCATTCCCTGGCTGCGCTGCTTGACGAAGCGGAGGGCCTCCTCCTCGCCCAGGATTCCCGCGACGACGGCCGCGGTGATTTCGCCGACGGAATGACCGGCCGTGCCGTCGACCTTCAGCTTCCCCTTGTCGGGGCTGAGCCCCTCGAGCGCCAACAGCCCCGCGGCGACGATCAATGGCTGCGCGATCGCGGTATCGCGAATCGTGTCGGCATCACTCGTGGTGCCGTGCCTGACCAGGTCGAGGCCGACGCTGTCGGAGATTCTCTCCAGGTGCTCCTTGAAGCGGGGTTCTGCGATCCACGGCTCCAGGAATCCTGGCGTCTGGGATCCCTGGCCGGGGGCGACGACAACAATCACCCGTCTAGTCTGCCAAGAATGTGAAGGACTCGCTGTGGTATGTGTCCCAAACATCGCCGAATTCGTTGTGCGAGTCCTCCATCCGGATGTCGGATAGCGTTGCCACGTGGGTACAGAGGCGAGACGAGCGAGCAGGATTGCGCGTGCAGCTCGCGTCGCGATGGCCGCCGTGGCTCTTCTCGCGTTGACTGCCTGTAGCGGACTGTTCCCGCACCCAACGTATGAGGATTCGACGGCGGATGGCGGCATCACCGTCGCATCGCTCCGACCGAAGCAGACCGCCGCGCTGAAGACCTACTACGCCCAGACGGCGCACTGGGCGGCGTGCCACCACAATCTCGAGTGCGCGACCGTGCGGGTGCCCGTGGACTGGCAGCACGTAACGAGCGACTCGATCTCGCTCGCGCTGGTCAGGCACCGGGCCACGGGTCGAAGCCTCGGAGACCTCGTAGTCAACCCCGGAGGCCCCGGTGGCTCGGGAGTCCAATTCGTCGAGGCCGGCGTCGACGGCGCCGTCGACAGCACTATCGCGCGCAGCTACGACATCATCGGATTCGATCCTCGCGGGGTGGGAGCGTCGGCTCCGGTCACCTGCTTCGACAACGCCGGTACCGACCAGTACCTGTACGGGATCGATCCCGGGGCTATCGGGTCGGATGCCTGGATCTCGGCAGAGCGAGCGAAAGCAAAGTCCCTTGCGGCGGCGTGCGAGAAAGGAACCGGTCCCGTGCTCGGTCACATCGACAGCGTGAACGCGGCCACCGATCTCAACGTGATTCGGGTGGCGCTGGGTCAGCCGAAGCTCAACTTCCTCGGATACTCATACGGCACGTATCTCGGGACGTTGTACGCGGGGCTGTTCCCGACTCGGGTGGGCAAGCTCGTGCTCGATGGCATCGACGACCCGTGGGGGTCCAACTACTCACCGAGCAACTCGTCCGACTCGAGCGACGACTTCGGCGTCGACCCGGACTCGGATTCGCTCGTCGAACAGGCGGTCGGATTCGAGGATTCGCTGGCGAGCTATCTCGAGAGTTGCCTGACGAATGTCAGTGCGACGGTCGGGGACCTGCGCTGTCCGTTCCAGACGACGACCTCGAAAGCCAAGGCCACCGTTCGGGGATTCCTCGCCGACGCGGCCGCGCATCCGCTCGTCGGGTCCGACGGTCGGATGATGGGCGACATGACGCTCGCAACCGCGATCGACGACGCTCTCTACGACCCTACGGACTGGCCGGATCTCACGCGGATGTTCGTGCAGCTCCAGGACCGCAATCCGGCCGAGGCATTCGACTTCGCGGACGACTACAACGACCGCAACGCCGACGGCACGTACGACGACAACGACGATCTCGCGCACCTGGCCATCGGGTGTCTCGAGGAGGGACCGGCCGTTGACCTGAAGTTCGATCGTCGGGAGGCAACCGAGCTACGCAAGGTGGCGCCGGTGCTCGGCATCTACTCCGCGTACTCCGACCTCGCCTGCAGCGGCTGGAAGTACGGACCGTCGCCGTTCCCCAACCCCATCCACGCCGC
>DASXCU010000171.1:0-7545 GCA_036491035.1 Galbitalea sp. | reverse complement strand
CCGATTTGTCTTTGATTGGTCACATTTCATCGACCCACGGCCCCGTTCGCACGCCCTGATTAGGGTCCTCTCATACTCGGTTTTGGGGCCTACCGGTGCGGCACAATGGGCTGATGCAGAGGCCACTGGTAATCGTCGCGGCGAGCGCGCTCATCGCCGTCGGCTCTTTGGCGTGCGTCGCGACCGTCGCATACGCGGCACCGCGCGCCAACTCTGCAATGGCACTCGCGGCGGCACCTGCTCTGGTCGTGCCGCTGAACTACCAGCCCCCTGTCACGGCAGCCAACAGGTCGGGGCTCACCTCCACCGGGCTTGTCATTGTGGCGCCACGCGGCGCCACCGGCATCAACGGCAGTGCTGTTCCTGCCGACTCCGAAGGGCACGCCCCGGGCATCGCCACGACGCCGAGCGGCGCGTCGGCCTCGTCCGCATCGGGGACGTCGACCGGCTCGAGCTCCTCGACACCTACGTCCCCGCCCACGCCGCCGCCCGCCGATGACAACAGCACTTCGAACAGCGGTAGCGACGTCAATAACAAGGGCGACGGGTCAGACAAGGGCTCGAACAAAGGCTCAAACAACGGTAACGACGTCAACAACAAGGGCGACGGGTCAAACAAGGGCTCAAACAAAGGCAAGGGCAAGGGCAGCGGCTCGTCGGACGGCTGAGTCGATGAGAAGAGTTTCATCTAAATCGAGATCTCATCTCATGTCAGCTCGGCAGAGTAGAGACATAGGGAAACACCAAGGGGGACTCACCCGCACTATCGGATAGGGATCAGAGAATTCGTTCTTCGGGGGACAGAATTCGAGGATTTCGATAGCGACGAGTGGCCGCTTCACCAACTCAGTTCGGGTCTGAGCCAGTGCAGCGAAAGTGATGGTGCCCGGTCCGTCAGGACCGGGCACCTCTCATTTAAGGCGATAGCCCGCGCCGCGTACGGTCTCGATGAAGTCGGCACCGAACTTATTTCGGATGTAGCGGATGTACACGTCGACGACGTTCGAACCAGGATCGAAGTCGTAGCCCCACACTCGACTGAGCAACTGCCCGCGGCTGAGAATCTGGTCCGGATGCTTGAGAAACTCCTCGACCACGGCAAATTCGCGCGGCGCGAGGTCCACGACCTGGCCGCCAACCTTGGCTCGGCGCGTGCGGAGATCGAGAGAAACGTTGCCGTGGTGCAACTCGTTCTCGACCGCGGTCGGCCGCTCGCGGATACGGACTCGAATGCGAGCGAGCAACTCATCGAACTTGTAGGGCTTGGCCAGGTAGTCGTTCGCCCCGGCGTCGAGGCTGACAACCGTGTCCTCAACCGAGTCGCGAGCCGTCAGCATGATGACGGGCGTGGTGTGGTCATCAACGCGGAAGCGGCGGAGAATCTCATATCCGTCCATAGAGGGCAGTCCGATGTCGAGAAGCAGCAGGTCGAACTCCCCCGATTGCGCCAGCGCCAGCGCCTCAGCGCCATCCGCCGAGACCGTGCACGCGTAGCCTGCAGCGCTGAGCCCCTTCTGCACAAAGCTGGAGATCCTCACCTCGTCTTCGGCGATCAGAATGCGCGTCATGTTTCAGCTCCTGGTCGTTGAACTGATCGGATCGAAGCCAGACGGGGAATCCGGATGCCGAACCGAGTTTGCGTGTCCGACGAAATGAGTGTCACGACGCCGTCGTGTGATTCTGCAATCGCCCTGACGATTGCGAGACCCAGCCCCGAGCCCCGAACTCCTCGACTGGAGTCGACCCGACCGAACCGTTCGAAGATGCGACTGCGCGAGGCTTCCGGGATTTTGGGTCCGGTATTGATCACCCAGAACTCCATCTGCTCACTGTCGCCACTCGACCCGATCGCGATCTCCGACCCGGGGGGCGAATACTTGGCGGCGTTGTCAACAAGCTGCAGCCAGGCCTGCGTGATCGTGTCTGGATCGAGCGCAACCGAACCGAGCGCCGCCGTGCCGAGGACCCACTGATGGCCGGGCATCACACGGGCCTTGTGGAAGAAATCCTGCGTGAAGGCTTTCGCATCCACGACCTTGCGTTGCGGCTCGGATTGCTCGCTTTCGGCCAGGAGTGAAAGGCCCTTTACCAGGCTCCCGATGCGATCCAGCTCGTCCAACGCAAGCACGCGGGTTTGCTGGACCTCTTCTGGGTTGGTCACGTCCAGCAGTTCGAGATGACCGCTCACGATCGATATGGGCGTGTTGAGTTCATGCCGAACGTCGTCCAGCAACTGCCGCTGGGTCGTCATGGCCCCATCCAGGCGGTCAAGCATCCCGTTCACCGTCGTGCCGAGAGCAGAGAGATCGTCGTTGCCCCTCACGATAATTCGTTCGCTCCGCCTGTCGGACGTGATCCGCGCCGCAGTGAGCCGAAGATCCGCAAGCGGCCTGAGCAGGCGCCCCGTGATGAACCAGACCAGGCTCGCAACCACGAGGAACGTCGCGGCGACCATCTGCCAGTACGTCGTAAACGCAGCGGAGAGCGGCGAGAGGTTAGCGTTGATGTCGACCGCCGCGACGAAGATCGCGCTATCCGAACTGCCTGCCACACGGATGGGTGCGGCGATGTAGCGATAGGCGGACTTCGAGTCGCTCAGCGTTCCGAGATAGGTGGCGCCGCCGGCTGTCTCCGCGATGACCCGTTTCACGAGTCCGGGAATTGAGGCGACACTGAACGTCGTCGAAATGCCTGGGACGAAGGTGGGTTTCTTGTCGACGATCCCCAGGGTCGCCTCGTCGGTGTCGGGAAGAACACGGCTTATTACTGCCTCGACGGCGTTCCGGGCAGATGAGTACGGCTGAGGCGTCGAGCCCCGCTTCTCGGAAGAGTTAACGTCTGCGGCGCCAAGCACGACCGCTCGCGCTTCGGTAACCCGAGCCTGAAGCGAGGAGTCGAGGGAGCTCGTCGCGCGTTGAAACTGAAGGAGGAATGCTGTCGCGCCTGCGGTACCCATTCCGAGCAGCGTGACCAGCAGGATGGCGACCACGATCCGGGTGCGAACCGACCAGCCCCGACGCACGGAGTTCTCGGATGATCCCCGCTCGCCCATGTTTTTCAGTATGCGGGCGCGAACTGACGGCGTGGAGGAGGCGCGCGCCCATTCACCACTACTGCGTGAAGCGGTCGAAGGTTATCCGCGAGCCGAGTCATCCCGCCTGGCACGGTCACCGTTAACGACGCAACCCGAGGCGCACCGTTGTTGCAGGGGCTCGCGCGGCGGGATCGACTCAGTCACGAGTAGGCGCCTGATGTGCGCCATTTTGACCCCCATCTGCGGACTGTTCCGCGGGGTCCGAGCGGCGCACAATTATCCGCATGGACGCATTTCAGGAGCTGGGCATTTCGGCGGTCGCACAGGACCCCGGCCCCCGAACCGTGACGCGCAACGTCGGCGAGGTTCTCACGACGGTTGTCGCCGGCACGGCACTCACCGCCTGCGGGATCTTCGCCGTTCTCCTTGCCGCGTTCATGGCCCTGGTGATGTACACGCCCGTCCTCTAGGGAACGTCTTCTTCCTTTCTGCCGAGCCATGACTTCGACTGAGCTCCCGCTCCAATCCGAGCTGCCGCGTCGCCGGCTCAGGTCTCCGCGGCGGCTCGCCCTGTTTTCTCTGCTCTTCGCGGTCGTGGGCGCAATTTTGCTCTGGGTTGGACTTGAAACGTCCTGGTTCGTGCGGGGCGCATTCGCTGAGCCGATCGCCGCGATCCTCTCCGCCGTCATCGCGCTGTTCAGCCGCCCACGCGGGAGTCCGCGTGTGATCGCGCTGTGCACCATCTCCCTCCTCATTGCGGTGCCGGCGACCGTCGTCGGCGTGGGTGTGTTCGTCCAGTTCCTCGCGCCGCCGCCTGCAGCTGCCGCGACGTTGCCCAGCGAGGGCGCGAGGCCCGTGATCTACCCGAACAATCCGGAACTGACTCGGATGTTCGAATCCGAGTTCCTGATCGAGCGGGACATCCGTGCACACAGCGTCCCGGGCTCGTGGCCCACCGCCGTCACCGCTGACTCAGAGGGTCGCGTGCGCCTCGACGGCAAGACGGTCGCCACACTGACAACCGGCGAGTCCCTGAGCTACTCGATCACCGGCGGCGGATCCGATTTCCTTCTCATCATCCACGGCGAGGTTTCGGGTGAAGAAGTCGTTTACGACTACAACACGCACATCATCCGGGGCATCTGCTCGGCCTCCGACACGACCTGCAACGGGGACATGTCGTAGTTGCCGCCGCGGGCGTCTAGCTCGCGGCTGCGGTGGGAAGGCTGGTTGCGGATGCTGTCGTGAAGCCCGTCTCCGTGCCCGTAACCGTGACGGTCAACTGCTTGCCCGAATCTGCCTTGGTAACGGTATAGGTCGAGTTCGTTGCACCGCCGATCCGCGTTCCGTCGCGGCTCCAGTGGTAGGTCAATGCAACGGTGCCGGGGCCCCAGGACCCCGGTGCCGCCGTCAACACGGAACCCCGCGACGGGGTTCCCGTGATCTGCGGAATCGCTGCCGTCAACGTGCCGCCAGTCACCACCCTGGTTGGCGCACTCGTCGCCGTCACGTCGTTGTAGTCGTAGTGGTCACCGGTCACGCTCACCGTGAGCGAGTGACCCGCGTCCGCGTTGACCGGAACATAGGTCGAGCCAACCGCCCCGCTGATGGCTGCTCCATCACGGTTCCACTGGTAGGTGAAGGTTGTGTCCTCGTCCATGGGCTTCCACTTGCCGGGATTGGCAGTGATGGTGCTTCCGACCACCGCCTTACCCGAGATCTTGGGCTTGCCCGGCGTCATGAACGCCGGCGCGTTCGTTCCGTCGATGCCGGTGACCGTGGCTCCGGCGGCCACGGTGATGCGCTTCGCCGCACTGAGCTTCGAGGCATTCTGCCAGTACGACGGTGTGTACGCCCCGCCCTCGGTGCCCGCGAACTTCACGACGACGGTACCCGCCGGCACGTTGCTGATCGTGTAGTTGCCGTTCTCGTCGGCGAACGCCTCCGTGATGAAGGTGCCCTTTGTCGTTTCGGCCCAGACATCCGCGCCGGCTATCGGGGCGGAAGGTGTCCCGGTGTCAGTCACCGTCCCGGAGATCGTTGCGCCGGCCGTGAGCTTTGCATCGATTCCCGTCGTGGAGCTCCCCGCCGCGATGGTCAATGGCGTGGCCTTGTCTAGGTTCGGCTGATTCTTCCAATACTGGACGGCGTGCGAGTCGCCGTAGGGCGGCTGCACCTCGACCCGGTAGGTGCCGGGCGCAATCCCGACGATGGAGTAGTTGCCATCCGAGTCGGTTGTGGCGCTCTGGAGGTACTCGCCCGTGCTGTCGATCACAAACGCGGATGCGTCGGCCAGGCCGACGGTCGGTGACTCGGCACTCGTCACGTGTCCGCTCACCGTCGCGCCGACGGCTAGCGTCGCATCAATCCCGGTGATCACATCCCCGTTTGTAACGGAGATGGTGTTCGCTGTGCCTTGGGTCGGCTGGTTGTTCCAGTACTGGCTGAGGTAGTTCAGTCCGTAGGCGGGCTGGAACAACAGCGTGTACGTCGCGGGGACGAGCCCGTGGATCGTATAGGTCCCGTCGGTGCCGATGTTTGCGAAGGATCCGGTCCCGTCGCTCTGGAGCGCCTCGACGGACCCCCCGCTGATACCGGTGCCGGTGTCGGCGCCCGACACGGTCCCACTGATGGTCGCTTCCGCTTGAAGCACCGCGTCGTACCCGGTGAGAGTCTGTCCCGTTCCGATGGTGATCGCGTGCGCATTCGATTCGACCGATTCGTCCTGCCACCACTGCGACAGATATCCCGTCGAGGTGAATGGAGGCGAGAACTGCAAAACGTACGTGCCCGGCCCGATCCCGCTTATCGTGAAGTGTCCATTCGCATCCGTATTGGCGAAGACGAAGACCAGTCCGCCGCCGTACTGCTGGAGGGAGACGAAAGAGCCCGCGAGCGGCGCATTCGGAGAGCCGGCACCAGACACCGAGCCGCTGAGCGTGGAGCCGACTGCGAGAACCGCGTTCTGTCCAGTCAGAGCCTGCCCGTCGGCGAGCGGGAAAAAGACCGCCGACGAGTACGAGGCCTGGTTGCCCCACCACTGCTCGACGTAGTTGCTGCCGTCGGGCCTCTGGAAATCGAGCGTGTAAGAGCCCGCCGCAAGGCCGGTGAAGCTGAACTCGCCATCCTCATCGGTCGGCGCCTGTGCCGCGATCTGCTGGCCCTCTGTGTACAGCACGACGTACGCGTTGGCGAGTGCCGTGTTCGGCGATCCGGCGGCGTCCACTGTTCCCGAAATACTGCCGGTCGGGTCAGCACTCGCCGAGCTGACACCTCCAGCCATCGTGAACATCGCGGCCAGAAGCGCAATCACCGCGGTGAGAACGCCGGCGCGTTTTCCCAGAGTTGAGCGCGATGAGGGAATGAAGGGAGACATGGACCAACCCGATTTCGAAGGGAAACGACGGACAACACGAACGACTGAGAGAACGGATGATGTCAGGGATTGATCCTGCCGTGGGAAGCATATGGTCCCGGATTCGCGCAGCGCAAGAAAAAGTAGACAAATCTGTCTCAGGGCACGGAAGTCCCCGCAACTCGGGAACTACAGCAAGGGACCGCGGCGCGCGAATACGCCCGCGAATACCGCGTAGAGCAGCGGGATCGCCGACACCGACATGAGCACGGTCCCGAACACCACGAGGTGATTGCTGCGGAGCAGGATGCCGCCGATCAGGAGCGCAGCGAACACGATTGCGGCGATGACCTGGCGGCCGATGCGTTCCAGATTGTGCAGTCGCCGATCGAGCTTCGGAGTCGAAACGGTAACCCGGCCCTCGTCGATCTTGGTCGCGAGTTCGTCGAATCGTCGCGGTAGTCCGGCCAGAAGACCGGCGGTGGAGACGGCCTGTTTCGCGAAGTCCTGGATCACGTTGCCACGTTCGTCCCGGATCAGTTGCTCGGAGTACGGCTCGACCGCGTTCCAGACGTTGAATGCGGGATCGAGGGAGCTGCACATCCCCGACGTCAGCGACATCGCGCGCACGATGAGCAGGAAGTTCTCGGGCAGCTGGAACGGCAGGGTGCGCACAACGTCGCCGAACTCCGTCGCGAACGCGCGGAACTCGCGCGGGTCCACATCCTGGAGCTCGGCGAATCCCATTCCGCCGAAGCGGGCGAACAGTTTCGTCATTGCGCGCTCGAGGTCGGCGGTCTCGGCCGACGGCAGGAGCGCGCCGATCTCCTGGATGCCCTGCACCATCCCGTGGCCGTCTCGGGATGCCGCCGCGATCAGGGTCTTCCGGAGCCCGCGCCGCAGAGTTGGCGGGACTTCGCCCATCATGCCGAAGTCGATGAACGTGAACTTCCAGGTGCGATCGCGGCCGGCCGGGAGCGGTGTCACGAAGATGTTGCCCGGGTGCGGGTCCGCGTGAAAGTAGCCGTGCTCGAAGACCTGGTCGAACATGACCTTCGCGAACTCGGCGGCAACTTCCGACGGATCGATGCCGGCTTCTCGGAGCCCATCCACGTCGTTGATTTTGATCGCGGTGACGTCCTGCAGTGTGAGCACT
>DASXCU010000170.1:0-21739 GCA_036491035.1 Galbitalea sp. | reverse complement strand
GGAAATCACCCGCGACACCACCAGCCACAGCCCCGGCGGGAACTACTGGCTCACACCACCCAAAACCCACGACCCCCAACAGACACACATCCCCATGCCCAGCAAAAACCCACTCCTCACCACAATGCAACACACCCAAACGGCGTGAACGGTCGCAACCTCAGCCCAGCGGCCAGGCGCCGTCAGGGCTTCGGTGTCGCCGTCGCGGTGTCCGTCGGCTCCGGCGTGGCCGTGGTTGTCGGCACAGCGACCGGCTGCCCGTCCTGGATGATCTCCTGCGGAGCAACACAGTGATGCTTCGACGGGATCTCAGCCACAGCGATCGCGAGATCATTGAGGGCCTGGTTGCCGTCCGCCTTGACGTCCTTCGAATTGATAGTCACAGCGACAGCCGGGTCGCGACCGTACGTCGTGAACGTGAAGACCTGGTTCTTGTCCGCCTTGACCAGCCAGTCGATGCCGTCGACGGTGTCACACGGCAGAGCAGAAGTCGGATCCGGAACCGGAACACCGCAACGGAGGACGATGTCCGGCGGCTCGCCCCACGCACCCGTCCCCTGAGCATCGGTCTCCCGCTGGGGGAGAGTCGAAACCGTATCCGGAAGAAGAACGACGACACTCGCACACTTGGCGCTCGTCGCATCCGTGGCAGGAGTGAGAGCGACAGTAGGCGAACAACCGGTGAGAAGCCCAGCAGCAGCCACCGCGAGGGCAGCAAGAACGAGCGGCGCTTTCATCGCGTTCAGGCTACCGGGTGCTGAATGGGCGACAGCCGAGAATCAGTCGGCTACGACCGCAGCATCGAGAACGGCGAGATCCGTCTCACTGTGCGCAATGAGCGTGATCGTCTGTATCGACGTATCCGGATAGGCATCCACCCACGCGCGAATAGTCGAAACGGCGACCGCAGAAGCGTCCGCGATCGGGTACCCGTAGATGCCAGTAGAGATAGCGGGAAACGCAATCGAACGAAAACCCTCCGCGAGATCGAGGCTGTTCCGATAGCAGCTGGCCAGCAGCACGGCGGCAGCATCCGGGCCGACGCCGTTGTACACGGGCCCGACCGTGTGAACGATCCTGCGCGCGGTCCGGATGTTGAACGCATCCGTCATCTTCGCCTCACCGGCGTTCGCCCCACCGAGCAGACGACAGGCAGCAAGCAGCTCGGGTCCCGCCGCGCGATGAATCGCACCATCGACACCGCCACCGCCGAGAAGGCTCGAGTTTGCGGCATTAACGATGACGTCCGCCCCGAAAGTGGTGATGTCGCCGCGAAACGTCTGAAGGACCGTCATTAATCCATTGTCAGCGAATGCGCCCCGAATCGCACCGGCACCGCGATACCGTGTGAGGCATGAGCGGCGAAACACTGGGAGGGATCGGCGAGGCGGCTGCTCTCGCGCGGATTTTTCCTAGGCTGCCCGCAGCGACTCGAGCAATAGTAGGGCCGGGCGACGACGCAGCGGTTCTCACGGCGCCCGACGGACGCTTTGTCGTAACAACGGACATGATGATCCACGGTCCGGACTTCCGACTCGCGTGGTCGACCGCACACGACCTGGGTTGGAAAGCGGCTGCAACCAATCTCTCCGATGTCGCAGCCATGGGGGCGGTACCGACGGCACTCGTCGTGGCACTCGCTGCTCCGGCCGCGACAACGGTCGAATTTCTCGAGGAGCTCGCGGACGGGCTCCGAGACGGATGTGAAGCAATGGCTCCCGGCTGCGGAGTGGTCGGCGGCGACCTGTCTGTCTCTTCGACCCTGACAATCGCAGTAACAGCGTTCGGCGATCTCGAGGGTCGACCCCCGGTACTTCGGTCCGGGGCGCGAGCCGGAGACGTGGTTGCCGTATCGGGTCCGATCGGAGCGGCAGCGCGCGGGCTTCGCCTCCTGTTCGACGGAGCCGTAGTCGAGCAGGCGCCGGATGCTGAGCTCGCACGAACCTTGCGAACAAAGCATCCTGACGTCTCGGCACAACTGGCACCGACACCGCCGATTGCCGACGGACGTCTTGCTGCACTTGCCGGCGCTACGGCGATGATCGATCTCAGCGATGGACTGGCTCTCGATGCGCGTCGTGTCGCCGTTGCGAGCGGGGTTGCGCTCGACGTCTCGCTTTCGGCTGTCGGGTCGACAGAAGCACTCGTCGGGGGAGAAGACCACTCGCTTCTCGCGACGTTTCCCGCTGGCACGGCACTTCCTGGGACGTTTCGAGCGGTCGGAAACGTGTCTGCTGCCGGACCAGAAGGCGCGCGCCTGCTGGTCGACGGGCACCCCTTCGAAGCTCGCGGTGGCTGGGATCCCTACGAGGGCTGGAACGGAGAAAACGGATGAGTCCAAATCACCTCGCTGCACCGGACATCTACTCGGTGATCGGCGATGCACGTCGGCGACGAATTCTCGAACTGCTGGCGATCAAGGAGCGTTCCGTCGGAGCGCTGGCAACCGAGCTCGGAATCGCACAACCATCCGTAACCCAGCACCTGGCGGCACTCCGGGAAGCCGGACTCGTCACCTCGGTAAAGCGCGGAACGAGCTCGATCTACACGCTCGAACGGGAACCTCTCACCGAGGTGACGACCTGGATCAAAGGACTCAAACGCGGGGGCGGTCGAAAAGGCCAGATTGGGCCGGAAAAGATCAGGAAAACCCAGGAGAAGCCCACGCGGCTACTTCATGCTCGCGAGGAGAGCGCGAGCAGTTCCGTCGTCAGTGATGAGGTCGGTCATGATGCCGGCAGCGAGAGCACCACGAAGAGCGGGAAGCTTTGAAACTCCGGTAACGACGCCGATCCGACGAGCCGCGCGACGAAGGATGCTGAGGGCCGGCCCGCTTCCCCGATCATTCATGGGGATACCATTCGAGGTTCCGTCCTCGCGATAGAAGACAGTTGCGACGTCACCGACGACACCCGATTCGCTGAGGGATTCGAAGTCCTCCCGCTCGAGGTACTCGCCGATGTAGACGCGACTCGGCACCTCAGCGAACGGGGAACCGAGACCGAAGAGAGCGACATCCATCCGCCTCTGAAGATCGACGATGCGGCGAGTCGATCGCTCCTCCCAGAAGGCGTCGCGAGTGGAGCTCTTGTCGAAGAACGTTGGAACCGGAAACTGTTGAACAGTTGCGCCGAACGCTGCGCCGAATCGCTGAAGAATCTCGCTCGAGTAGTCGATCCCGGTCGACTGGGTATTACCGGCGCCGTTGAGCTGGACGATCTGCGAATTGCTTGTCTCTTTGACGACCAGGTGGCGACTGACGGCGCTGATCGTCGAACCCCAGGCGATACCGAGGATCATGTTCGAGTCGATGAACTGGCCGAGAAGTCGAGCGGCTGTTATCGCGACTCGTTCGAGGCGATCGACATCACTGACCTGGCCAGCAAGGGGCACGATGTGTGACGTTATTCCGAATCGTTCGTGCAGGTCCCGCTGCAGTTGGTTCGTCTGGTCGAGCGGCGATTTCACGTGGATCTCCACGAGCCCGGTCGAGCGGGCATGACTCAGAAGCCGGGACACGGATGACCGCGAAGTGCCCAGTTCTCGGGCGATCGTCTCCATCGTTTGGTCCTGCAGGTAGTACAACTGGGCGGCTCGAAGCGCGTCCAGATTCCTGGGCGGATGTGCGGCCGTCGAATGGACGTCGCCCCGTCCCGCGGACGAGAGATCGAGAGTCATGAGAGTGTCTTGCACATATGTTCAGAGCCCTTGACCAAATTTGTGCATGAGCACAGACTTACACAGGCGAGAAGCGAATTCAATGAATGCAAATGCAAATGCAAATGCAAATGCAAATGCGAGTTCTAGTTCGCGATCGCTACCGAAGTTGCAAGCGAGAGGCACGAGTACCCGAGGTGGCTACAACGAAGCGCACACCCACAGCAGAACGTCCGTCGGTCGGCGCACTGCGAGAGCGCCCGTCGGCCGATGTCCTGATCATCGGTGGCGGCATCAACGGAATCTCCGCGTTCCGCGACCTTGCCCTGCAGGGCGTGGATGTCGCGCTCGTCGAGCGTGGCGACTTCCTCTCTGGCGCATCCAGTGCGTCGTCGCACATGATCCACGGCGGCATCCGCTATCTCGAGAACGGTGAGTTCCGTCTCGTTGACGAGTCGGTGCACGAACGCAATCGACTTCTTCGGAACGCCCCGCACTACGTTCGTCCGCTGCGGACGACGATCCCGATCTACTCGACCGTGTCCGGAATCCTGTCTGCTCCTCTTCGGCTGTTGACGCACGAGCAGGGAAACCCGAAGGAGCGCGGAGCGCTTCTCATCAAGGTCGGTCTGGTTCTCTACGACACGTTTTCGCGCGACGGCGGCTCGGTTCCGCGTCATCGGTTCCTCGGGCGAAAGAAGTCGCTGCAGGAGCTGCCGAAGCTCAACCCCGACATCAAATACACGGCGACCTACTACGACGCATCGGTCCACGAGCCCGAGCGTCTCGGACTGGATGTTTTGGCCGACAGCATCGCGGCCGGTGCTGGCGATCGTGCTCGCGGAGCGAACTATGTCGAGGCAATCGGAGTGGCGGATGGCGGAGTGCGTCTGCGCGATCGGGAGACCGGAGAAGAGTTTTCGTTCACCGCGAAGGTCGTCGTCAACGCATCCGGTCCGTGGACGGACCTGACCAACGTCGCGCTCGACCAGCCGACGACACTAATGGGCGGGACA
This sequence comes from Galbitalea sp., assembly GCA_036491035.1. Lineage (GTDB taxonomy): Bacteria > Actinomycetota > Actinomycetes > Actinomycetales > Microbacteriaceae > Galbitalea. Next base: position 17,066 of record DASXCU010000170.1, on the reverse strand, counting down.
AAGGGCTCGCACATCGTGCTCGACAACCAGGAGTTGTTCGACGCGTGTGACGATCGCGAGCTGTTCTTCGAGAACAACGACGGCCGAATCGTTCTCATCCAGCCGATCAAGGGCCGGGTAATGGTCGGAACAACGGATCTCGACGCCGACCCATCGGTTCCCGCGCTCTGCACCGAGGAGGAGATCGACTACTTCTTCGACCTCGTCTCCCACGTCTTCCCGACGATCCGCGTCGATCGATCGCAGATCGTCTACCGGTTCGCGGGCATCCGTCCGCTTCCGAAGCACGACGATACGAAACCCGGTTTCGTCTCCCGCGACTACAACATCGTTCCCAGTTCGCTCGCCGGTTCGCCGACGACCGACCTGCTGAGTCTCGTCGGCGGAAAGTGGACGACGTTCCGTGCGCTCGGCGAGCGACTGGCGGATGAAGTGCTGGATCGCCTCGGTGCGACCCGCTCGGTGTCGACGGAGACGCTCGCGATCGGTGGCGGTGTCGGATTCCCGACCACGCCGAAGACGAGAACCGACTGGATCGCAGCGCATCGAGACACGCAGCCGGTAGCCCGGATGGACACTCTCCTGTCGCGCTACGGGACCCGTGCGCTCACGGTCGTGGATGCGATCGCAGGCGAGGATGACGCTCCTCTGGCCAACGATCCGTCCTACACGACGGGTGAGATCCGCTACCTCGCGAGCAGCGAATCGGTTGTCCACCTGGTCGACGTCGTACTTCGCCGAACCAACCACGCGTTCACCGGTGACGTCTCGCTGGCGCTGCTGAACGAGCTGGCCGCAATTGTCGGGGGTGTTCTCGGCTGGAGCGACTCGCGCGTCGCATCCGAGGTGCGGGCGACAACGGACGAGTTGAGCGCGGTTCACGGCATCGAGCTGTCGGACAAGCTCGCAGGCACCGCATTCTCGCATAATTAGCTAAGCCGGGTTAGCTCGGCAATCGCTTCTCCCGCCAACGAAGGAGTCCGGGATGCCCGAGTACGTGGTCGCTCTCGACCAGGGAACGACGAGTTCGCGAGCGATCGTGTTCGATCACGCCGGCACCATCAAGTCGGTTGGTCAGAAGGAGCACGAGCAGATCCTGCTGCGGGCCGGATGGGTCGAGCACGACCCCCTGGAGATCTGGCGCAACGTGCAGGAGGTCATCGGGATTGCACTGTCGAAGGCCGACATCACTCGGCACGACGTTGCCGCGGTCGGAATCACGAACCAGCGCGAGACGACAGTCGTGTGGGATCGTGCCACAGGCGAGCCGGTCTACAACGCGATCGTCTGGCAGGACACCCGAACCCAGTCGATCGTCGATCGGCTGGCGAAGGACGGCGGAGTCGAGCGCTTCAAGGAGACCGTGGGACTTCCGCTCTCGACCTACTTCGCGGGAACGAAGATCGCGTGGACCCTCGAAAACATCGACGGAGCCAGGGACCGGGCGGAACGCGGTGAACTCCTGTTCGGGACGACAGACACCTGGGTCCTGTGGAACCTGACGGGCGGCCCGGACGGCGGCGTCCACGTGACCGACGTGACGAACGCGTCACGAACGCTTTTCATGGGGCTCGAATCGCTCGAGTGGGATAAGGACATCCTGAAGGCGTTCGGTGTGCCGCGGGCGATGCTGCCCGACATCCGCAGTTCGTCCGAGATCTACGGAAAGGCGGAGTCCTCGTCGCTGCTGCGCGAGGTTCCGATCGCCGGCATCCTGGGCGACCAGCAGGCCGCAACGTTCGGCCAGGCAGCCTTTGATGCCGGAGAAGCGAAGAACACATACGGCACGGGCAACTTTCTTCTGTTCAACACCGGTGAGGAGATCGTCCGGTCGACAAACGGGCTGCTGACGACCCTCGGGTACAAGCTCGGCGACGGTCCGGCGCACTACGTCCTCGAGGGTTCGATCGCGGTCACCGGTTCGCTCATCCAGTGGCTTCGTGACAACCTAGGGATCATCTCGTCCGCGTCCGCCGTCGAGAAGCTCGCCCGCGAGGTCGACGACAGCGGGGGCGCGTACTTCGTCCCCGCGTTCTCGGGGTTGTTCGCGCCCTACTGGCGATCGGATGCCCGTGGAGCACTCGTGGGTCTGACCCGGTTCGTGAACAAGGCGCACATTGCTCGAGCTGCCCTTGAGGCGACGGCGTTCCAGACGCGAGAAGTTCTCGATGCCGTCAACGCGGATTCTGGTGTTCCACTCGCCGAGCTGAAGGTGGACGGCGGAATGGTTGCCAACGACCTTTTGATGCAGCTACAGGCGGACATCCTGGGAGTGCCGGTGATTCGTCCGGTTGTCGCCGAGACAACGGCTCTAGGTGCCGCCTACGTAGCGGGCCTCGCCGTCGGTTTCTGGAGCGACCTCGACGAGCTGCGGGCGAACTGGAAGGAGGACGCCCGCTGGGAGCGTGCAATCGAGCCGGATGAGGCGGATCGCCGTTTCCGGCTCTGGAAGAAAGCGGTCACGAGGACGTTCGACTGGGTGGACGACGACGTCGTCTAGCCTGGCCGGAGGCTAGCTGTGAGAGAGCCAGTACAGCGCGGTGTCGCCGTAGTCCTTGCGGCGGTCGAGCAGTAACTCGTCGGGCAACGCTGGCGGCGCATCCCGCGAGCTCCGCTCGACGACGACGATCGCGTCCGGCGACAGTCGAGCAACCAGGGCCTCGAGGTTGTGAGTGACCTCCGCGTTGCCCAGTTCGTAGGGCGGGTCGAGAAACACGACGTCCCAGAACTGGCGGGCGCCCGACACGAAGGCCTGCACGGGGGATGAACTCACGTCGACGGTCGGCTGGTGTCCCTTGGGCGCCGACTTCAGGATGTGAGCGACATTCTTCCGGCAGGTCGTCGCGGCGCGCACACTGTGGTCGACGAGAGTGACGGATACCGCACCGCGGGAGGCCGCCTCCAGTCCGAGCGCACCCGAACCGGCGTAGAGATCGAGCACTCGAGCGCCGTCGAGAACACCGCGCGACTGCAGCGCGGAGAAGATCGCCTCGCGCACCATGTCGCTCGTGGGACGCGTGCCGGCACCCGGCACCTCAAGGGTCAGAGATCCCGCGAAGCCACCGATGATCCTGGTCATGACTCAACTATGGCTCATTGCTGGCGGGCAGAATGGAGTCGTGGTGTCGATCGAGGTCGTGAGCGGGACGTCGCTGGAGCAGGCGGCCGTGCTCGGCCTGTACGAGTCCGTCGACTGGGGCGCCTACACGCGCGATCCAGACCGGCTGCTCCGCGCGATCTCCGGATCGACGACGGTGGTCGCCGCACGGGAAGCCGGTGAGCTGGTAGGCCTCGCGCGGGTCGTCTCGGATGGCGCATCCATCGCCTACCTGCAGGACGTGCTCGTCCGTCCGGACTTGCAGCGGACGGGCCTCGGCCGCAGACTCGTCGAGGCGGCTCTTCAGCCATATGTCGACGTGCGCCAAAAGGTACTACTTACGGATGACGAACCAGCGCAGCGGGCGTTCTACGAATCGCTCGGGTTCAGCGAGGTCCGCGATTTCGGTGAGGGAACACTGCGCTCGTTCGTGCGATTCGACTGAGTCCGGTCCCGGCTACCCTCGAATAGTGACCTCGCCCCTCGACACGAAGCTCAGCGCCGTCGTGGGCGGGCGAACGGCAACCGCCTTCCAGAAGGGGCTCGGCCTCGTCACCGTGGGAGACCTGCTGAGCCACTATCCGCGGCGCTACGCCAAGCGGGGAGAGCTGACAGCGCTCGCGGATCTGGAACTCGACACGAATGTGACGATCGTTGCGGAAGTCCTGTCCGTCACCGAACGATCGATGAAGGCCAAGCACGGCACGATCTTCGAGGCGAAAATTACCGATGGCAAGGGCATCCTGACCCTTACGTTCTTCAACCAGGCCTGGCGCAGGAACGACCTGCAACCCGGCGTTCGGGGGATCTTCGCGGGAAAGGTCGGCGAGTACAAGGGCCTTCGCCAGCTCGCTCATCCGGACTATCAGCTATTCGATGAGGCGACCGATCTGGCTGCGCCCGTTGCCACCGACTGGGTGAATCAGCCGATCCCGATCTATCCGGCCACGTCGACGGTTGCGAGCTGGCAGCTGCAAAAGGCCGTCGAGCTCGTGCTCGCGTCGCTGCCCCCTCTCGAGGACCCGGTGCCGCCGGGGGTGCGCAGCGAGTACGACCTCGTCGACTACGACCGCGCGATCCGTCTCATCCACCTGCCGACGAGGGATGGCGACTGGAAGGCCGCGCGCCGCTCGCTGCGGTTCCAGGAGGCGTTCGTTCTCCAGTCGGCCCTGCTGCAACAGCGTGCGGAGCTCCGGTCGAAGGCGACCCCGCCACGACTCCCCGGCAAGTACGCAAAGGAATTCGACGCGCAGATGCCGTTCACACTCACCCTCGACCAGAAGCTGGTCGGGGAGGAGATCGCGATGGATCTGGCCGGCACCGCGCCGATGAACCGTCTCGTGCAGGGCGAGGTCGGATCGGGCAAGACGCTGGTGGCCCTTCGGGCCATGCTCTCTGTTGCCGATTCCGGTGGCCAGTCGGCTCTGCTCGCCCCGACCGAGGTTCTCGCCGCGCAGCACCTCCGATCGATCGTCGCAACCCTGGGCCCTGACCTGGCCGCGAAGCTGCGGCCGACACTCCTCACCGGACAGTTGTCCACTGGGGAGCGCAAGAAGGCACTCCTCGCGGCGGTGTCCGGTAGTTCGAGCATCGTGGTCGGAACGCACGCTCTCCTCAGCGACAACGTCGGCTTCTTCGACCTGGGACTCATCGTCGTCGACGAGCAGCACCGATTCGGTGTCGAGCAGCGGGAGGCGCTGCGTCAGAAGGGGACGACACCTCCACACGTCCTGGTTCTGACGGCGACTCCCATCCCGCGGACGGTCGCCATGACCGTGTTCGGCGACCTGGATATTTCGACGATCGTGGAACTGCCGGCCGGGCGAATCCCGATCGAAAGTTTTGTCGTCCCCCTCGCCGAGAAGCCCGCGTGGGTGAACCGGGTCTGGGAGCGCGTCGCGGAGGAGCTGGAGAAGGGACGGCAGGCGTTTGTCGTGTGTCCGGCGATCGACGCGACGTCTGCTCCCGAGTCAGACGGAGAAAACCCGCTGCCGGAAGCGGGCGAAGCTGCCGCGGCCAAACCGGCGAACGTCACCGAGGTGCTCGAGTCGCTGAAGTCGAACCCGCTCCTCGCGGGGCATCGAATCGCGTCCCTCACCGGTCGGATGTCGAGCGAGGTCAAGGACGCGACAATGCGGGCTTTCGCCGCCGGCGAGATCGACGTGCTCGTTGCCACGACCGTGATCGAGGTCGGTGTCGATGTTCCGAACGCATCCGCGATGGTCGTTCTCGACGCCGATCGGTTCGGGGTCTCGCAGCTGCACCAGCTGCGCGGTCGCGTCGGCCGTGGGCAAGTTCCGGGGCTCTGCCTTTTCGTGACGCGAGCCGAAGACGGAAGCGTGGCTCGAGAGCGGGTGGATGCGGTCTCGTCGACCCTGGACGGATTCGAGCTGGCACAGAAGGATCTCGACCTGCGTCAGGAGGGCGACGTGCTCGGAAGCATGCAGTCCGGCGGCCGGTCCAGTCTGCGTCTGCTTCGGGTCGCCAAGGATGGCGAGCTCATCGGAGATGCTCGCGTTCTGGCGGCCGGGGTTCTCGACACGGATCCGACCCTCGCTGCGCATCCCGCCCTTCGTGAAGCACTCGCACGTCGGCTCGACGAGTCCGAGGCATCCTTTCTGGCCAAGAATTAGCGAACCGCTAGGGTGAGAACATGAGCCGGATCGCTGTCGTTCCGGGGTCGTTCGACCCTGTCACCCTCGGACACATCGACGTCATCGGACGTGCCGCGGGCATCTTCGACGAGATCCACGTGCTCGTCGTGCACAATCCCGGCAAGTCCGCCCTGCTGCCGATCGCGCAACGCGTGAACCTGATCGAACAGTCGATTCGGGACGCCGGACTTCGCGGCAATATCAAGGTCACGAGCTGGAGCGTCGGACTCCTCGTCGACTACTGCGTCGAGGTCGACGCCAGCGTGATCGTGAAGGGCATCCGTTCGCAGATCGACGTCGCCTACGAGACACCGATGGCGATCGTCAACCGCAATCTCGCCGGCGTCGAGACGGTCTTTCTGCTTCCCTCGCCCGAGAACGCGCACGTCTCGAGTTCGCTGGTGCGGCAGGTGGCGGAGCTCGGCGGGGATGTCTCTCCGTACGTCCCGCCCGCAGTAGCGGCTTTTTTGCAGGCTGGCTAGCCCTTGCAGGTCACCCGCTTCGCGCGGAATGGTGAAAATAACGAAGGGAGCGCGTCATGGCTACGAAGTCTAAAAAGGACGAATCCAGGAAGAGTGCCAAACCATCCAGGAAGGACCGACGCAAGCAGGCGAACCGCGACCTGAAGCGCAAGCTCGAGAAGGCGAAGAACGAACTCGCCGACCACAAGGCGCACGCGAAGGCGGCCGCGAAGAAGGCCAAGGCCGACGCGAAGAAGGAAATCCGCAAGGCGAAGAAGAGCGCTTCCGAGTCCCAGAAGCAGGCCATCAAGGCGGCGAAGCGCGCGGCGCGGGGCAAGACCGCCGAGGTGCAGTCCGACGTCAAAACCAGGACAGACACCGTCAATAAGACGAAAGCCGATGCGTCGAAGAACGTCGCGGACGCTCGTACGGCCGCGGGGCACACCGCGACGGCCGCTCGTGCAACGGCCGCGCGTCGCACCGCGACCACGAAAGCGGGAGCGACAGAGAGTGTCGCGTCGCTTCGTGCGAAGGCTCGCGCCCAGGGCGTCACCGGCTACTCGCGTCTCACGAAGGACCAGCTCCTCGCCAGGGTGAAATAGAGAGTGAAGTAGTGGCGAGCGAGGAGCGGTCGGCGCACAAGGCCCAGAAAAAGGCCGACAAGGCGCAGAAGAAGGCCGACAAGAAGCAGTACGAGCGCAATCACGCCCAGCTGAAGCGTCAGCAGGCGTTCCACGGAGCTCTTCTGGCGGCGCAGGTCAAACGGAACAAGAAGGCTGCGAAGCGCGCAGCGGGATAGTGTCCGGCGTGCGCACTAGTCGAAGATCGGGTCGACGGTGCGCGTGCGTTTGATCTCGAAGAAGCCCGGGTAAGACGCGACGGCGACCGTTCCGTCCCAGAGCGCCACCGCCTGCTCGCCCTTCGGCGCCGGTGAGATGACCGGCCCGAAGAACGCGACACCGTTGACGGCGATCACGGGGGTTCCGACATCCTGCCCGACCCGGTTGATGCCGTCGAAGTGGCTCGCGCGCATCTGCGGGTCGAAGTCGTCGCTGAGGCTGTAGCGGGCGAGGTCCGCGGGCAGTCCGACCTCGGCGAGAGCCTCCGGGATCACCGTGTCGGGGTCCTTCGAGCCGCCCGGGTGGATGCGGGTGCCGAGCGCGTCATAGAGGGGCTTTACGTGCTCCTGGCCGTGGAGTTCCTGCACGGCGGCCATCAGACGGGTGTACCGAAGCGCCCTCGGAAAGAACGCGCTATACGACTGCGACACATCCTTGTCTTCGTTCAGTACGGAGAGGCTCATGATCTTCCAGGTCACGTCGAGGTCGCGATAGCGGCCGACCTCGTCGACCCAGCGTGACGTCATCCACGCCCACGGGCAGGACGGATCGAACCAGAACTCGACGTCGGTAGCCATGGCTTCAGGATAAGTGGCGTCGTCGATGAACGTTCGGTCGCGCCCTTTCGTAGTACCAATTGGGGCCGAATGTCGGTCCGACGAAACAGCGAAGAAGGCAGTTCATGAAAAAGCGTCTGGTGCTCGCAGTGACCGGTCTGGCGGTCGCCGCCATGGCTTTGGCGGGTTGTTCGTCCACGGCGTCCTCCGGGACAACCGGATCTACCACATCCGGAACCACGAAATCGGTCCCTGCCGCGACCGGCGACGCGCTCGCCACCGGTAGCACGACACTCGGGAACGTCGTGGTCAACGGCAAGGGACACACGGTCTACCTGTTCACGAAGGACACACAGAACTCGGGGAAGAGCGCCTGCACCGGGCAGTGCTCGTCGATCTGGCCCGCGGTTACGACGACCTCGGCAAGCCCGACCGTAAAGGGTGTCACCGGCACGGTCGGAACGATCAAACTCGCCGATGGAACCATGCAGGTCACGCTCAACGGCTGGCCGCTCTACACGTTCGCGAGCGATGCGAAGGCCGGAGCCGTCGGTGGCCAGGGCGTCATGAGCATCTGGTGGGCGGTCTCGCCCTCCGGTGACAAGGTGACGAAGGCTGCTGCGGCAACGCCGTCGGGCGGCTCGTCCAGCTCCGCCGGTGGCGGCTGGTCGTGACCCGTCGATGACGGAACCCCGCACCGCGATCGCTGATCCGACGGGGACGACCGGTCGGTCGGGCTTCGATCCCGCCCGACCGATCGGTCGCGTCGCGTTCCTCGGGGTCGCGCTCACCTCGTTCGGCGGACCGCTTGCACTTGCCGCGCTGTACGCCCCGACGATCGTCGCGGGAGCGGGCGCATCCGCGGGGCTCGCGATGGCGGCGGCGATGGTCGTCTTCGTCGTGCCGCTCGCGATCTGGCTGCGGTATTCGCGACGCATCAATAGTTCCGGTGGCCTGTTCTCCTTCGTCGAGGCCGCGGTCGGGCGGCGGGTCGCACTCGTTCAGGCGGGGCTCTGGATCCTCAGCTACCTGCTCTACGTGATCTACACGACCGCGCAGGTCGTCTATGACACGCTTCCGGATGTCCTGCCAGGGGAGAAACCGTTCCAGCCGCTGCTCGAGCTGGCGATTCCAATCCTGCTCGCGGGTGTGATGCTCGCGGGTCGACGGGCAACCCTCATCGTCACGGGGGTCCTCGGCTTTGGGCAACTGGCCCTGGCGCTCGTGCTAGGCGGTGTCACCGTGGGAACACTCGGTGCGCCGCTGGTGAGCTTCGGTGCCAACGCGCCCGCGGGCTCCCTCGCGACCTCCGCCGCACAGACAACGCTGCTCTACATCTGCGGGAGTCTTCCGCTGTTCCTCGGCGGGGAGACGCCCGTTCGGACCGTGCGGCGCGGGATCGTCATCGCGTATGCGGCGACCGCCGTGGTCATCCTGGCCGCTGTCTTCCCCCTCGCGGCCGATCCGGCAATCGCGCACACCGAGATCCCGGGCATGACTCTTGCACGGATGTTCGTCGGCCGGGATTTCGCGACCGTCATCGGCATCGGGGTGGTCGCCTCCGTGTGCGGCGTCATGCTGGTCGAATACCTCGCGCTGACCCGGCTCATCCCGGTTGTGACCCTCTGGCCGCGTCGATCGGTAACGATCGGGATCGGTGTCGCGATCGTGGCTATTGCACCGATAAGCCTGATCGATCCGGACGAGTTCTACGACTCGCTGATCAAGCTTTCTCTCGTCGCCCTGTGGCTGAGCCAGCTGATCGTCTTCGCGGTCTACCCGTGGTTCATTTGCAAGAAGGGCGGCCGCGCAGTACCGGCATGGATCCTCGCCACGGTGGGCTGCGCGTTCGCGCTGTACGGGATCTGGGCGACCCTGCACCACGTGACCAGCTGAGGCTGGTCTCCCGGCCGTTCGTTAGCATTGGGTAATGGCTTCACTGACTGTCGGCTACGCCGCGATGCTCGAGCAATTCCATCCGACCGAGATCGTCGAACTCTCGGAATACGCGGAATCGAAGGGGTTCTCCGGCGTCATGGCCGCCGACCACTTCCAGCCGTGGGTTCCGCAGCAGGGGCAGGCGGCGTTCGTCTGGAATGTGCTTTCGGCGCTCGGTGAACGGACCAAAGGCGACATGGGACCCGGCGTCACGGCACCCACCTTCCGCTGGCATCCCGCGATGGTGGCCCAGGCGTCCGCGACGCTCGCCGCGATGTACCCGGGGCGGCACTGGCTGGGTCTCGGCTCCGGTGAGGCGCTGAACGAGCACATCACCGGCGAGTACTGGCCGGAGGCCCCCGAGCGGATCAACCGCATGTTCGAGGCCATCGACGTCATCAAGAAACTGTTCAACGCATCCCTGGCGGGCAAGGACGTCAAACACTCCGGCCCGTTCTACAAACTCGAGTCGACAAGGCTCTGGACGATGCCGAAGGTCGCGCCCGAGATCCTCGTCGCGACGGCGGGCCCGGTTACCGCGAAACGCGCTGGCAAGACGGTGGACGGTCTCATCACCGTCGGCGCGCCGCTCGAGAAGATCGATGGCCTGTTCGCCCGCTTCGACGAGGGTGCTCGCGAGGTCGGCAAGGACCCGTCGACCATGCCGAAGGTCCTGCAGCTCCACATGAGCTGGGCGGCGACCGACGAGGAGGCGATGCGTAACGCGATCGTCGAGTGGCCGAACGGAGGGATGAAGTTCCCGAAGGCGGACATCCGTTCCCCGTTCGAGTTCGAGCAGATCGCGAAGCTCGTCCGTCCAGAGGATTTCGAGGGTCGCATGATCATCTCGGCCGACCCGGACAAGCACCTGCAATACATCCAGAAGTTCGTCGATCTCGGATTCGACCGCGTCTACCTGCACAACGTGGGTCGCAACCAGCGTGATTGGATCGACGTGTTCGGCGCCCAGGTGCTGCCGAAGCTCTCCCGGTGATGTTCAGTGTCTTCGCGATAGAGGGGATCCCCGAGATCGAGGCGGGCATGGACCTCGGCGAGCTCATCGGGAACACACTCGAGGGTCTGCACCACGGCGACATCCTCGTGGTGAGCTCCAAGATCGTGTCGAAGGCCGAGGGGCGAATCGTCCACGCGAGCGATCGCGAGCAGGCGATCACCGACGAGACCGTTCGCGTTGTGGCGACCCGGGAGTTCCCGCGCGGAGTCACGAGAATCGTCGAGAACCACCTCGGCATCGTCGGTGCGGCGGCCGGAGTAGACGCCTCGAACACGCCGGAAGGTACGGTGCTGCTGCTTCCGCTCGACCCGGACGCGTCGGCCGCCCGCATCCGCGCTGCGCTCGAGGACCGGTTCGACGTTGCGATCGGCGTGGTGATCTCGGACACGCTCGGACGGCCCTGGCGCGAGGGCCAGACCGATGTCGCGATCGGCGGCAGCGGCGTCACGCTGCTCACCGATCTCCGCGGAACCACAGACACCCAGGGACGCGTTCTGGACGTCACCGTGCCCGCGGTCGGGGACGAACTCGCTGCGGCTGCGGATCTGGTGAAGCGCAAGAGCGACGCGCTTCCGGTCGCTGTCATTCGAGGACTCGGACACCTCGTGGACGCGGAAGCGCGGGGCGCGAGGGTGCTGATTCGGCCATCCGAGACGGACATGTTCCGGCTGGGCACGGACGAGGCGTACGCGCTGGGGTTCGAGGCCGGCAAGCGTGACTGACTGGACCGTCGTGATTCCCGTGAAGGGGAACGCGTTTTCAAAGTCACGGCTCGGCGCGTCCGCGCAGCTTGCTCTTGCCCTGGCTCTCGACACGGCAGCTGCCGCCGCGGAGGTTGCGCGAGTCGTGGTCATCACGTCGGCGGCGAGCAGGCCACTCTTCGAGGCGCTCGGCGCCCAGACCGCGCTGGACGAAGGCGGGGGACTTCTGGCCGCCGTGGTGCTCGGGTTGAGATCCGCGGGGACCGGTCCGACCGCTGTGCTGTTGGGCGACGTTCCGGCGCTTCGGCCGAGCGAACTCGAGGCGGCACTGGCGCTTGCCACGGGCCATCCGCTGGCCTTCGTCCCGGATGCGGACGACGATGGCACGGTGTTGATCACCGCGCTCGACCCCACCGACCACCGACCGGCGTTCGGAGTGCATTCGCGTGCGGCGCACCTCGCATCCGGCTACGTCGAGCTGGAGATCCCGTCGGACTCAGGACTCCGTCGGGACGTCGATACGGCCGAACAGCTGGATGGCCTCGGAGAGCGCGTGGGACCACGGACGCGGCAGACATTGAGCAAATAGCGTCGTTTTGACTCGAATTGGGGATGGTTCGACCCGGAATCCGTTGGGTATCGCGCGATAGCCTGTCGAAATGACCATGATCGACGGGATGGCCACGCTCGTGATTTCGAGCGCGAACAACCCCGCGTACTACGTGGGGGAGGTCCTCGGTCTACAACCCGACTGGAGTGCTGACAAGGGTGACCCGCGCCCGCGCAGCGGCGACACCGGGAACGAGCCGATCCGTCGTCGGGTCTACGACACGTCGGTGTGGGTTCTCGAGGTCGACTCGAATCCGGCCACGAAGATGGCAATCGCGGAGGACGAGTCGAAGGGATTCGCAACTCTCCAGGTGCTGGTCGACCGCCTTCTCGGTCGCGGCCCCGCACTCGCCCAGCTGAGGCTCGACTACACGGTCGAGCTCACCTGGTATGGAACAGCGGGCGGTCCCCAGGCGGGGTTCGTGCTGCCGACCAAGCTGATCGCCGACCTCGCGGAGCTGGGTCTGGATGTGACGTGCACCGTCTACGCCCACGACGACACATCGGTGCGTCCGGGCCTGCACATCAATGACAACCCGACAGCACCGGGAACGCTCGATCTCACGCAGCCGAAGCGGCCGAAGGAACCCGAGCTATCGGATGACGTCGTCGCCCAGCTGATCGAGCAGCAGCTGCTCGAACAGCGACTCGCAGACCAGTAAGCGCGGCGCTAGTGCCCGGCCGCAACGTGAAGCGGGAGCAGCTTCAGAGACTTGCCGGTTGACGCGTATCCGGTTGACGCGTGCGCCCGCGCGACCGCAGCGCGCTCGGCCGTTGGGACGCCGTAGGTCGTCGTTCGCTGGTACGCCTCGCGCCCGATCTGGGAGGCGAGAAGTTCGAGCTCGTCGACGGTCTTCTCCGACCCGTTGTCCGCGCCCGCCATGCGACTGATTGTCTCCTCCATGAGCGTGCCGCCGACGTCGTCCGCGCCACCCTGCAGCATGAGCTGCGTTCCCTCGGTGCCGAGCTTCACCCACGACGTCTGGATGTGGTCGATGCGTCCGTGCAGCATCAGGCGAGCGACCGCGTGAATGGCACGGTTCTCCTGCGGTGTAGGTCCGGGTCGCGCTACTCCGGCGAGATAGACGGGCGAGTTGGTGTGGATGAACGGAAGGAGCACGAACTCGGTGAAGCCACCCGTCTCATCCTGGATCCGGGACAGCGTGCGAACGTGACCGACCCAGTGGGTCGGGTTGTCGACGTGGCCGTACATCATGGTCGACGACGACCGAATCCCCAGCTTGTGGGCCGTCGTCACGATCTCGATCCACGCGGACGCCGGCAGCTTGCCCTTAGTGAGCACCCAGCGCACCTCGTCGTCGAGGATCTCGGCGGCGGTCCCGGGGATCGTGTCGAGCCCGGCTGCCTGAGCCTCCTGCAGGAAGTCGTGGTAGCTGAGTCCGGTCCGGGCCGAGCCGTTGACGATCTCCATCGGGCTGAACGCGTGGAGGTGGATTTCGGGCTGGCGTCCCTTCACCTCGCGAGCGAGGTCGAAGTAGGCGGTGCCGGGGAGATCCGGATGGATGCCGCCCTGCATGCAGATCTCGGTCGCGCCGATCTGCCACGCCTCGTCGACACGGTCGCCGACCTGCTTCATCGAGAGGGTGAAGGCGTCCGCATCCGTTCGGCGCTGCGCGAAGGCGCAGAACCGACATCCGGTGTAGCAGACGTTCGTGAAGTTGATGTTGCGGTTGACGACGTAGCCGATCCGGTCGCCGACGGTCTCGTGTCGAACGCGATCGGCAAGTCCGGCGAGCGCGTCGAGGTCCCGTCCTTCCGCGTTCAGGAGCGCTACGTACTCGTCGTCGGAGAGTCCGGCGGGATTGGTCTCGGCTTTTGCCAGCGCAGCAATAATGGGCCCCCGCTGGGCAGTCAGCCGCGTCGCGGAGCGACGTGGATGCGGCCCAGTAGGGGACGCTCCTACGGTCTCGCGCAGCTCGGACCAGTCGCCGTAGACGTCCTCGAAGTCGCTGCGCCGATCGGTGGTGCGACCTTCGGTGTCGATCTCCGTGTGCAGATTGACGCGCCCGGATCCGAGCCATTCGGGGTCCGGCTCCTGCCACGGCATTCCGACCGGATTGCGTCCCTCGACCGCGAGACCGCGTTCGTCGGCGAGCGCGCGAACGTGCGGGAGCAGGCGAGGATCGAGCCAGGGCTCCTCGTCACGGACGAAGTGCGGGTGAACGGTGAGGCGCTCGTGCAGCGTGAAACCGGACTCGGCGGTGAGCCTCGCGAGCTCCTCGATCTCGGGCCAAGGCCGCTCCGGGTTGACGTGGTCGGGCGTGAGCGGCGAGACGCCGCCCCAGTCGTCGATCCCCGCGCGGAGAAGCATCGACAGCTCCTGCGGATCGGTCAGGTTCGGCGGCGCCTGAAGACGCGCGCCGGGGCCGAGCACGAGCTTCGATACGGCGACGGCGGCGATGTACCCCTCGAGCGGCAGGTCGTCGCGACGCATCATCGCCGTCGACATCTTGGAGCGGAAGTTCTGGATGATGACTTCCTGGATGTGACCGTGGCGGCGAGCGGCGGCGCGGATCGCGAACATCCCCTCGACGCGCTCCGCGTAGGTCTCGCCGATACCGAGGAGCAGACCGGTCGTGAACGGGACGTTGGACCGGCCGGCATCCTCGATCACGCGGAGGCGAACGGCGGGATCCTTGTCCGGCGACCCGTAGTGCGCCTGCCCCTTCTCGGTGTAGAGCCTGGTCGACGTGGTCTCGAGCATCATGCCCATCGACGGGGACACCGGCTTCAGCCGCTGGATCTCCTCCCAGGTCATTACGCCGGGGTTCATGTGCACGAGGAGACCCGTCTCCTCCATGATTCGGATCGCCATGGCGCGCAGGTAGGTGAGCGTCGAGTCGTAGCCGTTCGCATCCAGCCACTCGCGAGCCTCCGGCCAGCGCTCCTCAGGGCGGTCGCCGAGGGTGAAGAGAACCTCCTTGCAGCCCATCGCGGCACCCCGGCGAGCGACGTCGAGGATCTCATCCGGCGACATGAACATGTTCTTGCCCTGGCGCTTCAGCTGGGCCGGGGTCTTGACGAACGCGCAGTAGTGGCAGCGGTCTTGGCAGAGGTGGGTGACCGGGATGAACACCTTGCGCGAGTAGGTGATCACGCCCGGGCGACCGGCCTTCTCGAGGCCCGAGTCGCGCATCCGTCCGGCTGCGAGGAGCAGGCGGTCGAGGTCGGCGCCGCGCGCGTGCAGCAGCGTCTCGGCCTCGGTGGCGTCGATGGTGACGCCCGTCTCCGCGCGCTTGAGAGCACGCGAAATGGCGGAGGCCGATGGCACGAATGCAGCGACAGTGTCGGTGGACGGCGACTCGATGGACATTGTGCGTCTCTCACGATCTAGAGATGAATCGCCAATAGCCAGGCGCCGAACCAGAAGTTCAGCCTAAACCTCGAACGTTTCGAGCGCGTGTCGAGCGCGCTGCAGAAGTACGCTGCCTTCTCTCCCAATTCAGGAGGGCGTGGGGCGGGAGTGGGCTGGTGGGGGAGACATCCGCCTCATCTCCACCATCCCTCACCCAACCTCCTCAATTGGGAGAGGTGCGCGCCGGAGAGTGGGGACCCAATTCAGGAGAGGTTCGCCGCGGCGATGGCGGCCGCGCCGAGCGCGGCGCTCGTCGGCAGGTCCCGCATCCAGAGCGGGACGACGGATGCTCGAATGCCGGCCGCCTCGACCGCGGGAGCGAGGGCTGCATCCTCCTCGGCGATGAGCCACGCGTCGAGTACTCCGCCCGAGGCGCGCGCCGAGTAGTGGGCGGCGACCGCGTCGGCGGCCGTCTCGACGCCGATCGCGCTGAGACAGGCATCGGCCATTCCACGGACAACCGCACCACCGATGATCGGCGAGACGCCGACGACGGTGGCTTTCGTTGCTCGCAGGGCGGCACGGATGCCAGGAATACCGAGAATCGTGCCGATCGAGACGACGGGGTTCGACGGCGCGACAAGCACCGCGTCCGCGGTCATAATGGCCTCGATCACACCGGGTGCGGGTGTCGCCGACTCCACGCCCTGCTGCACGAAGCGCGCGGCAGGCAGCGTTGCGCGGTGCCTCGTCCACCACTCCTGGAAGTGCAGGTCCGCGCCGTCCTCGGTCACAACGTGGGTTTCGACCTCGTCGTTGGTGGCAGGCAGAAGGGTGACTCCGAGGGGCCAGCGCGACGCGATCCGTGCGGTCGCCTCGGCGAGCGTCAGGCCGTCGCGCAGCATCGAGGTGCGAGCAAGATGGGTGCCGAGGTCGAGGTCGCCGAGCGTGAACCAGGGCCATCCGACGTCGTACGCCCGGAGCTCGGCGCTGACCCGTTCGGTCTCGCCGACGCGACCCCAGCCGCGCGCCTCGTCGTTTTCGCCGGCGAGCGTGTACATGATCGAATCGAGGTCGGGCGCGATCCGCACGGCGCTCAGCCACATGTCATCCCCGGTGTTCACCACCGCCGTGATCCGGGCGGTCGTGCCGCCGTTGCCGTCCGGCATCGTCTCGCGCAGGTGCTCCCGCACCCCGCGAAGGAATCGGGCGCCGCCGACGCCGCCGCTGAGAACCGTGATCTTCACCGCAGTAACGCTAGCCGGTCGAGGCTCTCCGAGTAGCGGATGCCACTGCCGAGTGAACCGTTCGGGTGCCTCGTTCGTTGGTTAGGTATATGTCCACTCCACGGCCACGCTCGAAGAAGATTGACAGTTCCCATCCGCACGCTTTCTGGCAGACTCATGAGGTGAATTCATTCCCCGCGAAGTTCGAGCCGGGACACGCAGAAGTGTCGCTGCCCGTCGCGGAACCCATGCCCATCGACGATTTCGTCAAGACCAGTGCTGAGATCATCTCGACTATCGAGACCGTCATCGATGGCAAGCGCGAGGCGATCGAGACCGCGCTGACGGTGCTGCTCGCCGAGGGGCACATCCTGATCGAGGACGTTCCGGGCGTCGGCAAGACGATGCTCGCCCGCGCGCTGGCCCGCAGTGTCGACTGCTCCGTGTCGCGCATCCAGTTCACGCCCGACCTGCTTCCCGCCGACATCACCGGCGTATCCGTCTTCAACCAGTCGGACTCGGAGTTCGAATTCAAGCCGGGTCCGGTGTTCGCCAACATCGTCATCGGTGACGAGATCAACCGGGCCTCCCCGAAGACGCAGTCCGCGCTTCTGGAGAGCATGGAGGAGCGCCAGGTCACCGTCGACGGCAAG
>DASXCU010000169.1:0-4554 GCA_036491035.1 Galbitalea sp. | reverse complement strand
ATCCTGCCCTGGTTCATCCCGATGTTGAAGCCGTCGCAGTGTGCCACCTCGGTCAGGACGCGCATTGCTGTCTGCGTGAGCGTACCGATTTCGGTGAGCTCCTCCGGGGTCGCCTCGTCATACATCGCAACGTGGCGATACGGGCAGACCAGCAGGTGACCGCTGTTATAAGGGTAGAGGTTCAGCAGAACGTACGCGGTTGTGCCGCGCGCGACGATCAGCGCCTTTTCATCCGAAAGGGTCGGCGCGACACAGAACGGGTCGACGTCGTCCTTCGGACCCTGGTTGTGTTCGATGTACACCATGCGGTGCGGCGTCCACAGTCGCTGGAAGGCGTCGGGAACGCCCGCAAACTCACTCGAGACCTCGAGCTCCTCGTCACTCATCGCTGCTCCCGGCCTAGACCTGCGCGTGCGTCGCGATGGCGCCGGTGATGCGGGCGACGGCGTCCGCGATCGGGATGCCGTTCTCCTGGTGGCCGTCGCGGTACCGGAAGCTGACGGACCCGTTGGTCTTGTCCTCTTCACCGGCAATCAGCTGGAACGGCACCTTCATCGTCGTGTGTGTGCGGATCTTCTTCGCCATCCGGTCGCTCGAGTCGTCGAGCTCGGCGCGAACTCCCTTGGCCTTCAGTTGCTCGATGACGTCACCGAGGTAGTCGTCGTAAGCCTCCGCAACCGGGATTCCGACGACCTGAACTGGCGACAGCCAGACCGGGAACGCCCCGGCGTAGTGCTCGAGCAGGATGGCGAAGAATCGTTCGATCGAGCCGAACAGCGCGCGGTGGATCATGATCGGACGCTGCTTAGTACCGTCCTTGTCGGTGAACTCCAGCTCGAATCGCTCGGGCAGGTTCGGATCGACCTGGACGGTGGAGAGCTGCCAGACGCGACCAATCGCATCCTTGGTCTTCAGGTCGATCTTCGGACCGTAGAACGCGGCCTCGCCGGGAACTTCGGTGAGATTCAGTCCGCTCTTCTTGGCGACATTGCGCAGCGCGCTCGTCGAGTAGTCCCAGAACTCGTCGGAGCCGATCCACTTCGACTTCTCGTCATCGCGCATAGATAGCTCGAGTTCGAAGTCGTCGAGGCCGAAATCACGAAGCATGGAGACGACGAAGTCGAGGACCTTGGTGACCTCTGCCTCGAGCTGGTCCGGCGTCACGAACAGGTGCGAGTCATCCTGGGTGAAGCCACGTACGCGGGTGAGTCCGTGCAGCGCGCCGGAGAGCTCGTTGCGGTAAACGGTGCCGTTTTCGGCAAGGCGCATCGGAAGGTCCCGATAGCTGCGCCCGCGCTCCTTGTAAATGAGGATGTGCATCGGGCAGTTCATGGGCTTCAGGTAGTAGTCGACGCCCTGCTTTGTGACGTGACCGTCGGGGTCGACCTCCTCGTCCATCCGAATGGGAGGGAACATGCCCTCCTTGTAGGTGACCAGGTGGTTCGACTGGATGAACAGGTCGGCCTTCGAGATGTGCGGCGTGTACACGTAGGTATAGCCGGCCTCGCGGTGGCGGCGCTTGGCGTGCTCCTCGATCTCCATGCGGACGATGCCGCCGCGCGGATGCCAGACGGAGAGCCCCGATCCGATCTCTTCTGGGAACGAGAACAGGTCGAGTTCCTTGCCGAGCTTTCGATGGTCGCGGCGGGCCGCCTCGGCCTGCCGCTCCTGGTATTCGCGCAGCTCGTCCTTGCTCGCCCAGGCGGTGCCATAGATGCGCTGCAACTGCTTGTTCTTCTCGGAGCCGCGCCAGTAGGCGGCCGCGTTGCGAACGAGCGCCCAGCCGTTGCCGATCATCCGGGTGTTGGGCAGGTGTGGGCCGCGGCACAGGTCCTTCCAATAGACCTCGCCGGTCTTGCCGTCGACGTTCTCGTAGATGGTGAGTTCGGCACCGCCGACCTCGACATCCTCGTTGTCGTCAGTCGATCCCGATCCGTGCCCGACGTGTCCCTTGAGGCCGATGAGCTCGAGCTTGTACGGCTCGTTTGCCAGCTCTGCACGGGCCTCGTATTCGGTCACGACCCGACGGGTAAAACGCTGTCCCTGCCGGATGATCCGATCCATCGCCTTCCCGATGGCCTTCAGGTCCTCCGGGGTGAACGGTTCGGCGACATCGAAGTCGTAGTAGAACCCGTCGGTGATGGACGGTCCGATGCCGAGCTTCGCCTCGGGGTTGATTGACTGCACCGCCTGGGCGGTCACGTGTGCCGCGGAGTGGCGAAGGATGCTCAGTCCGTCCGGCGAGTCGAGAGTGACGGGTTCGACGGTGTCGGTCGTCGTCGTCTGGGCTGCGAGGTCTTTCAGTTCGCCGTTGACGCGCATGGCGACAACGTTCCGATCAGTGAATAACTCGAATCCGGTAGACATGTCGTCAACTTTACCGGGACGCGCGAGGCCGCCCGGTCGCCCGACACTGCACCTTAAATGGGCCGCGGGCCCACCCCTGTGTTCAGGAACGGGCCCGCGATGCTGATCGGGTCTAAGCGCTATACGCGGCTGCGACCCGAGATCGACCGAATCAAGAATGCAATCACGGCGAGAATCAAAAGGACGATTCCTACCCACAGCAGAAAGCTGACGGCGTGGATGAGTCCACCAGTGATGGCAAGCACGATTGCAACGATGGCGATGATAACGAACAGAATGCTCATTTTTTTCGACCTTCCTTTATCGCTAGATCTAGCAAACAAGACGCTACCTTCGGGAGCTATTTGGTAGTCAGGGGTTGCAATTTGAGCCGAAGTGACGGTAGGCGCGGCGACCTGACGCACGTTGCCGCTTGAACGCCGCGAGAGCGACAAGCTGCGTCAGTTCGCAGGCCTCAACGTCGTCCGGCGGGCTTGACCCGAGGAGCAAGCGGCGTGGAGGGTTGACCCATGCCGATCCTGCCGAGGGAACGCGACCCGCGCCTGATCACGATTCGCCGAGGAGGCACGCTCACCGACGAGGATCACCGACTGCTGGCCGTGTGGGCAATCGAGTGCGCTGAGCATGTGTTGCCGCTGTTCGAGCGTGTTGAACCGGATGATCGTCGACCCCAGGAAGCTCTCGCGGTGGCTCGAGCGTGGATCGCCGGCGACGCACCGATGACGGCGGCGCACAATGCCGCGTTCCTGGCTAACGCGGCGGCGAAGGGTAAGGCGGATCCGGCGAAGTTCGCTGCGCTGTCAGCCGGCCAGGCGACCGCGGTCGCGCACGTTGCGGCGCACGACCTCGGCGCAGCTGCCTACGCCATCCGCGCGCTGATGGCGGCGGACCCGGCCGACCGTGATGCGGTTCGCTTGAGGGAGCGGGACTGGCAACGGTCGCGAGTGCCCTCGTCGCTACAGTCGCTCGTCATCGAGGACCAGCGTGCTCGAAACGACATCTGTTGGAACGTCTTCGCAGACTGACCTCCGCCGGCGTTGCGCTGAATCAGAAGTACTGGACGGCGATCTCTTCCCAGTCGTCCCCGAATCCTTCGTTGGTCGTCTTGCCATCTGTGCGCAGGATGGTGAACGTGCCGTCCTCGATGCGCCGCACTTCAGAGCGGACACCAACGGGTCCGTCAATCACCCAGAAGTTCTCGTCGATGCCGTGGAACGTGTAGCTGGTTCCGTGCTCTCCGATGGGGCCGATGGACTCGCCCGGCTTCGGCAACTCCTGCGGGAATCCGTCCATGTACTCCGGAAATTCGTCCATGCGAAAACTCTAGCGGGGGGACCGGCGGACTCGATCTGTCATTCCGTGTCTGAGGCCGCGGGGTTTGTGGCCGAAAAGCGACGAGGAGCAGTTCGCCCACACGCGGCGCTCTACAAAAAGACAAACCCCCGATTGCTCGGGGGTTTGTTCTTTGTGGGCGGTACTGGGATCGAACCAGTATTCAGGTCACTGTTCGTCACGGCGCGGTACACGATGTCAACCTGGTTCCCGTTCTGGTCTATCCGACCTTGGTGAATGGGGCGCAATTGTCGACCTCGATAGTCAACGCGTTCCCGGGAATCCTGACTACGGCCTGGCCCGCCCCGATGTAGTTGTCGAGGATGTTGCCGGATGCGTCTTTGAGCTCCCAGTAGCAGGTATCACCGCCCGCGGAACGATAGAGGCCGGTCGAACATCTCTGCCGACTATGTAAGTACCGTCGCCCTGAAATGTTGCCGCATTGACTGCCGCAAGAGCGGCGTCCGCTGTCGCCTTCTCCCTGGCGATAGCCGCTTTGTCGGCGTCAAGTTTGGTTTGCTCCTCGATGACCTTGTTTGCCGCGGCCTCGAGCGTTTGATTGTGCGACTTCAGATCCGCGTTCTCACCGCGAAGGTCACTAATCGTGGATTTTAGCTTTGCCTCGGAGCTGCTCGCGGGGAGCCCAATAGCTATGCCGCCGATCACGAGGCCAACGATGAGCGCGCCGGCCCCGATCAACGGTAGGAGAGGTAGTCGACGCTTTGCCGGCGGTCGAGAGGCCTCGCTGATATCAGGCTGCGCGGTATCGGTGGCGACCGCGATCGCAGCGGGTGCTGCCGTCTTTGCACGAGTCCGCTTGGCGGGAGGTGTCGTCTTCGAAACCTCGGCAGGTGC
>DASXCU010000168.1:0-104927 GCA_036491035.1 Galbitalea sp. | reverse complement strand
CCTGAAGCTCGACACCTCGGATGTCTCCGCGCAGGCGGCCGGAGCGCTCAAGAACGCGTCCGGCTCCTACACTCTGGCCGACCTGAACCTTGACTTCACGAGCCCGGCCATTGCCGGACTGAGCGGCAAGGTGGCGCAGGCTCTTGGCCCGATGGACGGACAGATCGCGGCCCTGGATGGCCCGAACGGCCAGCTGGCACAGTCGGTCAGCGGCGTCGTGACCCGGATCAACCCACTGCTGAAGCTCACCGGAACGGATGCGTCTGTCGATGCCAACGTGTCCGTCGACCTGGGCGCTGCGCTGCAGCCCCTGCTCACGGGCGTCTACGGCAACGGAGCGGTCAGCTTCAACCTGCAGACCGGTGAGGTGAAGGTCAACCTGGCGAAGCTGCTCGGCGGCAACATCAACAATGAGCCGGTCGGCACGGAGGTGCTCTCCGACAAGGTTGTCAACGAGATCCTGACCGGGATCACCAGCACCATCGACTCGCTGCTCGACCAAATAGTCGCGAAAGCGAAGCTCACCCTCGAAAACGCCTCGGTGAACGTCGATGCCACGGTCAACGCGCTAACCGCGCAGACTCCGCTGCTTGGCCAGACCTGCGTGCAGGGCGGCACCGGAACATCCGGCTCCGCGGGAACCGGCGGACTCCTGGGCGGCCTGCTCGGCGGATCGGGCACGCTCGGACTGGGTCTCGGTGGCCTCCTATGCACCAACACCTCGACGCTTCTGCCCGATCTGAAGACGGCACTCGCGGTCCACGTCCACGTCCACGGCACCGTCGACCAGCTGGTGTCCGGCACCGCTCCGGCGGCGAACGCAACGCTGACCCTGCTGGGGCTCCCGGTTTCGGTGAACCTGAATGACATCACCACCGGAATCGGCACCCAACTGAGCGATCACCTGCTGGTCGGCACGACCGGTGAGCCGGGTCTCGCGTCCTCACTCAACACGAACGTGCTCGATCCAGCGGTGACCGGCCTCCTCGGGAGCGGATCGTCCGTCGAGAACGCGCTCACCAAGGTGCTCTCGGTCAAGCTGAACAACCAGTCAACTGCAACCACTTCGGACGGTTCCACGTTCACCGAGACCGCACTGAAGGTCAGTGTTCTCCCCGACGGCGCCAACAGCGCCGCCACCATCAACCTGGCCAACGCCACCGTCGGACCGAACGCGACCACCGTCGTACCCGGCAACCCGTCGGACCCGGGTAACCCGTCGAACCCGACGGACCCCGGCAGCCCGTCGAACCCCACGACGCCGGGCAGCCCCATCATTCCCACAGCACTCGGAAACCTCGCCTTCACGGGTGTCGGCATTGCCGGCCTGGTTTCCGCGATCCTCGCACTACTGGCAGCGGGTGCCTATCTGGTGCGGGAGGGTTACCGGCGGAACGGTCGACGTCAGATCCCATAACCGACTGATGCACCGGTAACTCGGTAGCCGGTTCGATCCACCCCAGAGGGATCGAGCCGGCTACCTTTCTTTAACCGCGAGAGTAAGGTTCGGCCATGGATTACGCGATTCCCGAGCGAGGAAGCGGCCTGCCCGTCTCCACACTCCTGACCCGGATCCAGGAGAGCGTCATCGGCGATGACCGGATGATGGAGGGTCCCTTCGGTCCGGTCCCGGTCACCTATGCCGACTACACGGCGAGTGGTCGATCTCTCAGCTTCGTCGAAGACTTCCTGCGCAACGAGGTTCTGCCGCGGTACGCCAACACGCACTCGGAGAGCAGCGGCACGGGTCTGCAGACGACCAGGCTCCGCGAGGACGCGCGCAGCATCATCCGCACCGCGGTGAACGGCGACGACGACACGAAGGTCATCTTCGTGGGAAGCGGATCGACGGGCGCCATCGACAAACTGGTCGGCATCCTTGGCCTGCGCCTGCCTCGGGAACTGGATGATCGCTACGAGCTGGCCGCGCAGATCCCGGCGGAGCAGCGACCGGTGGTATTCATCGGGCCCTTCGAGCACCACAGCAACGAGCTCCCGTGGCGGGAATCGATCGCGGACGTCGTGACCATCCACGAGGATACCGACGGCCATATCGACCTCGCCCAGCTCGCGGACGAGCTCCGCATCTACGCCGACCGGCCGCTCAAGATAGGGTCGTTCAGCGCCGGCAGCAACGTGACCGGCATCATCACGGACACGAACGCGGTGACCCGGCTGCTGCACGAGCACGGAGCCCTGGCCTTCTGGGATTTCGCGGCCGCCGCACCGTACGTCGACATCCAGATGAACCCGCGCGAGGTCGAGGGCGCACCGGTCGATCCCGCGGAGCGGAAGGATGCCCTGTTCCTCTCGCCGCACAAGTTCATCGGCGGCCCCGGCACCCCCGGGGTGCTGGTGGTGAGCTCGAAGCTGCTGACCAACGCCGTTCCCGTTGTTGTCGGTGGTGGAACCGTGAGCTACGTCGGGACGGACGGCCACCGCTACCTGACCAACCTCGAGCACCGCGAGGAGGCCGGCACCCCGGCGATCATCGAGTCGATCCGCGCCGGCGTCGTGTTCCAGCTGAAGGATGCCGTCGGGCTCGACACGATCCTCGCCTACGAACACGACTTCCTGCGTCGCGCGATCGCCGCCTGGAATGACCATCCATCGGTCAAGCTGCTGGGAAACCCCAGCGCCCAGCGGCTCTCCATCGTCTCGTTCATGGTGAAGCGACCGGGCGGCAGGTACCTGCACCACAACGCCGTGGTCTCCATCCTCAATGACGTCTTCGGCATCCAAAGCCGGGGCGGATGCTCGTGTGCAGGCCCCTACGGCCATCGCCTCCTCGGCATCGACTCCGCCCAGAGCCACGAGATCGAGAAGGAAGTCGTCCTCGGCTGCGAGGGCATCAAGCCCGGGTGGGTGCGCGTCAACTTCAACTACTTCATCAGCGAGGAGGCCTTCCGCTACATCGTGCAGGCCGTCGCGATGGTCGCCGAGCACGGCTGGAAGTTGTTGCCCGAGTACCGTTTCGATCCGAATTCCGGACTGTGGCATCACCGCAACGGTCCCGTGGAGCCAGCGCTGCGCCTCTCGCAGCTGAGCTACGACGAGTCGGGTTCGCTGCACTTCCCGGTGCATGATGACCGCGCTCCGGCAGGCGCCCGTGCCGACGCGCTGGCCGCCGCGGCCGCGCTCTTCGCATCGGCTCCCGACGTCGACCCCGGCACCGACCGGCTCGAGCATGCACTCGGCTCCGAGTTCGAAGACCTACGCTGGTTCGACCTCCCTGCGGCCTGCCTGACCTAGCATCCACCGATCGATGGATGCCGAAGTCGGTGAGACGGCGGCTGGTGAACTGGCGCGCCGCAGCCCACGATGTAGTCATGACAGATGCAGCCACCCCAGGCTCCGACGCGGTCGTCTCCGTTCGAGACCTGCGGAAGACCTACGGATCGTTCCTCGCCCTCGACGGAGTCAGCTTCGACATCCACCGCGGCGAGACCTTCGCCCTGCTCGGCCCGAACGGCGCCGGCAAGAGCACGACCATCGAGATCCTCGAGGGCTACCGCGACCGCACCGGCGGCGAGGCGACCGTTCTTGGCATCGACCCACACCACGGTGGCACCTCCTGGCGGGCGCAGCTCGGCATCGTGCTGCAGAACACGGGCGAGGAGGGAAACTACACCGTTCACGAACAGCTCAGTGAGTTCGCCCGGTACTACCCGAATCCGCGCGACGTCGACGAGGTCATCGCGTCGGTGGGTCTCGAGGAGAAGTCGAAGACCCTCATCCGCAAGCTCTCGGGCGGGCAGCGGCGCCGAGTAGATGTCGCGCTCGGCGTCATCGGACGACCCGAACTGCTCTTTCTCGACGAGCCAACGACCGGCTTCGACCCGGAGGCTCGCCACCAGTTTTGGGAGCTCATCCGGAGGCTGAAGGCCGAGGGCACCACGATCCTTCTGACCACCCACTACCTGGACGAGGCCCAGCAGCTCAGTGACCGCGCCGGCATCATCGCCGGCGGCAAACTCATCGAGATCGGAAACATCGACGAGATCGGTGGAGTGGATGCTCGTGTGCCGATCGTGCGGTGGACCGGCGCGAATGGACCGGAGGAGCACCGCACCGATGAACCGGGTGCATTCGTCGCGGGCCTCATGAAGTCGGGAACCGAACCGAAAGACCTCGAGGTAGTCCGACCGAGCCTCGAAGACATTTACCTCGAGCTGGTGTCGGCCTACGACGCCTCGATCACCAAAGTCACCACGAAGACAGAACTGGAGCCGGTCCGATGACCACCGTACTCAGCACCGCCCCCACGGCACCATCCCGCGTTCCCGGCCGCACGCTCGCGCTCGGATTCAGTCGAATTCGCTACGAAATCGTCGGCTACTTCCGTCAGGGCGACACCATCTTTTTCACGTTCCTCTTCCCCGTCGTGTTCCTCACGATCTTCTCCGTCGCTTTCAGCAGTGTGAACTTCGGGAAGGACGCGAGCGGGCACGCGATCAGCGCTGCCGAGTACTACCTGCCGTCAATGCTCGCCGCGGGCGTGCTGCTCAGCGGCCTTCAGAACATGTCGATCGCCATCGCCGGTGAGAAGAGCGACGGAACACTCAAGCGGCTCGGTGGCTCACCGCTTCCGGTGTTCAGCTACTTCATGGGCAAGATCGGCCAGGTGCTGGTCACCGGGCTCGCGCAGGCTCTGGTGCTCATCATCGTGGCCGGCACCGCGTTCGGAGTGAAGTTGCCGACGGATGCCACCCACTGGCTCACCTTCGTGTGGGTGTTTCTGCTCGGAGTCACGACCTGCGCCATCCTCGGGATCGCGCTCAGCTCGGTGCCCCGCAGTGGGAAGAGTGCCACGGCCGTGATCATCCCGATCACCCTCGTCCTCCAATTCATCTCAGGCGTCTACCTGCAGTTCTCGCTGCTGCCCGCCTGGCTCCAGAACTTCGCAGGAATCTTCCCGCTGAAATGGCTCGCCCAGGGGATGCGCTACGTGTTCCTTCCCGACTCATACAAGGCCGTCGAACAGGGTGGAACCTGGAACCTGACGGGCGTCCTGATCGTCACGGCCATCTGGCTGGTGGTCGGTCTGGTGCTCTGCCGAGTTACATTCCGGTGGATTCGCAAGGACCGCTGAGCCGCGGAGATAATTGGCCATGACTGAGTCGCGCTGGTGGACCCTCGCCGTTGCCGTAACGGTGGTGGGTCTGTCGGTGCTCGTGCTGGTGGACGGCCACTCGGTGCCGCGCGCGATTGGCTCTATTGCCGCGGCCGTTGCCCTTGGCATCGTCTGGGTGCTTCTCGGCAGGCGCGCGCTGACGAGTCGTCCCTACGGGCTGATCGTCGCCGTCCTCTTCATCCTGCTGGCGAGCGTCGGTGTCGGCTTCGCATCCGAGATGGCGACAATCCAGTGCATCGCGTTCCCGGTGATCTGGACCGTTCTCGACCGAACCCGCACGGCGATCGTCGCGAACGTCGCGCTCGCCCTCGGTGTCGCGCTCGGCTTCTACGTGAGCCTCGGCGGAACGACCAACGCGATCGCGGTGGGCGGCACCATCGAGGGAATCTCGCTCGTCTTCAGTCTCGCGCTCGGACTTTGGATCACCAGCATCTCGGAGAAGAGCGAGGAGCGGAAGCGTCTCATCGACCAGCTCGAACTGGCGCAGGGACAGGTCGCGGCACTGAGTCGGGATGCGGGCGCATCCGGCGAGCGCGAACGGCTCGCCCGGGAGATTCACGACACGATCGCCCAGGACCTGACCGGGCTGGTGCTGACCGCCCAGCGGGGGCTTCGCGAGCTGAAGGCGGGCAACACCGCGGCCGCCGAGAACCAGCTCGGCGTGCTCGAGGAGAACGCCCGGCATGCTCTCAGCGAGACTCGTGCGCTCGTGGCATCCGGTGCTGCCGTCGGAGTGGATGGCGGAGGTCTCGCTACCGCGCTCCGGCGCCTCGCCGAGCGTTTCGAGCGAGAGACAGGAATCACGGTCACGGTCAGCGCGGACGATACGACGGCCCTCGATCGCGACAGTGAGGTCGTGCTGCTGAGGTGTGCCCAGGAGGCGCTGGCCAACGTGCGCAAACATTCGACCGCGAAGGCCGCGGCGGTGGCGCTCGCGGTCCGCGAGGGCAGGGTCGAACTCAGCATCACGGACGACGGCACTGGATTCGATCCGACTGCGGAGCAGAGTGGCTTTGGACTCGCCGGGCTGCGCGACCGCCTCGCACTCGTGCGCGGAACGCTCGCCGTCACCGCATCACCCGGTGGCGGCACGATGCTCGTCGCCTCGCTGCCCGCGGCGGCCGGGGTCTCCGCGTGATCCGGGTTCTCGTGGCCGACGATCATCCGATCGTCCGGAGCGGCATCGTCGCGTTACTCCAGACGGCGGAGGATGTCGAGGTGGTCGGAGAGGCGGCGACCGGCCTGGATGCGGTCGCGGTCGCGGTCGAATTGAAGCCCGACGTGGTGCTCATGGACCTGCGGATGCCCGGCATCGACGGCGACGAAGCGACGGCGCGCATCCTCGCGGAGCGTCCGACGACCCGCGTGCTGATCCTCACCACCTACGAGACGGACGACAGCATCCTCACCGCGATCGAGGCCGGCGCCAGCGGTTACCTCCTGAAGGCGGCACCGCCCGAGGAGATTCTCGCGGGAGTGCGCGCGGTCGCCCGGGGCGAGGTGGCCCTTGCACCCCGGATCGCGGCACTTCTCGTGCAGCGAGTTCAGACCCCGACCGTGACCCTCAGCCCGCGCGAGACCGAGGTGCTGCGGTTGGTCTCGGCGGGTCGGAGTAACCCCGAGATCGCGGCCGACCTGTTCGTGGGCGAGGCGACGGTCAAGACGCACCTGCTCCACGTCTTCGAGAAGCTCGGCGTGAGCGACCGGACCCGCGCGGTTACGCGTGCGATGGAACTCGGGCTGCTGTAGCAAGCTCTCTCGTCCGCGCCCCTGCCTGCTCGAGCGCGCTCCGGATGTCCGCCTCGAGGTCGTCGACGTGCTCAAGGCCGATCGAGAGGCGGACGATGCCGCCGCCGGGTCGCGCCGACGCGATCACTGGGCGATGGGTCAGGGATGCGGGATGCTGCGCCAGCGAGTCGATGCCGCCGAGCGACACCGCGTGGGTGATCAGACGGAGCGATTCGATGAACGCGGCGGCCGCGTCGTAGCCCCCGGTGATGTCGAGCGTTATGAGCGAGCCCGGGCCGTCCAGCTGGCGCCCGAGCAGACGCTCGGGATCCTGTCCGGGCAGAGTCGGGTAGTGCACTCGCGCGATCATCGGATGCCCGTCGAGTCGCGCTGCCAGCTCCCTCGCGGTCTCCTGCTGCGCTCGAACCCGCACCGGCAGCGTGCGGATGCCCCGGTGAAGCAGGTACGCCTCGAAAGGCGCGAGGAGCGCGCCGGTCAGGGCGCGAACCTGTCGCAGCCGTGTGGTCCACTCGCGGTTGGTGGCGAGAATCCCGCCCATGGCGTCGCCGTGGCCGCCGATGTATTTGGTTGCACTGTGCAGAACGAGCGTCGCACCATGCTCGATCGGACGCTGCAGCACCGGGGTTGCGAACGTGTTGTCGACCAGCACGGGGACGTCGCCGGCCTGGTCCGCGATCCGACGGATGTCGAGCATGCCGAGCGTCGGGTTCGCCGGCGATTCCAGAATCACTAGTCCCGTGTCCGAGCGAATCGATTCCGCGACCGTGTTCTCGTCGCACCACGTGATGCTGGTACCGAGCAGCCCGGTCTCGAGCACGTGATCGGTGCCTCCGTAGAGCGGACGGAGCGCGACGATGTGCGGCTTCCCCGCTGACACGGTCGCGATGAGGCAGGCGGTGAGCGCCGCCATCCCCGAGGAGAACGCGACCGCGCTCTCGGCCAGTTCGAGTGCGGCCAGCGCCTCCTCGAATCGCGCAACACCCGGCTGCCAGAGGCGGCGGTAGACGGCCGAATCGCCGATGCCGAGGTCGCCACCCGTGGCGAGGTTCTCGTACGAGTTCCCTCCGGCTTCGACGCCGGGAAGCGGGTTCGTCGTGGACAGGTCGATGGGCGGAACGTGCGACCCGGACTCGGTGAGACCAGACATCCCGGCGTGGACCGCGAGGGTCTCGAGGCGCATTCCGGAGCGAACTTCGAAGGTATCCATGGGACGATGCAAGCAGATTCTGCGGTCGAATATCACCGCTGCCGCAGTATCTAGCAGACGTGCCGGTTTATTTGGATATGCTTCGATAAACGATCCACGGAGAACCATGGCCCCGCAGCTTCTGCAACTCGACGATGTCGACCGTGCGCTCATCCGCGCGCTCTCCAGTAACGCCCGCGCGTCGGGGGCGGCCCTCGCTGCCGAGGTCGGAGTGGCCGAGTCGACGGTCTCGTCGAGAATCCGGCGGTTACAGACGGAGGGCGAGATCCGTGGATACCGGGTCGACCTCGACTTCGATCGCGTTGCGCCCATCCAGGCGCTCATCTCGGTGCGGCTGGTGCGGCACGCCCGCGGCGCGGTCGACTCGTTCCGGGATGCGGCGCCTGGCTGGCCGGGGGTGCGATCCCTGTTCCACATGGCGGGCGCTGAGGACTACCTTCTCCACGTCGCGGCGTCGAGCGCTACTGAGCTGCGCGACTTCGTGCTGAAGTACCTCGCGTCCCACCCCGCGGTGAAGCGGACCCAGACCAACCTGATCTTCGAGCACGCCGATGGAACGGGCTGGCTCGAACTGCTCTAAAACTCGCTCTACAGCGTCGCGCCGACCAGGACGGGCTCCGGCTGCAGCCGGACGCCGAACTCGGCGAACACCCGCGTCTGCACGAAACGCGCGAGCTGCAGGATCTCGTCGGCGCTCGCACCACCGGTGTTGACAAGCGCGAGGGTGTGCTTGGACGACACGGCCGCCCGGGAACCGGGCAGCGAGAACCCACGCGAGATCCCGGCGCGCTCGATCAGCCACGCCGCACTGAGCTTGACCTGGTACTCCCCCGACCCGGCCGGGATCGGCGGGGCAGCGGGTTCCTGCCCGAGCGGCACGACGACATCGCGCTCGTCGGGAGACGTCGGCCAGCGCGGGGCGGCAGCGGGCAACGAGCGCGCGAAGTTCTCGCTCACGATCGGATTGGTGAAGAACGAGCCTGCACTGTGTGAGTCGACATCGGCGGGATCGAGCAGCATCCCCTTCGACCATCGGAGCGCGAGCACCGCAGCCCGCAGGTCGTCGAGCGGTACTCGGTCGCCGATCCGCACTCCGAGTGCACCGGCGAGCTGGTCGTAGGCCAGCGGTGCGCTGAGTGCCGGGCCGTCGGTATCGCCCTTGAGCAGTTCGAGTTCGATCGAGACCACCAGCCCCTCGCGACCCTGCTTCAGAAGCGAGGTGCGATATCCGAGGCCCAGCTCCGAGGTCCGGATGCGCTCCCGTTCGCCGGTGAGGTAGTCGAGGAACTCGATCGCGACGAGACTCGAGCCGAGCTCCTGCCCATATGCTCCGATGTTCTGGATCGGTGCAGCCCCGCTCGACCCGGGGATGCCCGAGAGCGCTTCGATTCCCGCCCAGCCGTTGCGTACGGCGTACTCGACGACGCCATCCCAGGGCTCCCCGGCCTGCACACGAAGCCGGATGCGACGATCGCCCAGGTAGGCGGACGGACGGGCGGCCGCGGTATCCGGTTCGAGTCGCTCGATTCCCCGCGTCGTCACGCGAACGACGGTGCCGTCGAATCCGTCATCGGCGACGACGACGTTCGATCCGCCGCCCAGCAGAAGCAGCTCCTCGCCGGTCGACCACGCGTCGCGAACGACATCGAGCAGCTCGGCCGGCGTCGTCGGCTCCAGCACGCGGTCGGCCTCGCCGCCGACGCCCAGCGTGGTCAGGTCGGCGAGTCTCATGCGGCGGCCAGGATCACCCGCACCTGCGCCTTGCCGAGGACGGTTGCGCCGTCGAACGTGACGGTGAGGTCGATGCGCGCGCCCTGGTCGTCGATCGCTCCGACTTTCGCAGTGACGGTGACTGCCGAACCTCCGGACGGTCCCACGGGAACCGGCCGGGTGAATCGCACCTGGTAGTCACTGACCGTTCCATCGGCGCCCAGCCATTCGACGACCGGCTGCACCGCGACGCCCATCGTGAGCATCCCGTGGGCAAGAACCCCGTCGAGTCCCACGCTGGCGGCGATGTCGTCGCGATAGTGGATGGGGTTGAAGTCGCCGGATGCGCCCGCGTAGTGAACGAGGGAGTCCCGTGAGAGCTGGTAGCTCTTCTCGGCGACGACGCCTCCCACCGTGAGGTCGGCCAGTCGGATCGCCATTACTCGTCCCCTCTTACAACCAGGGTGGAGATCGCGGTGACGACGTGAGCTCCGGTGGCATCGGTGATCACCGATTCGGCGGTCACCAGAGAGTGACCGCCGAGCGTCTTGACGCTCGATACCGTCAGCCGCGCGGTCAGCTCATCGCCGGCGACGACCGGGCGCGAGTAGGTGAACCGCTGGTCGCCGTGGACGACCCGCGAGAAGTCGATTCCGGCATCCGGAGCCGAGAGCAGTTGAGCGAGCGTGCGCTCCTGCACGACCACGGGAAACGTCGGCGGGGCGACAATATCGGGATAACCGGCGGCCGCTGCTACCGCCGGATCGAAGTTGAGAGCGCTGGTCGAGAACACGGCGGAAGCGAACTCCCGTACCTTCTCGCGCCCGACCAGGTACGGGTCGGTCGGGGGAAACTCGCGTCCCTGCAGGTCGGGGTTCACTGGCACGGCTCCAGTGTAGTTCTGAGGCAACCGGGTTCTCCGGCAACGCAGAACCCCCGGCCGCCATCGTTGGCAGCCGGGGGTTCTGTTCGCTTTGGTGGGCTTACTGGCAGCTATCGCACTGCAGCATGTCCATCGGGTCGACGGGTACCGCGTAGCCGCCGATCGTCTCGCTGTCGTTGTCCATAATTGCCCCTTACGTTCCAAAATTTTGATGGCATCGCCCGCTTGCTTCTCGTTCGATGCGACTTCGAACTGCGTGTGCAATGCGAAGTGAGTCCCCACTATATAACCGGAATGACACCTTTGTCATTCCACTACATCTAGTGTTTTCGGCGTGTCGCGACTAATTTTAGAATAGGTAGTACCACCGACATTTATGGGCTGTCGTGCGATCGGTTAGCATGCGCCACCATCTAGCGCGCGCCGGTCGGCGAGACGATGGTGACGCCGGGACATTGCTAGTTTCGACGTGCCAGTTTGCGGCAGATTGGTGACGAACGGACGACGCGCCGTCCTTGCCGCAGTGCCACGGCAGGCGGGTAGACAGATCGTTGCACCCAGGCGTACGCTAGGCGAACACCGACCGCAGCTCAGTAGTTGCTCCAACCCCGCCTCGACTAGTTCCGCGTTACCGACGCCACCTGGAGCCGTGCCGTACGTAACGGGAGGGCCCAACGGCCAAGTCCACACGCCGTATGCCGTTCACTTTCCTTGGTGGCCTCAGCTGGTCATCCCACCGAGGCGTTCCAGGCGGCGAACCGCGGAAGGACCGGCGTTTACAGGGCCGCGGACTGGAGTGGGATCGGCGAAGTCAGGGACTGCGCGATGGCGTCGCGTTCCGCGACAAGGGACTGGAGAGTTTCCTCATCCAGGGCCGGGTCGATGACGTCATCGAACGGGTTCGGGAGGCCGCTGCGAGAATGAACCGCCGCGGCGTATGCCGTCGCCGCCGAACGGACCCGGGCCGTCGCTCGCTGCGAACGCTTGAGGGATACGTGCCGTTCGTCCGCAACGTCGGCGTGCTTCTTGAGCGCCTTGACCAGGTCCTTCAGCGCGGAGTCGATCTTCTTGGACATGGTCTCATTGTGTCCTATCAAAGTGAACGCGCAAGCGGGAGTTCGCGAGGGCACAAATCCCCCTTCACGGGCCTTACAGGCGCTGGTACATGATGTGCAGCCCGACCTTGCCCCGACTGGGCGAATCGAAGGCCTCGGGCACCGTCCCGATGATCTCGAAACCGAGTTGCTTCCAGAGTCGGACGGCGCCGGTGTTGGAAGAAACGACCGCGTTGAACTGCATCGAGTCGTAGCCATCCCTGCGTGCCGTTTCCAGGATGTGCTCGCCCAGTGCCCTGCCGACTCCGAGACCGCGCGCCTCCACGTCCACCATGAAACTCGCCGTCGCTACGTGCGAACCGCGCCCCGGCTTATTAGGGCCGACGTGGGCCGTGCCGACGATCCGACCCCGCTCCACAGCCACCACGGTACGGCCCGGGGCGGGCTCGACCCACATCTCCCGTGCGTGCTCCTCGCTCCAGGCCGGGTCGTAGGTGTAGGTCTCTCCCGCGTTCACCACGGTCTGGTAGATCGCGTAGACCTCCGGCCAGTCGGCGTCGGCGAACGCACGAATCTCCACGGTCATCTCTCCACGGGCATCAGTTCGAGTAGGCCACGCGCCAAAGGCCCGCGACGAACGGCGAGGTGAGGATCACGAACGCGAGGATGTTGACGACAATGCTTCCCGCGAACGCCGACTGGAAGCTCCGCTTCTTCGTCTTGTGGTGCAGCAGTCTCTGGGCGACCAGCGCGCCGGGCCAGCCTCCGGCCAGACCAAGCAGCAGAAGGGCGCTCTCGCTGACGCGCCAGCGTCCGAGCGCCGCGGCCGACTTATCGAGTCCATAGATAAGGACGCACAAAAGGCTCGTGCCGATGTAGACGAAGAGCACCCAGAGCGGCGGGTGCCAGAGCACCTGGACGACGATGTAGATGAGGACGAAGAGTACGATCGGCAGGAAGCTCAGCACGTTCGATCTCGCCGGGCCGTACGTCTGCACTGCGGCGGTCCCGTCGACCCGGACGTAGCGCGCGCGGGTCTTGCCTTCCGGGGTCGTCTCGACCTCGAAAGTCAGCTTCGATCCGACCACCGGGACACCCGATCCCTGAGGGAATGCGCGGACGTGAGCGAACACGCGCGCGCTTCCACTCGCGGGTTGAATGAAGCCGAAGCCCCGATCCGGATTCCACGACGCGAGGGTTCCCTCGAGTCGATCCGTGCGGGCAGCCATTACGCGATGGTATCGCGGTCGTCTCCCGGCGTCCCCGGCGAATGCCCGTCGGCGCCGCCTGTCATGATGGGACCGTGACTCGCCGCGGCCTCATCCTGTTCCTCATTCTGGGAGTTGCGTGGGGAATCCCGTACGCGCTGATCAAGATCGCGGTCGCCGAGCTTTCGCCGGAGATGATCGTGCTGTCGCGCGCCGCGATCGGCGCGCTCATCCTCATTCCACTCGCCGCGGGACGTGGCGAGATCCGCGCCGTCCTGCGCCACTGGCGACCACTCCTCGCCTACACGGCGATCGAGATTATCCTGCCGTGGTTCTTCCTGACGACGGCCGAGCAGCGGCTGCCGAGCTCGACCGCGGGTCTGCTCCTCGCCGCCGTGCCGCTGGTCAGCGTCGGTTCGGCCATCCTGCTTCGTCGAGCAGAGCGCTTCACGGCGCTGAACTGGATCGGGATCCTGGTCGGGATGCTCGGGGTGGCCGCGCTGGTCGGGTTCGACGTGGCCGGCTCCGACCTGATCGCAGTCGCCCAGATCGCCGTGACGGTCGTCGGCTATGCCACCGCGCCGGTCGTCGTCGCGAAATGGCTGGGTGAAGTGCCGGGGATCGGACTCGCCGGACTCTCGCTCGGGATCACGGCAATCGTCTACGCGCCCGCGGTACTCCTGACCCACACCTGGCCTACGAAATTCCCCTCTGTTCCCGTCTGGGTTTCGGTGCTGATCCTCGCGGTCATCTGCAGCGCTGGCGCGTTTGTCGTGCTCTTCGCACTGATCGCCGAGGTGGGGCCGGTCCGAGCGACAGCCATCACCTATCTCAACCCAGCGGTCGCGATCGTTGTCGGCGCGATCCTGCTCGGGGAGAAGGTGACGGTCTGGACGGTCGTCGGCTTCGTGCTCGTTATCGCTGGATCGTGGCTGGTCACGCGACGTGGCAACGGCAGACCGGGACCGAGCGCCTCGACCGTCATCTTGCCGGAGCCGATCGGCAGCCTTAGCGACTAGCGCCCTGTTCGCCGTTCCCGAGTGGGCAACTGACGAGCGGCAGGGAGCGGCGTCCGCGTTGGACTGGGCGTTCTGGTGGTCCATCGGATTCACCGCTCTGGCTGTGGCCGTGTCGTTCGCGCTACCCGGCCGCCTCCGCGCTGCGGTTGGCGTTCAGGGGAAGCCGGCGGTCCAGTAGCACGAGCAGCAGGATTGCAACGCCGATACCGGCGAGCACCCACGCCAGCTCGTGCAGGCCGGTGTCTGTCGCGGACTTGCCGAAGGTGATGCCGATGAGGCTCGACGAGAAGATGGCGCCGATGTAGGCGAAGGTGCGCGAGAGACCGGATGCGACGGCGATTTCGGCCGCCGGCGTGAACACGTAGAGCGAGGCCTGGTTGGCGAAGCTGCTGAACCCGTTCATGATCCCGAACAGCAGGGTCATCCCGATCATGAGCAGGATGCTCGAGTCGGCGTGCAGGAGCATCACCACGACGGCCGTCGCGACGAGTGCGCCGCCCGAGATGAGCAGCGGTCCCTTGATCCAGCCGCGACCGGAGATGATGCGAGCCAGCACGATGCTGGTCGCCGAGAACGGGATGAGGATCAACCCGACCGCGCCGGGGCTGAGCTTCGCGCTCTGCTCCATCCACTGGCTCGTGCCGTACAGCGCCGAGTAGGTGCCGAGGCCGACGAGGAACTGCCGCACATAGGTGCGTTGCAACGGCAGATTGCGGGCGAGCATCCGCACATCGATCAGCGGGCTCGGAACGCGTCGCTCCCACAGGATTGTCGCGGTCAGGAGCACGACGAACGCGGGCAGTAGCCACCAGGTGGGTGCGGCAAGGTCCGACAGGAACACCAGCAGGCTCGTGACCGAGCCGGCGAAGAGCAGGATCCCGGGGACGTCGATCGCCCTCACCACGCTGCCGCGACCCTGGACGACCAGCGGCGCATCCCTCGCGACACCGACGCTGGTCAGGACGAAGACGATGATCGCGAGCGGGATGTTCACGAAGAACAGCGCGCGCCAGCCCCACACGCCGGCGAGGACTCCGCCGAGCGGCAGTCCGATTACGACCGTCACCTGCGCCGCGATCGAGAAGTTGCCGAGCACCCTCGTGGGAACGCCGATCCCGACGCTGTCCGCGCGCTTGCGCACGAGTGCCATCGCGGTCGGGTACGCGGCCGAGGTCCCGATGCCGATCAGCGCGCGCGAGACGAGCAGGAATCCGAATGCCGGCGCCAGCGTTCCTACCACGCCCGCCAGCAACAGGATGAGGATGCCCGCCTGGAAGACCCGTCGCGGGCCGAACAGCGTGGACAGTTTGCCCATCGTCGGCTGGGCGATCGCGCTGCAGAGGTAGAGCACGGAAATCAGGGTCGCCGTCTGCCCGGGCCCCTGGTGGAAGTCCACTCCGATTCCGACCAGGCCGGTCGCCAGCATGGAGCTGTTGATTGGATTGAGTGTCGACCCCAGCAGCAGCGGGGTGGTGAATCTCCAGCCGAACGGCTTCGGCCCTGCGGCGTCCGCGGGGACGGCCGTGGTCACGAGCGGGTGGCTGCGAGAAGGCTCAGGATCTCGTCGGTCGTTCCGGTCTCACCGATGCCGGGGAAGATGCGCGTGACGCTGTTCTCGTGGACCTCCGCGTTCATGTCCGTCATCGCGTCGGTGGAGATCGTGACATTGAAGCCGAGCTCATGCGCGTGGCGCGCGGTCGACTCGACGCCGGACCCGGTGGCGACACCCGTGATCACAACCTGCGTGACGTCGTTCGCGCGTAGGTACTGCTCGAGGTCGGTGCCGGTGAACGCTCCGCGCGTCCGCTTGGTCACGAGCTTGTCGGTCGCCTGCTGGTTCAGCTCGTCGATCAGGATGTCCCATCCCTCGGGTCTCACACCGCCGGCGCTCGCGCGCTCGGTACGACCGGCCGGGGCGCCAGAGACATTGACCAACACCACGGGGAGCCCGTGCGCGCGGAACGCGTCGGCGAGCGCCGCGGAATTCCGGATGACGGTCTCCATGGAATGGGCCGCAGCAGGAAGAGCGACGACTCCCCGCTGGAGGTCGACAACGATGAGCGCGGTCTTCGGGTCGAGGGTGGTGAGTGTCATGTCGTGCTTTCTGCTAGTTCTCGATGATGCGCTGGAGAAGCCGGATGCTCTCCACGAGCTGAGCCTGTTCGGCGGCGTTGTATTTGGAACGAAACTGGGCGAACAGCCAGTCGGTCTTGATGAGCCGGGCCTGCTCGACGCGGTCGCGCACGGACTCGGTCAGGGCGAGGATGGTGGCGCGCCCGTCATTCGGATCCGGGTGCCGCTCGACGGCTCCGACGGCCTCGAGGGCGGCGATGATCGCGCTCATCGACTGGGGTCGCATTCCCTCGGCGTTCGCGAGCGTCGTCAGGGTGGCCGGGCCGTCCTGGAGCAGCCGCGTCAGCACCGCGGTCTGCGACGGGCTGAAATCCCCCGGGCTCGCCTGGTCGGCGAGACGACGACGCAGCTTCGCGACCAGCACCCGCAGCTCCGCCGCGGACTCGTGCAGGCGCGCTTCGGACGGGGTCATAACCCGACCCTACCAAATATTCAGGCAAACTGTGTAGTTTGCCTGAACAGTTATTCGCGCAGGGCGGTCGCCAGCACGGTCGGTTCCGGCTGCCCGGTCCAGGTCCCGGTCAGCACGAACGGCGCAACCGGTGCGTCCCCGGGCACACGTACGACTTCGACGGCGAAAC
This sequence comes from Galbitalea sp., assembly GCA_036491035.1. Taxonomy (GTDB): domain Bacteria; phylum Actinomycetota; class Actinomycetes; order Actinomycetales; family Microbacteriaceae; genus Galbitalea. Next base: position 88,248 of record DASXCU010000168.1, on the reverse strand, counting down.
CCTCCGGCGGCAGTTCCCTCTCGCTGCCGCTCCCAAGTACGCGGGCCGTCGGTTCGCGCTGTGTCATCACGCCGTCGATTTCAATCCAGAGCTCGACCTGCGTGCCGCCGCAGAAGATTGTGCGCGCGAGCTCCCACAGGTACACGTGGTCCGACGTTCCGTCGTAGACCCAGCGAGTTCCGAGAACGGAGTGCTCGAGCGTCCCGAGAAAGCCTTCCTGCGAACCCTCGCGTTTCTCGTTGCGATAGGTGAGCGGCACCTGCATCACCGGGCCATCGCCCGCGCGCACCAGAAGGGTCTCGACACCGACCTCGCCCTCCGGGTCATCGAAGCGGAACGACGCGACCGTTTCCAGACGCTCGCTCGCATTGCCCGCGAACCACGATTGGGCGCTCAGCCAGTCCCCAATGAGTTCGAGCTTGCTCGGGACCAGTTCTGCGCGATGAAGGAGTGCCATGACGAACAATCCTAGGTTCCGACCCCCGGCATCCTCACGGGTAGAAGTGAGTAGTCCCGTATCCCGCCTCGGCCGGGATCACGATGACGCGCCTGTCCTCGGCATCCGTCTCGAACACCGGCTGCACCGTGAACGGCGCTCGACCGGCAGCGGCCTCGACGACGGCGCCGACGTTCCCGCCGTCGGCGAGCCGCTCGAGATTCATCAGGGTCGGGAAAATGATCGGCCACTCGCCGCGACGACCCGCCGCCGCCGCGAACGCGGGGCTCACCCACTCGATGCCCACGATCTCGCTCCCGTCCGCGACCGCGACCTGGCCGGCGGGGGCGGGAGCGACGAAAAAGCTGGTGTCGAAGCGTCGCGGTTCGGAGACCGGTGTGATCCAGTGCGCGAAGCTCGTCAGAGCGCCGAGCCGGAGGCGCACATCCGACTGGGCGATGAACGCGCGGAACGAGATCCCGCTCGTGGTGCCGGCCGGAGGGACCTCGCCACTCGCACCGACAAGGATCGCCGACTCCTCCCAGGTCTCCCGGATGGCACCGATCCGACGGGCTCGCTCCTCCTCGTCGAAGTCGTCAAAATCCTCGACCAGCTCCGCCCAGCGGTTGTCGTAATCCTCAGGGTCGATGGCGCCGCCGGGGAAGACCAGCGACGATGCGAAGGATCCCCGAGCGTTCCGACGCACCATCAGTACCTCGAATGGATCCTCGCGCAGCAGCAACAGCGTCGCGGATGCGGGGGGAATCTCTTCCGTCATGGTCGTCGTCATGGTCGTCGTCATAGTGGTCCTTCTGCTCTCGAATCCGACCCTACGCCGAGGGCGTCGCCGGCCACCGGAGGGGCGGCAGTATTATTGCCAGACACACCGAGAGGCCCATCAATGAGCACCCCGACAACCAAAAAGAGCGATCGCAGCCCCTGGTTCAAGCTCATCTGGATCGTCCCGATCGTCGTGGTCGCCGGTGCGCTCATCGTTCTCGCAGCCGAGGCCTTTCGCGCCAGTGACGCCGGCATCTCGTTCCTGAAGACGTATCCCGGCCACTCCGAGCTTCCCTCGTTCGCTCCCGTCGGCTTTCCCGCGTGGCTCGAGTGGCAGCACGCGCTGAGTGCGTTCTTTCTCGTGCTAATCGTGCGCACGGGGCTGCAGATTCGCACCACGCGCCGACCGCCGGCCTACTGGACGCGTCGCAACACCGGCATCCTGAAGACAGCTGGCCAGCCCGTCAGGATCAGTCTGAGCGTCTGGTTCCACCTGACCGTCGACATCCTCTGGATCCTCAACGGCGCGCTCTTCTACGTTCTCATCTTCAGCACCGGCCAGTGGGTGCGGCTCATCCCCGTGCGCTGGGACGTCTTCCCGAACGCGATCTCGGCGGGCATCCAGTACGCGTCCCTGAACTGGCCAACTGAGGACGGGTGGTCGAACTACAACGCGCTGCAGCTGCTCACCTACTTCCTGACCGTGTTCGTCGCGGCGCCACTCGCGATCCTCACGGGAGTGCGGATGGTGCCCGGTCTCGCGGGACGGTTCAAGAAGATCGACAAGCTCTACCCGGTCACGGTGGCCCGCAGGATCCACTTCCCGGTCATGATCTATTTCGTCGCGTTCACGGTTGTCCACGTCACACTGGTTCTCGCAACGGGCGCGCTCCGAAACCTCAACCACATGTACGGCGGCAGCGACAACGTGAACTGGATCGGTTTCGGCATCTTCGCCGGATCGGTCGTGGTCATGGTCGCGGCCTGGATAGCTGTTCGCCCGACGATCCTGTCGTCGATGGCATCCCTGACCGGCAACGTCCGCCGCTGACCCGGGAGTAGATGGTCTAGGCGCGCTTGGCCTTCACTGCCTCGATGAGCTGGGGGACGACCGTGAATACATCGCCCACGATCCCGAAGTCAGCGATGTCGAAGATCGGCGCGCCACCGTCCTTGTTGATGGCGACGATGGTCTTCGAGCTCTGCATTCCGGCCAGGTGCTGGATGGCCCCGGAGATTCCGAGGGCGATGTAGAGGTTCGGCGAGACAGTTACACCGGTCTGCCCAACCTGGGTGTTGTGCTCCGTGTAGCCGGCATCCACGGCGGCACGGCTGGCACCAACCGCTGCGCCCAGTGCATCCGCGAGCTGTTCGACGAGAACGAAGCTCTCCTTGGAGCCGAGCCCTCGTCCGCCAGACACCACGATGTCTGCGGCCTGAAGGTCGGGACGCTCCGAGGCCTCCGACTGCTCGTGACGAGCAACGATGGTCGTCGTCGGGGCGGTATCGCTCGAGACATCCAGCTCCTTCACTGTCCCGTCCGCGGCCGGGGCCGAGCCCTCGATCGAGTGCGGACGCAGCGAGATGACCGGGATTCCGCGACCGGCGATGCTCGTGACGGTGAACGCGCCACCGAAGGCCTGCTGGGTGACGACGATGCCGGAGGCGCCCGTACCCAGTCCCACGACGTCGCTCTGATACGCGGCGTCGATCCGGATCGCAAGACGGGCGCCCGCCTCGCGCGCTTCGAGCGAGGTGCCGACCACGATGGCGGCGACGTCGCCCGCGGCCGCGACGGCGGCTTCGAGCGCGGCCACCTGCGGCGTTACGAGAACGCGGTCCGCGCCGGCGATGTCCGCGACGTACACGGTCTTCGCGCCGAGCTTCCCCAGCTCAGGGGCGAGGGACTTCGGTCCGACCACGACGGCGGCCGGTTCACCCAACTGGCTGGCGGCAGCCAGCAGCTCCCCGGAGGCCGCGACGGGCTTTCCCTCGACGAGGTCGATGAGGACGAGTACGGAAGACATGGTTTCTTCTTTCCCTTTTCTTCTGTTCTCAGATGAGTTTCCCGCTGGCGAGGTAGTCGGCGAGTTGGGTGGCGGCCGTTCCGTCGTCGTCGATGACGGTTCCCCCTTCGCGCGGCGGACGTGGCGTGACGGTCTCGACCACCGACCATGAGTTGGCTCCGCCCGCGTCTCCGGTGGAGATACCGAGATCGGTCAGCGAGAGCGTCTCGACCGGCTTCTTCTTGGCCGACATGATGCCCTTAAAGTTCGGATACCGGGCCTCGGCGATCTGCTCCGTGACAGACACCAGCGCGGGCAGTGTCGCCAGTACGTCGAGGTGGCCGTCCTCGGTGAGGCGCTGCCCGCTGACCTCCGAGCCGCTGACCTGGAGGGTTCGAAGGAACGTCAGCTGGGCGACCCCGAGCCGCTCGGCGAGCATTGCCGGCACGGCGGCGGTGCGGCCATCCGTCGACTCGTTGCCGGTCACGACCAGGTCGAATCCGCGCGGTGCGAGTGCAGCAGCGAGCGCCGCCGACGTCTGCACCGCGTCCGATCCGGCGAGCCCATCGTCGATCAGGTGGATGGCATCATCCGCGCCCATCGCGAGTCCCTTGCGCAGCGCATCGAGCGCACTCTTTGGCCCCATGGTCACGACCGTGAGTGTCGAGCCCCCGTTTGCCTCCTTGACCAGCAGTGCCGCTTCCACGGCCTTCTCGTTGATCTCGTCGATCACGAGGTCTTTGCCGCGGACCACTCGCTTCGTCGACGAATCGATGCTGCGATCCCCCCAGGTGTCCGGGACTTCCTTCACGAGCACTGCGATCTTCATGCGCATCCTCTTCGATAACCGACGGCGTTCTCAGTCTAGATTCGGGCAGCGCGGGGCCAAGCCGGCGACCGATGTTAGTTTTGCTCCAACAATCCGGGTCGAAAGAGGCGGTTCGAGTGCAGATTTCAGCAATCCCCGAGGATGCGCCGGTCGAACCGCCCGAGGGCGTTCATCTCGTTCGCGCAAACAATCCGGGGCTCCTGTCGCTGACCGGGACCAACACGTGGGTGATCGAGGGCCGCGAGTCCGGTGTGACGATTGTCATCGACCCCGGGCCTCCGCTGCCCGAGCATCTGGCGGCCATACGGGCGCTCGGTCGTCCCGCGGCGATCGTTCTCACCCACCAGCATCCGGACCACGCAGAGGCGGCGCCAGCGCTGGCGGCCGAGTTCGACATCCCGGTGTACGCGGCTCTCCCCGAGCTCGCGATTGGCACTACTGCGTTGACCGACGGTGTCGACATCGTCGCGGCAGGGCAGAGCCTCACCGTTCTCGCCACGCCCGGTCACACCAGCGACTCGGTGTGCCTTCGCATTCCCGGTGCTCTCTTCACCGGTGACACGCTGCTCGGTGGCAGCACCACCATCATTGCCCCGCCGAGCGGGTCTCTCACGGACTACTTCGACACGATGACTCGACTGGGCGCTCTGACGGATACCCCGGGGTTCCCGGGCCACGGACCGGCGTTCTCGAGCGTCGGCCAGTGGGCGACGGAGAACGCTACCTACCGCGAGGGACGACTGACCCAGCTCGCGGAGATCTATCGCCGCCTCTCGGCTGGCTCGGCGGGCTCGGCGGGCTTGACGCCGTCGCTGGCCGCGGTGGCGTCGGCGACGTACGGAGAAGATGGCCAACCCGTCGAGGAGTACGTTCTCGCGATGACGGATGCGCAGCTGCGGTTCCTGAATCAACGCGGTGACATCTCTGGCTGGAGCTAGCTCGCGGCGCGCGCGACGGCGCCGCGAAGGTCGGCGAGGTTGCGAGTCTTGAGCGGCATGCGGATCGGTGTCTGCATCGGGTCGACCGAGCGCGGCGGGATTTTCCAATAGTCGCCGGAACGATCGACGACGATCTCGTATCCCTTGTTGTGGTAGAGCAGGTGATGGTATTTGCAGAGCAAAATGCCGTTGTTGATCAGCGTGCGTCCGTGATCCCGAAGCCACTGCAGGATGTGGTGGGCTTCGCACCAGGATGGCGGCCTGTCACAGTCCGGGTCCATGCATCCGCCGAACTTTGCCGCGAGGACTTCGCGTTGCTTTCGGCTGTAGAGCCGCGAATCCGAATTTGATTCGACATAGTGGCCGTTCGGGTCGAAGGCGACCGTGTGAATCTCGGCGTCGCAGAGCAGGCGTTGCGCGGTCTGCAGCGATACGGGCGCGGACTGCCCGTCGATGCGCGCCAGTCCCACCCCGGTCTCGAGCGACTCGCTCGCAACGGTGATGCGAACGATCGGGGCGCCCGAGCCAAGCATCACGGAATCGTCGACGCTCGCTCCCGCAACGACGAGGTGCATAAGCCCGTCCGAGGCCAGTTGCGCAGGCGTGCGGTCGTCCTGGCTGATTCGCTCGGCTCGAGCGACACGAGCGCGGTCGACGAAGCGGACACCGCCGCGCTTCGGCGAGGTCATGCGGTCATACGCCTCGACGAAGTGCGCGTACGTCTCGATGTCCATGTGCCACGTCGCGAGCCCGCCGCCACCGGGGAGTGCCCGATGGGTGAGCCCGCGCAGAGCCCGCGCTTCGTCCTCGCGCACTGTGACGCCGGCAAGGTCGAGCTCGTCGCGCAAACCCCGTGCAGCGCGCCAGAGCCGATCCGGGTCGACTCCCGCAAGAGCCTGCGCGATCAGTTGCGTCGCGGCCTCTCTGAGCTGTTCGACCTGCACCGCCGAGGTCGGCAGACCGAGCCCGGACGCAATCGAGGATGACGCCGAGGTGGAGATCGTGCCGGCGGCCACGGCTTGCGCGACCGGTCGCATCCATGGCTGGGTCGCCGAGAACACCGCTCCGGTGGCCTCATCGACCGTGCCGTCGTCGGTGAGTTCGGTCAGCAACGTGCCCGCGCGCACGGCGGTGACCGCCTGCTCTTTCGTTGCCCCGGTGGTCGACTTCAGTAGGTTCTCGACCGTGCGGTGCCCGGTGCGGCGCGCGAGACCGTCGCCACCGAGTTCAGGCCGAGAGCGATAGGCGAGGTCGCCAGCAAGCACTGCTCCGGCAGCACCCAGCAGGCGACTGGCTTCGGCCTGCATCCGATTCAGTCTCAGCGCGACTGTCTCGTCGAGTGCGCGCAGTTGCAGCACGTCGACGTTCAGCGCGCCGAGAGCATCGATGGCGGTCTGGTACCGCTCGATGATCGCCGCGCCGGGTGTGAAAGTCATAAAGAAAGGTTAGAACGTATGTTCGAACGAAGGAATGCCCCAAGGCGGGGGCTGGGGATAAAAGAAATAGCTCGTCGACTGTGCATAACGGGAACACCGGCCCGGAATCGAGCAGGAGCTGAAGGCTGTGAGTTCTCGTTCCTGGATCACAACTTAAGACTTGTTTGCACCAGTCCTGAGAGCCCAAGAGTCGCGGTGAGTTAACGATGTCAATTTCTTCGTAAAGCTGATTCCTACCTGCCGTGGGCCAGGACCCAGGAGAACGGTGAGATATTACGGGCTCGCTGGTCTACCTTGAACCACTCGAGCGTTATCGAAGCCGGTGCTCTATTCGAATCGAGCCGGGCATTCCAGCCGACGTTAGGGGTGCTCATGTGGGAAGAAACCGTGAGGTGGATTTCTCTCGGCACACCCCGTCTGTGAATAAGCAGTCGCGGTCGCTATGTCCAGCGACCAACCGCACACGAGAAATCGGAGCTAGACCGGAACTTCGGCGGCTTCGTCGATCTCTTCCTCGGTAGCCGCCAGCTGTCCGCAGGCCCCGTCGATCTCTTTGCCGCGGGTGTCACGGAGGGTCGCCGGAATGCCCGCCGCCTCGATGCGCGCTACGAATTCGTCGGTGGTCGCCGGATCGGATGCGGTCCAGATCGAGCCCGGCGTCGGGTTGAGCGGGATGGGATTCACGTGCACCCAACCGCGACCGCGAGCGTTGAGCTTCTCGGCCAGCAAATCGGCGCGCCAGGCGTGATCGTTCATGTCTTTGATGAGTGCGTACTCGATGGACACCCGCCGGCCGGTGACCTCGAAGTAGTGCCGAGCCGCGTCCAGCGCCTCATCCACTTTCCACCGCGAGTTCACCGGAATGAGCTCGTCGCGCAGCTCGTCGTCGGGGGCGTGCAGGGAGAGCGCGAAGCGAACGGGCAGGTTCTCGTCCGCGAACTTCAGGATGGCCGGCACCAGGCCGACCGATGAAACGGTGATGCGCCGGGCGGACATTCCGAGCCCCTCGGGTGCGGGCGCGATCATTCGCTTCACCGCTGTGAGGACGCGCGCGTAGTTGGCGAGCGGCTCGCCCATTCCCATGAAGACGATGTTGGTGACGCGTTCGGCGTCGTGCCCGCCATCGCGGCGAAGGCCGCCCAGCTTGCCCGCGGCGATTGCGCGGTTGGCCTGCACGATCTGGTCGAGGATCTCGGCCGACGACAGGTTGCGGGTCAGTCCCGCCTGCCCGGTCGCGCAGAACGGGCAGTTCATGCCACAACCCGCCTGCGACGAAACGCAGAGCGTGATCCGACCGGGATAGCGCATGAGCACCGACTCCACGAGCGCTCCGTCGAACAGCTTCCACAGAAACTTGAGCGTCTCGCCGCCGTCGGTCCCGAGCTGGCGGACCTGGGTAAGGAGCGGCGGCATCATCGACGACACCAGCGCCTCGCGGCCCTCCGCGGGCAGGTCGGTCATCTCGGCGGGATCGGTCGTGTAGTGCGAGAAGTAGTGCGTCGAGAGCTGCGTCGCACGGAACGGCGGCAACCCCAGCTCGACGGCGCGCGCCTTACGGCCCGCGAGATCGAGGTCCGCGAGGTGCTTCTCCGGCTGCTTGCGACGAGCAGAAGCGAACTGCAGCAGGGGTCGACCGCTGGCATCCAGTTGTTGTGCCCAGCCCTCGGTCGCCGGGCGCACCTGCGCGCTGCCGCCGTTCGCTGGAATCCCCGCCATGGCTCGATTCTCCCATTCGTTCGACACGGATGCCGCCACCGGCCCCTGCGTAGGTAGAACCTACTCACGCATCGACCCGCCCCACGCGCCACAATGGAGCTTGGTTGGAACGGAAAGCTGAAGAGGACGCCGTGCTGGAGTGGCCGATCGCCGTCGACATCGCGGAGCGCGATGCCCTCGTCGCGAGAGTCCTCGATGCGAACGCTCGCGTGCAGGTTGTTCGCGGCTCGGGTGGGATAGGCAAGACCACTCTCGTTTCTGCGGCCGCCGACCACCTGACCGAACTGGGCTACAAGATCCTGCCGGTCATCGCCCTGCGAGAGTTGAGCGCGATTCCCCTGGCCGCGATGGCTCCAACGTTCGGTCGGCTTGGCGACCCGGTGGCAATGCCGATCGCCGACCGGCTCCAGCAACTGTTCACTCGAATTTCCCAGGACGCCGACTCGTTCGTGCTCGTCGTCGACGACGGCCCGCTGCTGGATGACATCTCGGCGTCGACCATCTACCAGCTCGTTCGCGTGGCGGGCGTGCGCTGCGTAATCACCGCGCGCTCCGACTCCGAATTCAGTGGCCCGCTGGCACGGCTCGTCGGCGATGGCCTGACCGAGTCGGTGGAATTGCGCGGGTTGTCCGGCGAACTGGCGGGTCGGCTGGTGGAGCGGGCGCTCGGCGGAACGGTGGAGCCGAACAGCCTGCGCCAGCTCGTCGCCACTGCGGACGGAAATCCGCTGTTTCTCCGTGAGCTACTGACCGCATCCATCGAGCACGGGACCATCAGTTCTGGCGAGCGTGGCCTGCACATCGACCAGACAGCGCTCCCTCGGCGCCTTCGCGACGGCATTGCTACCCGCTTCGATGGCCTCCCCGAGGCGGAGCGCGCGCTGGCACGCCTCGTGGCCGTCGCGCAGCCGTGGCCGTCCGGCCTGCTGCACGAGAGCGAGCTGGTGCTTCGCCTCGTCGAGCTCGGGCTCCTCGAACAGTCGGACAAGGGCGAGGTGCGGCTGGCGCATCCCCTGTTCGCCGAGGTGCTGCTGGCCGGGATGTCCGCCGCCGAGCTCGACGAGCGACGAATCGAGGCAGCGCGCCGCAGCGGGCCGGGCGGCGACGATGGACGACGATTCCGGATCGATGCTCTCCTCGCGGAAACGTCCGCACCCCCGGACGGCGCGGAGCTGACGTGGGCCGCCCAATATGCGTACTCCCTCGGTGATCACGTCCTTGCACTCCGACTCGTCGATCGAGCGCTCGCCGACGCGGCCTCCTTCGAGGCGCTGCTCGTGCGTGCATCCGCGTTGTCATCGATGAAGAGCCCGGACACGGTGGACGCCCTCGAGAGGGCTCGAGGCGCAGCCCGCACCGACCGCGAGCTGGCGCTGGTCACCCGCGAGGATGCGCGGTATCTCGCGATCGCGCGTGAGCGTCCGCTTGAAGCGATTCGCGCCGAGACCGGACAACTCGCCAGCCTGGTCGACCGCGGGGCGCGCTCGCTGCTGGAGATGGACATCGCCCGCTGGCGACTCACCGTGGGCGAGGGACCGTTCGCCGAGCCGCAGCCCTCCGAGGATGCGCATCCCGACTCCCTCACGCTTCTCGCGGCGACCGCGTACGAGGTGATCTATGCCGCACAGATCAGCGACTTTGCTCGCGCCAAGGCGGCGATCGACCGTGCCCGACCACTCGCCGAGAGCGAGCGGCTCACGTTTCCGACCGCCACCAGCCTGCTCGACGTGTTCGAGTTCCGCGTCATCGCCTACGGCGAGGGCCTCCGGGCCGGTCGCGCGTACGCCGAGCGGAGACGCCGGGAGAGTTCCACCGACGACATCGGGATGTGGTCGAACGAGCTTGCACTCGTCGACCTGTACGACGGTCGCGTCGAGCAGGCCCTCGACAGCGCCCAGGATGCCATCGATCAACTCTCGTGGCGGGATGTCAGCGGCGGTCTTCCGCAGGCTCGAGCGACACGTGCGACGGCGGCGGCCCAACTAGGGATGACGGGTATCGCCCGGGAATTCCTGCACACCGAGCCGAGCGGCGACGTCAAGGAGATGCTGCAGCGCGGTGAGATCGCCGCGTGGCTGCACTCCGACGATCCGGTCGCCGGCGCGGAGGCCGTCGCTAGTGCGGGCGAGCGCGCCATACAGGTGCAGGCGCACGCCATCGCCGCTCCGAGCATCTACGCGGCGGTGCGCCTGGGACAGGCTGGACGAGTGCTCGGCCTCTACCGGGAGATCGGGCGCACCGCCCAGGGAAATCTCATCCGCTCGATGATTGATCACGCTGAGGCATCCGCGGCCGGCGACGCGGAGGCGCTGCTGGCCGCCGCCCAGCTGCTCTTCGATGCCGGTCTCGCGGTGGGAGCGGTGGATGCCGCCTATGAGGCCGCCCAACTGTTCCGGCGTGCGGGTAAGGGCGAGCGGGAACGAAAGGCGCTCCTCTTCATTGCGGCGCACGGCGGCGGGCTTTCCGGGTATCGCCGGGACCGCCGCCAGCGCGGCACGCTCGAGCTCAGTGAACGCGAGTGGTCGGTGGCGCTGGCGGCCGGCGGCCGGGAGCGCAGCCGGGAGATCGCTGCCCGCCTGGGGCTGTCGACGCGAACGGTCGAGAACCACCTCGCTCACGTCTACCGCAAGCTGGGGGTTGCCGGACGCGATGAGCTCCGCGAGGAGCTGGAGCGAATGCCAGAGCGCTAGCCCCGGTGCGGCGGCGCTCGGATAGGCTTGGCGGGCCGTTAGTCAAGGAGGGCGAGGGGGCTTGGACAACTTCGCCACATGGATCTTCGGCCTCGCCGCAGAGAGCCCTGCGCAGTATCTCCGGCTTCGCACAATCCGCCAGCGGATCTACATGCCGGTCGCCCAGCTGAAGGCCGAGATCATCCGTTCCGCGGAGCCGATTCCGTTCGCCGAACTCGATCGGACGCAGTTCCGGCCCTTCGCCAGCAATCGTCGGTGGGGGGGCGTGCTCGACTGCGCATGGCTCCGCATCACCGGCGAGGTGCCATCCGGAGCCGAGGATGCGATCGTCATGCTCGGCCTGCACGGCGAGGCACTGACCTATTCAGCCACGGGCGAAGTGCTCGACTCGATCAGCCGGGTGTTCCAGCAGGGCGATCATCCGCACAGTGGGGGCTTCTTCCGTCCGGTGCCTCGCGTCGACCTGTCGGGGGGGCGCCTCGAGTTCTATGCGGACGTCAGCTACAGCGGATGGCTGCTCTACGCGATCGGCCACGGCTACTACCACGGCGCGCATCTCGCGCGTCGGGACGACGACGCATTCGGCTACTACTACGACTACCTCACGCTGCTCGTGCTCGCGATGAAGACCGATGACCACACGCTGGAGGCGTCCCTTCGTCTCGCACTGAACGAGTCGTTCCGCCGCTTCACGAAGCGGGACATCGTCGGCGCACGTGCGACTCTTGCGGTCCCGCTCGCCCAGCCCTCCGATAGCGACTTCGTCTACAGCGCGATCGGACACGGGCACCTCGACATGGCGTGGCTGTGGCCGCTGCGCGAAACCCGGCGCAAGGCGGCGCGCACCTACACACGCCAGCTCAACAACTTCGAGGACGCCGACGGCTACCTGTACGGCACGAGCCAGCCGCAGCAGATGTGGTGGATGAAGCAGGACCAGCCGGCCATCTTCGAGCGGATGAAGAAGGCCGTCGCCGCGGGTCGGCTCGAACTGCAGGGCTCGTTCTGGGTCGAGACGGACACCAACATGCCGGGCGGTGAGTCGCTCGTGCGCCAGTCGCTCGTTGGTCGTCGGTTCCTGGCCGAGGAGTTCGGACTGACCGCGGACGATATGCGGTTGTGCTGGCTACCCGACACGTTCGGCTACAGCGGCAATCTGCCGCAGATTCTCAAGAAGAGCGGGATGGACTGGTTCCAGACCATCAAGCTCGCGTGGAACAAGGTCACGGTCTTCCCGCACCGCACCTTCAACTGGAGCGGCATCGACGGCTCGACCGTGCTCGTGCACATGCCCCCCGAGGGCGACTACAACAGTCGCGGCGCCGCTGACGGCATCCTTCTCGGGCTGAAGCAGTACCCCGAGCGGAATCTCAATACGGCGCTGCTCGTCTACGGTTCGGGAGACGGCGGTGGCGGCCCGGGCGAGATCCACCTGAACCTCACTGAGCGCGAGCACAGCCTGTTCGGCCTGCCAAAGGTCACGTACTCGACGGCGACGAACTTCTTCCGCGGCCTCGAGAAGATGGATATCGCGCACACCCACACGGGTGAGCTCTACCTCGAGACACACCAGGGCACATACACCGTGCAGTCGCACGTCAAGCGCTGGAACCGAATCGTCGAGCGCAAGCTTCACGAGGCCGAGGCGCTCGCCGCGATCGTCGGCGACGACAGTCGAACCATGCTCGAGCAGCACTGGCGGGATGTCCTGCTCGGCCACTTCCACGACATCCTCCCGGGCTCGTCGATCACACGGGTGAATCGCGAGGCGGTGGCCACACTCATGCGGATTGCCGGCTCCCTCGACGAGTACATCGAAGTCCTCACCGCGAGACTCCCGCACAAGGGAACCGCACCCACCGCCGTCAACCTGACCCCGCATGCCCGCCGCGAGTACGTGAAGATCGGCGACGACTGGATGACCGCGGACGTTGCGCCGTACGCCTCGGCACCCCTCGCGCCGGCGAGCGAGTTCCCCGCGCTGACGTCCACCGCCGACACGCTTTCGAACGGACTATTGACGCTTCGCTTCTCACAGTCGGGCGAGATCGTTTCCTGCACGGACGCGACGGGGGCCGAGCACGCGGCGGCCGGATTCAACCGCCTGGTGTTGCACCGGGACCCGTACCAGTTCCCGTTCGACGCCTGGGACATCGGGCAGAAGTACACTCAGCGCCGACCCCGTGTCCTGCGCGCGCGTGAGATTTCGGTACGAGTGGATGGACCGCTGCTGGTTCGCACGCAGCGCTACCACTTCGGGCGCAGCACGATCGAGCAGCGCGTTCTGCTCGAGGCCGGCAGCGACCTGGTGCGATTCGAGACCACGGTCGACTGGCACGCGAAGCACAAGATGCTGCGTGCGGAGTTCCGGCCCGTGCACTACGGGGACACCGTGAAGTGCGAGATCCAGTTCGGTCACATCGAGCGGACCACGCTCGAGCGCGACGACGTCGAGCGCGCGCAGTTCGAGGTCGTCGCCCACAAGTGGATCGCGACCGAGGATGCGACGGGCGGCTTCGCACTACTCAACGACAGCAAGTACGGGCATCGAGCCAAGAGCGGACTGATCAGCCTCAACCTGCTCCGGTCGCCGACATTCCCCGACAAGACCGCCGACCGCGGATCGCACACGTTCACGTACGCGTTCCGTCCCTTCGCCGCCGACCAGCTGGCCGACGTCATTCGGGATGGTTACCGCCTGAACCACCCGCTCGCGATCGACGCCGGGGTTGACCTGCCGAGTGTGGCATCCGTCGACAATCCCGGAATCCTGATCGAGACGATCAAGCGGTCGGAGGACGGAAACGGCATCGTTCTCCGGCTCTACGAGAGCCTGGGCATCCCCACCACCACAGCGCTCCGAACTACGTTTGCGCACAAAAGCGTTCGCGAGACCAACCTGATGGAACTACCGAGCGGACCGGCGACGCTCGACCGGCTCGCGTTCACACCGTTCGAAATAAAGACACTGCTCCTGGAAGGCTGATCGATGACGACAGCAACATCTGAACCAAGGACATACTCACCGCGCACCCAGGCGACGGCGATTGTGACGGCCGCCTTCGGCCAGAACGCGATCCTGACCACGGTCACCACATTCATCCTGTTGTACCTGTCGCAGTACGCGAACTTTTCGGCGGCCGCCATCGGCGTCGCGGCCACCATCGTGGGCCTCGCGAAGATCCTCGACGCGGTGAGTGATCCGGTCATGGGCAGTGTGATCGACATGACCCACTCGCGCTGGGGCAAGCTCCGGCCGTTCATCCTGTTTTCTGCAGCGCCCGTCGCGGTCCTCACCGGACTCCTGTTCACGGTGCCCAATATCGACCCGACCGGACAACTGGTCTACTTCGGGATTGTCTACGTCGTCTGGGGCGTCGTCTATACGGTGTGCGACGTGCCGTTGTGGGCGCTAATCGGCTCCGCGTTCGTCGACCCAATCATGCGCAACCGGGTCATCGGCAACGTTCGCGCGTTCGGGTCGATCTCGCTGGGACTGGCCACGCTCGGCATGCCATACCTCGCACAGGCCCTGAGCTTCGCCCCGCACACGACGGCGGCCGGATGGTCGCGCGCGGTGTTCGTCATGGCGGTCGCCGGCATGGCGCTGTACCTGCTCGCCTTCGCCTTCGGCCGGGAGCGCGAGACCGCCGCGCAGACGCGGCTCAGCTTCCGCCAACTCTTCGCAACTCTGTTCCGCAACACCCCGCTGCTCATGGTGCTGCTGGGATCCATCCTCGGTTTCGGTCGCAACATCGTTCAGTCGGGGGGCGCTCTGTTCGCGGTGATCGCGTACGGGAAGTCGCCCATCTTCTTCACATTCATCGGTGGATCGCTCATCGTCGGCCTGGTCGTCGCAGCATTCCTGACGCCGCTGGTGCTCCGCAGGATCGCGGCCCGCACGGCCGCGATCGGCAGTTCGATCATCGCTGCAGTGCTCTACGTCATCACCTACTTTCTCGGCTTCAACAGCCTGTACGTGTTCATGGGCGCGATCTTCCTGACCGGCCTCACCCTCGGCGTGTTCCTGGTCATCCAGGCGTCGATGATCGCGGACGCCGTCGACGACGTCGAGAAGCGAACCGGAGTGCGGAACGACGGAATCTCGTTCGCGACACTGACGTTCTCGTCCAAGGTCATGGCGGGGCTCTCCGTCATCGTGTTCGGCGCGTTCGTCGCCATCGCCCACTACCAGACCGGCGTGAAGGTGACGCACGACATCCAGAACGTGATCTTCATGTCGATCACCCTCGTTCCAGCCCTCAGCTGCCTTCTCTCCGCCATCCCGTTCTACTTCTACAAGCTCGGCGGCAAGACGCCGGCAGCGCCATCCGCGAGCACTACTCACTAACTCGTAAATCCGTCATAGCCGGCGCCTACGAAGGTCTCTATTACATGAGAGGCGATGGAGGTCGCCTCCGCGGTTGGGAGGCCGAGTAATGGAACGTGTTGTGCTTCGGGTGATGTGTGACGAACGGGGCGAGATTTCGTTCCTGTTCGGACCGTGGGGCGCCATCGACAGTGCGGAAGCAATCCGCCAGATCGATAGCGGCGAACGATACTTCACCCTGCAACGTCCGGATGGGTCCCGCGAACCGATCGAAGTATCGGGCGCGGGAGAGTACAAGAGACTGTCGACGTATGCCCATGGCGCCGAGCTGCTTCGCCCGGATGAGGCGATGCGCATAGGAGCCTAGGCGGAGAGTCGACCGTCTCGGATTTCGATGGTGCGGTCGGCGTATTCGGCCATCCTGGGATCGTGCGTACTTACTACCGCGGCAGATCCCTCCTGGTGAACGAGTGCGCTGATCAATTCCATCATCGCGACCGCGGTCCTGCTGTCGAGTTGGCCGGTGGGCTCATCGGCGATGAGCACGTCCGGTCGATTGGCGAGCGCGCGTGCGATACCGACACGCTGCTGCTGGCCGCCCGAGAGCTGGTCGGGGCGCTGGTTGGCGTGGCCCTCCAGCCCCACCATCGTGAGTAGTTCGCGCACGCGGGCGTCGCGGGCCGCGGGATCGGCACGTACACCGCGAAGCGGAACTTCGATGTTTTCGGACGCCGTGAGCATCGGCAGCAGTGCGAAGGACTGGAAGACAAAGCCGAACCGCGTGGTGCGCAGTTCGGACAACTCATCCTCGCTCGCCCTCGACAGGTCCTGCTCGCCGAGCCAGACACGGCCGGCGGTCGGTCGGTCGAGTCCGCCCAGCAGGTTCAACAGGGTCGTCTTGCCGGAACCGGATGGACCACGAAGTACGACGAGTTCGCCCGGGAAGATCTCAAGCGACGCGTCGACGAGCGCGTGCACCTCCGCGCCCTTTCGCCCATAGTCGCGTCCGAGTCCGGATGACCGAAGCACCGCCATCGCGGTCATTCCTCTACCTCTGGCTCGGAGCTGGCGTGTCTGCCCCTCGGGCGAACGGGCGAAACCTTCACGTGGCCGTCGCCGAGCCCAAGGCGGACGCGGTCTCGCATGCCGAGCTCGCTGATGTACTCCTGCGGGAGCTGCATGCGGCCGACCCGATCGAGAACGGCGAACTCCTCCGCGACATCGTGCTCCGTGCCGAAGCTGTCGGTGCGCGTGCTGCGCAGGACCTCGGTCGACGTGCGGCCATCCCGGATCTGCATCGTGCGACTGACGTGCTCGGAGACGCTCGCGTCGTGGGTGACGATGAGCACGGTCGTCCCGAGCGCCGAATTGATGCTGCGGAAGGTCTCGAGGACGATCGCCGAGTTCGCCTCGTCGAGTTCGCCCGTGGGTTCATCGGCGAGCAGCACCTGGGGCGAGTTCGCGAGGGCGACCGCGATCGCCACACGCTGCTGCTGCCCGCCCGACAGCTCGCCCGGCGCGCGGTCCCGCAGGTCGTCGACGCCGAGGATCCGGAGCAGTTCCGTTGCCCGCGCGGCTCGCTTCGCCCGCGGGAAACCGGCCACCATCAGGGCGAGCGACACGTTCTCGGCCGCCGTGAGATAGGGCAGGAGATTGCGCGCGGTCTGCTGCCAGATGAACCCGACGGTGTGCCGGCGATACTCGACTCGCTCGCGTCGTCCCATCGCCAGGAGGTCATGTCCGGCGACACTCGCCCGGCCTGCGGAGGGCGTGTCGAGGCCCGACAGAATCGTGAGCAGCGTCGACTTACCCGAGCCCGAGGCGCCGACGACAGCGGTCAGCTCGCCCTGCTCGACGGTGAGGTCGAGGCCCTGGAGCGCCTGCACCTCCACGCCGGTGGACGAGAATATGCGCACGAGCTCGTGGCATTCGATGATCGCTGTCATAGTGCTCCCATTTTCAGCGCGGTTGAGGGATTGAGACGCTCGCCTGCCGCAACGGCGACGAACCCGACGATTGCGACGACGACACAGAACGCGGCAAGGACGATGCCGACGAGGCCGAAGTCGAATAGCGGTACGGGCCTTGTGTCGTCGCCCGTGAAGGGCCGGAGGTCGACGGCCGCTGTGAGCAGGAAGGGCAGGAGAGCGCCCAGGATCGTTCCGGCGATCACAGCGACAAGAACGACGGGCACCAGCTCCCACGCAACGAGCACGCGGAGTGAGCGCGACGGCAGCCCGAGTGTGCGCAGGATGCCCGCGGTCCGCGCCCGGGCCCGTCCGGCCACGATGGTCGACAGCACGAGCGCGATAGTGCACAGCAGGACGGAGATGAGAGCACCGAGGAGCACCGCCAGTCGAACGCCGGCAACCGCGGGCTCGGCCCGACGCGCGTCGGCGACACTCGCCACCGTGGATACGGTCGCGCCGGGTCCGGCAACCCTGGCGACCCGGTCGCGAATCCCGTCCAGGCTCGCAGGCTGCGCCTTGATGAGCAGGAGATCGGGAGTGAACACCACGGTAAAGCGTTTCGCGAAGGCCGAATCGACCAGCATCCAGGAGTGCTGAAGGCCGAGTTTGGAGTCGGCGGGCAGGATCCCGGCGATCCGAACCGGCACGCCGTCGAGTGTCTCATCCGCGTGTCCGTGCACCTCGGCCGCCAGATCGGAGGAGACGATCACCGGTATCCGGCCGTCCGTCTCAGCGTTCAGTCCGCTCGCGAGTCCCGGTCGAAGCGATCGCAGCGCGCTCGTCTGCGCCACCATCACATTGACCGTGTCGATGACACCCATCCCCCGGAACGATCGCGGATCGAGGTGCTCCACCCCGGCCACCGCGGTGACGCCCGGAACGGCCACGACTGCGCTTCGCTCGGTCGGCGTGAATGCCGCAGCGTCCGCGCGCACGTCGGCACCGACGCTCTCCTGGGCCGCTCGAATCGTCGAGCCGTCGAACGTCGACAGCATCACCGTCGAGAAGATCGCGATCGAGATCCCCACCACCAAAGCGAGTACGCCGACGAGGCCGACGGTTGGTGAACGCGTGGCCCGAATCGAGCCGACGAACCCGGCGAGCCCGCGAGCGCGAATCGCGCGACGTCGCGCGGCAAGAAGCGGAATCGGATAGCCGCGGAGAACGAGGATCCCGACGGAGACGGACAGCAGCAGGGGCGTCGCCACGAGGAGCGGATCGATCCCCACCGCAGCGCTCGACTGGGCGAGACCGCGGCGTGCCAGAAGGAACAGCGCCAGCACCGCGAGCAGCAGCACGGCAATCTCAGCGATGATGCGCAGCTGCCGTGCGCGCCTCGCCTGCGCGTAGTCCGCATCCCGCGGAATGGCGAGCGCCGCAAACAGGACGGCGGGCGCAATCGCAACAAGCCCGGGCAGGATGAAATCGGAGGGGTCCGGCCTGGTCGGGAGAAGAAGGGTCGCGAGAAGGGTCACCACGGCCACGCCGGGGACCGCGAGCACGAGTCCTTCGACGGCGACGACCGCGCGAACCTGGCTCTCCTTCGCGCCGCGGGCGATCGTCAGTGCGATATCTCTTCGACGCGAACGAATCACGGCCTGCACACCGAGCCCGAGAACCGCCAGGGTGACGCCGAGTGGAGCGGATGCGAGCAGAGCGAGAAAGCCAGACAGCACCTGGTCACGCTGCTGCGCTGCGATGACTGCGGTGACGGACCCGGTGGTGATCGACATTCCCCGCGACTCGCCGCCGGGCAGGCTGATGCCCTCGGAGAGCACGGCGGACAGCTGGCTGCGGAGCGCATCCGCGTCCGCTCCATCCGTGGTCGTCGCCGACACCGGGTAATAGAGCGAGATGCTCGCGTTGGCGAACGTCTGACCGAGTCGCCCGAGGCTGAGCGGGTTAATAAAGGCGGCGCCAGCGAGATAGCTCGGGCCGCGGTCGGGCTTGACGAGGAACGCCGGCACCAGCGACGGGTTCTGGCGCCAGAACTGCGCGGCCGGAGCCTTCGGCTCGAACAGGCCGGTGACGCGATAGCTCGGCGAGGGGATGCCGTCCACGTTCCTCGATCCGACGATGTCGCCGACCCCGACGTGAAGCGACTTGGCCGCGGTCGTGGACAGGAGGATGTCGATCGGCGCCTGGTCCGCGACGGAGGGAGCGCCCGCATCGTTCCCGCCCCAGACGGCAGGCGCCGCTCCGGCGACGATTCGGACCCGAGAAAGGTAGTACTCGTCTGCGGTCAGGCGGAGCCCCAGTAGCCCGGGCGAACCGTTGACCAGCGTGGTGGGGATCGTGTCGGTTTGCACGACCCACTGCGCCGCACCCGTCGCCGACCGGAGCGGTTGGGGCAGCCGGGACCGTCCCTCCGTGAAGGCCGTGTCCAGTTCGCCGTAGATCTCTTCGCGCGTCGGAGACGGGGTGTCCGCCCAGTACTCCGGGAAGTCCGATGTCCCGCTCAACGACCTCGAGACCTCGCCGATCGAGCCCAGTTGATAGGCCAACTCCGCAGTGTTCTGTTTCTCGACCAGTCGCGGTACCGCCGCCGCGACGAATGCGGTGATCAGCACGAGCACCCCGACGAGGATCGACGCGAGGGGATTGATTGCGAATCGCCGGCCAACGAGTCGCGGCACCGTCAGGAAGTTCCGTCCGCTCATCGCCGCGTCTCCCCACCCGTGGCGAGGCTGGCCTGACGACGAACCGCCACCGCCGTCGCGGTGAGCAGTGCGCCGGCGATCAGTATTACCGCGAGGATCGAACCGATCCCAGCGAGGACGTCGAGGGACAGCGCGGTCGGGAGGGCTTCGAGCGCGCTCGGCACAGCCGTTCTGGCGAGGTCGGGGACGATCAGAGCGCTGACCACAACGCCGTCGACGATGCCGGCCAGGAGTCCCAGCGCGAGCATGATCCCGATCTCGAGCACGCGACCGCGCGCCTGCGGACGACGGCCCACCCCGAGCGCGCGAAGCAGCGCCACCTCGCCGAGCCGAGCACGAATCTCCGCCAGGAGCGCCGCCGCGACGGCCAGCATTGCGAGCAGCGCGATAGCGCCGGCGGCGATCCAGACGACGGTATTGGCCGATCCGAGCACCTCATCGGCAGGTACGGTCTCACTCGTGAGCAGGACGGCCCCGACGGGAGCGCGCCTCGAGAGCTCGCGCGCCGCGTCGGACGGTCGAGATGTCGCGACCCACCATTCCGTCGGGTCATTGTTGTGCAGGCCGGCGCGCAGCACGGCATCCTGAACTCCGCCGAGATCCGCCAGCACGCCCTCGTCGACGGTGAGTCCGGGGATGACGGGAACGATCGCCACGACCCTGGCCGGCAGATCTCCCCCGCTGGCGACCAGTGGAAGGTCGAGGAAACCGCCGACGTGCAGCCCGGCCGACTGGGCTAGCGCACTCGAGACCACGACGGGCAGCTGGGTCCCGTGATCCGGACTCGGCTGAAGACGGAGTGACTCGCCGTCGATCGATGCGCTGACCGTGATCTCGGGATTCTCCGCGGCGACGGTCGAGAGGCCGCCATGATCTCTGCCTTCGGCCGAGATCGTCCAGGTTCGCCCGAGCGGGATGTTCGTCCCGGCGCCGCCGCTCGCGCCGACTGCGGAGACGGTGAGCCTGATCGTGTTGCCCTCGTGTACAGCGGGAAGGGTCGGGTCGATCGTGCGGATGGTCCACGGAGCCCGTCCGGTTGGCAGGGGAACCGTGAAACCGGCGGCGTTCGGCACCCCGTCCACCGTGACGACCGACCCGAGGGTGTCTACCACCGTCACATTCACGGCTGTTGGTTCGGCGGACTTCGGCGACGCCGCGAAGTGCACTTCGACGCGACGCGTACTCGTCGGCAGTATCGGTAGCGTGACCGGGTTGGTGAGGGCCTTCTCCAGCGCGGCCGGGTCGACCGCGCCCGGAACCGCGGCGATCACGCGTCCGATCCTGGCGACGGGAACCTCTTCCATCGAGGCGACACTGTCGCCCACCTGCACGTCCGCCGTTGCGGCAATGGCCGCGGCGGTCTGTCCAGCGACGGGCTCGGTCTCCGCGGCCGGTATCGCGGACTGTTCGGTCACCCGAACGCCGGTTCCGACCTGCACGGCCCTGGTTTGCTCCGACGAGGATTGCCACGTGCCCGAGTACGTCGCTGCGAAGACGAGTGTGCCGACGGCTAGAGCGACGAGAAGCACGGGCGTCACGGAGGCGCGGTTCCGGCGAGCAAGCTGCTGGATGGGGAGCGAGCCGAGCCCAACCCGCCGCCGACCGATCCGTTCGGCCCGACGGGCGACGAGCGGGAATAGCGCGAGGGAACCGATCGACAGAGCCGCGAGCGCCAGGGCGGGCGCCGTCACCGCGAGCGGGTCGACAGCGACGCCACCGGATGCCGTTGTGGTGAGTGGCGAGCCGTATTGCACGAACTGCGCAACCGCGACGACCGCCGCGATCAGTACCAGCGCCACAACGGCCACACCCACCGTCGAACGCACGCGCTGGCCACGCGCAGCCTGTCGCACCGAGTCATCCGGATACGAAAGGCCCGCCGCGCCCGCGAGCACGCCGATGGCGATCACCGCGGAGGCGACCGCACCCGCCCAGCCGATGGTCGGCACAGGGGAAGCCCGCACGAACAGGTCCAGCAGGACGACGGCGATGAGAGCGCCCAGCGCAGCAGCGGGAACGGCGATGACCGCTCCCTCCAGCGCCGCCGACAGGACGAGCCGTCGGCGGGTCGCGCCTCGAGCTCGCATCAGCTCGCTTTCACCCGCCCTGAATTGGGCGAGCATCCGCGCGAGCTCGGTGAGCGTCACCACTCCGAGCAGTGCCACGATCACGAGCGGCGCGACCGAGACCGCAGTCGCGGCGAGCACGTTGTTGAGGATCGGCGCCATCGCGGGTTGGAGGCGGCCGTCCTGATCGACGCTCGTTCCGTTGCGCTTGTCGGCGAGCAGGGCGGAGGGCACGGTGTCCGGAGCGGCCTGCAGAGCGGGCAGCTGCGAGGAGGTGACCCGACTCGCCTGGGGGACCACGGTCCAGCGGGCATCCGCATCGGACCCCACGCTCGCCCACAGGGAGGGATCGATGACGACGAACCCGGTGACGCCGGCGTAGCCGAGTCCCGCCAGCGGGAGTCCGGAACCGAGCCAGATCGGATCCGCCGCGTTGATCACCCGCCAGGTTGCAACGATCGTGACGGTACTGCCGCCCGGCAGACGGTACCGATCGCCGACCCGCACCCCGAGCGATTCGGCGGCATCCGCCTGGATGGATGCCTCGCTCGCGCTGGTCGGCCACGCGCCCTTTACGAGGTGCGCCTGCTTCGAGAGGTACGGAATCGACGCGAGGGCGGGCCGGATGACCCCGCGCGGACCGTCCAGCTCGACGCTGGCGGCCGTCTCTACATCCCGGGTGATGGTCAGGGGCACCCGTTGGCCGTCGGAGCGAACCGTGTCGCGAATCTCCCGCTGGACTCGGGCATCCTGAGCCGCAGCGTTCGAGGCCAGCGGAATCGTGATTCGGAAGCCGCCCGAGGCACCGGTGAGTGCGCCGAGTCCGGCACGCGCGCCCGCGGTCGCCGAACCGCCGAGAAAGCCGGACAGTCCGACGGCAAGCGTGGCGAGCAGGAGGACGACTCCGAATGTGGCGGCAAATAGCGCCAGGCGCGGCCGCGCCCGCTTCACTGCCAGCACCGAGTCAGTCTATGGGAGCGCTACCAGCGCTCCCCGGACGGCGTGGACGGGCGTGGCGCAGATACTACGTGCGCGGCGAGGTGAGGTGAAGCCCCTTGTCGGACGGGACACGAGCGGGTGGGCTGGAAGGGACCAATAAGGAGAAGTCAGATGCCCCAGGCAATTGAAACCGTGGACGTCGAGGTGCCCGTCCGAATCGCTTACAACACGTGGACGAAGTTCGAGGACTTTCCCAAATTCCTGACCGATGTCAAATCGGTGACACAGGATGCCGACAACCACACCGAGTGGAAGGTCAAAGTCGGGGGAGTCGAGCGAGAGTTCGCGGCGGAGATCACCGAGCAGCATCCCGATGAGCGAGTGGCGTGGACCAGCCGCGAGGGCGACGTCAATCATGCCGGTGTCATCACGTTCCATCGGCTCGGCGAGGACACGACCCGCGTCACGGTGCAACTGGACTGGGAGGCAACAGGACTCCTCGAGAACCTCGGCGCTGCGCTGGGCGTCGACAACCGGGCGATCAAGAACCAGCTCGGCCACTTCAAGGAATATGTGGAAAACGGCAACGCCGACGGCAGCGGGTGGCGGGGCGAGGTGAAAGCGGGGAGCTGACATGCCGAACAACAGGATGAACTCGATCAAGGATCCGAAGCTCTACGAGGACCTGCGCAGGGAGGGCAATTCGAAGGAGAAATCCGCACGCGTCTCCAATGCGGTGGCTGCGCGCGGGCAGAAGTCGGTGAGCCGCAAGGGCGGCGAATCGGGAAGCTATGACGACTGGACCGTGCCCGAGCTGCGCAAGCGGGCGAAGGAGTTGGGAGTCACCGGTTATTCCGGTCTTGCGAAGGAACGCCTTATCGCAAAGATCCGCGCGAGCTGACCAACCCCTGCACCCCAGAACGGGTGCGCCCCGAAGCGGGACTGACGTTAACTTCCGCGACCCTGCACACTGATAGCGGCGCCCGAACGCCTTATGTCTGTTTCTGCATAACTGCATTGAGGGAAGGCCATAGAAGTGTCGGTCAGAGTTTTGGTGGTTGAGGATGACGATGATCTCGCCCGCCTGTTGACGATCCGTCTGCGCGACGCGGACTTCACCGTCGAGCGCGCGTCGAACGGCGACGCGGGCGTGCGGCTGACTCGGGAGTTCGATCCAGAGTTCGTGCTCATGGATTGGATGATGCCGGTCAAGTCCGGCGTCGAAGCCGTTGAGGAGATCCGCGCCGATCCAACGATCCGCCAGCCCTACATCGCACTGCTGTCGGCGAAGTCCGATCCCGACGACATCCTGCGGGCGAAGCGAGCGGGGATCGACGAGTACATCCCGAAGCCGGTCCCGGCGAAGACGATCATCGATCGCGTCACGTCGATCGTGGAGACCCGTCGCGCGCTCGTCGCGCAGCTGCTGGGTGAGACCGAGGGATTGCTGGTCGCCTAGCCATTACAGGGACGTTACGCCGCCTCCCAGACCATGGAGACATGAAATCCCTCCTGATCCCCGTCGGCGCTGCCGTACTGCTGCTCCTCTCCGCGTGCGCACCCGCCGCAGGGTCCGGCTCCGCCACCCCCGGTGGTTCGGGAGCATCCGCTGCCCCATCGGCGCCCCCGCACGTCTCGTCCACGGCGGCCATCAGCGTGTGCTCCAGGATCTCGGTAGCCACGGTGGCCGGCGACACCGGACGGAGCGTCTACACCACGGCGCACGAAATCGATGGGCCGTCCGCCGGCGCACAGGTATACGCCTGCGAATATACGGATTCCGCGTCGGCCGACGATGCCCTGGACGGCCTGAATCTCGTCGTCTACCGCGGCGGAAATCCGACCAGCATCCTGTCGTCACTGGCCGGAGCGTTGACCTCCGGCGCGAAGCCACTCACCGGTATCGGGGATCGGGCCCAGACCGGTGACGGCGAGGTCGACATTGTTGTGGGGACCGATGTCGTCGTGGTGTCCGACTCCGTGCACGAGGGCCAGCTTGCGGAGTTGAGCACGGCCCAACTGGAAAAGCTGGCGAATCGGGTGATGGCGCTGCTCTAGCCGCGGGACACGCGAAGGGCGAGCTCCTCGGCCATCCAGCGGGCGTATGCCGCCCACGGATCGGTGGTTCCGCGCGCGACAGCGCGGATGTGGCGCGTTAGCGCGCGGTTCGAGACGAACCACTCGCTCCCCGGGAAGCGGGACTCGGCGAACTGCGCGTGACGCCGCTGTTCCACGTCGCGGCCCCCGCGTTCGAACGCGAGAAGCTCCTCGTAGCGCAGCTGGGCGAGGCGCGCCCGAGGTCGACCGGACGTCCCGATCTTGATCCGGTCCCGAAACCGCAGGTAGTACACGACCTCGACGCGGACCGGCGGCAGGTCAGGATCCGGGACGTCGCCGACCCGCCATCCGCAGTTCGCGCACACCCAGCCGGCGGTGTCGCGGATGCCTTGCGCTCCCCCGCAGGCGAGGCAGGCGGAGGGCAGCTCACCCGACACGGTTGCCATGCACCGAGGGTAAGCGCCGCAACCGACAGTCGCGGCGGCGGCTATCGCGGCGACGGGGGTCTGGACTAGTTTCTGATCGCGAGAGTGGCGGAGAACGAGGAGGGGTCGCGGTGCCGGAGCCCATCGATGCCTGGTGGCGGCGGCGGCAGCGCACCCGGAACTCGGCCGTGCCGTATCCGGTCGGCACCTACCGCCGCGACTGGGAGCGCTATCCGGTACTCATCCGGCAGTACCACCCCGATCTCAACAACGGGATCACGCTCACCCAGATCCCACCGGCCGCCGAGGTCTACCTCGTCTGGCAGTGCGAGGTCGGGCACGTGTTCGTCGCCACGCCCGACGAGCAGCGCAACCGGCCGCGTGGTCAGCGTCGACGGTCGGTCTGGTGTCCGATGTGCGCGGAGCTCGCGAATCCACCCAGAATCAAACCGAGTCTGCCCACGCCACCGCCGCTCCGTGCGACTCCGCACGTATCGCGCAAAATCCGGCTCACGTCCGCCACTGCACTACCGGGCGATGCCTTTTGGAGCCCGGCCGCTCCCAGGCCGGCCTCCGCCGCCGAGGCGGAACTTCGGCAGCGGATCGGCAATCGGTTCGAGTTCGACCTGGGCCTCAATGCGGTCGCGGTCACCAGAGCGTTCTTCGATCGCCTCGAGGTCTGGCCCGACATCGTGATCCCCGAGCTTCGGATCGCGATCGAGTACGACACGGTCGGCCGGCACGGCCTTGAACACGTTGGACCGAAGGAGGAGTCCGATCGCCGGAAGGATCGCGCTCTTCGCGCCGTGCGCTGGGAGGTGGTGCGCATCCGCTGTGGCAAGCTGCAGCCGATCGGTCCCTACGATGTTCAGGCCTCCGCGGTCACGGAGCGCCTGATCGATCGCCTCGCCGTACAGTTCGCCGAGATCGGTGGCGACCTCATCGTGCGCTCGTACGCACGCGGGTGACCACGCGTCGAACTCGATAGCGTGAAGTTATGGACCTTCACCTCGCAGGGCGCGTCGTACTCATCGTCGGCGGCAACGGATATCTCGGCTCAGCGATTGCCGATCGCGCCCGCGCCGAGGGAGCGACCGTCGTCGTCGCGTCCCGCGGAGGCAAAAACGGGATCACGATGGATGGCCGGGACGAGTCCTCCATCGAGGCCGGCGTCGCCGAGGTGCTCGCGAAGCACGGCCGGCTGGATGGCGTCGTCGTCACCGCAGCTCCCAGCGCACGGACGCTGGACCCCGCACGAAATGGCTCGCCCGACCAGGTCGCGGACGCCTTCGACGAGAAGGCCCTCGTGTTCCTGCGGATTGCCAACGCGGTACTCCCCGGGATGCGGGCGGCCGGCTTCGGTCGCGTCGTCGGCATCAGCGGCCAGAACGGGTTCGTCACGGGCAGCATCGCGGGATCGATCCGCAACGCCGCGCTCATCATCGCCGCGAAGAACCTGGCCGACGAGTATGCCGGAACCGGTGTTGCCGTCAATACGGTCAGCCCGGGCGTCGTCTCGGATACCCCAGCGAGCGCTGTCGAGCCCGGCAAGCCGGGAGAGTCATCGCCCACACAGATCGCCGACCTCGTCGCCTTCCTTCTGTCTCCGATCGCCGCTCTGTCGGGCGAATCGCTCGCGATCGGTCATCGAGTACGCGGGACGATCAGCTTCTAACTCGTCGCGCCGTCGGAGGTCAGCAGAATCAGCTGCTGGGTGGCTCGAGTCATGGCGACATAGGTGTCGACCGCTCCCTCGATGCCGTGCCCGAACCGGTCCGAGTCGACCAGCACCACAAGATCGAACTCGAGTCCCTTGGCCAGAACGGGAGTGAGGGCTCGCACGCGCGCCAACCCAACGAACGTCGCGTGCCCGATCACGCAGGCGATGCCCTCATCGTTATCCGCCAGCCACTCATCCAGGATCCCGTCCAACTCCGACGTCGATCCCCTGCGCACCGGGGTCCCGCTGTGTCGAATCGAGGTCGGAACGTTCGCGTCCGGCAGCGCCGCGCGGATCACCGGTTCGGCTTCCGCCATCACCTCGTCGGGCGTGCGGTAGTTGATGGTGAGGGAGGCGAGTGCGACGGAATCGAGACCGATCCGCTCCAGCCGTTCCTGCCACGACTCCGCGAACCCGTGGCGCGCCTGCGCGCGATCCCCGACGATCGTGAAGCTTCGGGACGGGCAGCGCGCCAGGAGCATCTGCCACTCCGCATCGGTCAGTTCCTGAGCCTCGTCGACGACGACGTGGGCAAAGGGACCGGCGAGCGCGTCGGGATCGACGGGCGGCGCGGCCGAGTCATCCTCGAGGCGGTTCTTGAAATCGTCGCCGCGCAACATGGACATCAGCATCAGCTCGCTGTCGTCGTCTTCGATGAGATGGTCGACGACGTTCGCCATTTCCTCCCGTCCCGCCGCGATGACGGCGTCGCGCTGGTGACGCAGGCGGACGGCATCGGGGTCGCCGATCCGCTGTCGCGCGGCATCGAGGTACGGCAGGTCGGCGATAGTCCAGGCTCGTGGATCCGGCCGCTGCAGCGAATAGATCTCGTCCGTGACCAGCCATGGCGCGCACGCTCGCAGGTAGGACGGCACCGACCACAGGTCCGCCACGACGCCCGCCGGCTCGAGCAGGGGCCACGCCCGAGCGAACGTCTCGGTCAGGTCCTCGTTGGTGAGTAGCGAACGTCGCACCTGGGTGAGAGGGACCTCCTCCTCGTCGAAGCGGTCGAGGAGAATGTCGAGCAGTGCGTCCCAGACCACGTCTCTCGCCTCGTTGTGCGGCGTGCCGATTCCCGCCGAGTCGAACGCCTCCGACCACTCCGCCGCACTCAGCCAGACGTCGGCCCATTCCGTCTCGATCGTCATCCCCTCGGATGGCGGCCGCTCGTAGTGCCGCACGGCGTTGTCCACGGCCTGCACCAGGCGGGCCGACGACTTCAGCCGGGCGACCTCGACGTCAGTCTCCGGTTGTGCGTCGGCGCCCTCGGACACGAGGTCCCGCAGGGTGCAGGTCTGGGCACCCTCCTCACCGAGGCTCGGAAGCACGTCCTCGATGTAGGCGAGGTAACCGTTGTGCGGCCCGACGAACAGGAGGCCACCGTGGCCCGCGGACAGGCGCGGGTCGGAGTACAGCAGATACGCGGAGCGGTGAAGTGCAACCACCGTCTTGCCGGTTCCCGGTCCGCCGTCGACGACGAGAGTGCCGCGGGACCCGGCGCGGATGATCGCATCCTGGTCCGCCTGGATGGTGCCCAGCACATCCCGCATCCTGGCTGACCTGCTGCTGCCGAGGCTCGCGATGAACGCCGATTCGTCGTCGAGTCCGGCTGCCTGCTTCAGGCCCTCGGCGGTGAAGACCTCGTCCCAGTAGTCGGTGATGCGCCCGGCCGTCCAGCGGTAGCGTCGTCGGCTCACGAGTCCCATCGGATTGGCGTGCGTCGCGCCGAAGAACGGCTCGGCCGCCGGCGATCGCCAGTCGATGAGCAGCTGTCGACCATCCTCATCCGTCAGGCCGAACCGCCCGATGTAAACAGGGTCAGCCGCGTCACTACTACGCATCCGTCCGAGGCACAGGTCGAGCCCGAATCGTCGAAGTGCGCGCAGACGCGCCGTCAGCCGATGAATCTCGAGGTCGCGCTCGAGCGCCTCCTGACCCTCGCGACCTGGCGCCCTCCGCTCCGTATCCAGGCGCTGCGAGAGGAAGCTCACCGTGCGCTGGAGGCTGGCCCCGATTGCCGCGAAGTGTTCCTCATCCGTCTGGATGAGGTTCGGGTCCACCTTCGCTGAGAGTCGTTCGGGCAGGTCGAAAACACCGTTGGAGAGAGTCACGATCGACGATTCTCCGCCGCGGAGGGGGTCTTGCGGCAAGCCCCCCTCGGACAGATATATTGAAAATGCTTAGGAAATGCGATTCGTGCGCGCGCTCGAGCGCGAGAGGACGCCATCGATGGCCGAGTGGATCTACTTCCTGCATCCGCCGCGCGAGGACTTCGCGGACACCATGACCGAGCCCGAAATCGAGGCGTGGGGTCGTCACTTCACCCGGCTCGAGCAGATGCGCGACAACGGAACGCTCATCCTCGCCGGACCGACCCTCGGCCGGATCAATACCGGTGTGACGATTTTCGAGGCGCCGGATGAGAGCGCGGCTCGACAGTTCATGGACGAGGACCCCGCGATCGCGGGCGGCTTCGCGTCGGGCGAGCTCCGCCCGTTCCGGGTGTCCCTGCTGCGCGGCCGCGACTAATTTAGGGAGTTTTAGGGATGCATAGGGTCAGCGGTATCGGGGGGTTCTTCTTCCGCGCCACGGATCCGGATGCGCTGGCCCGGTGGTATTTCGACAATCTCGGGATCAACCCGGTTCCGATGACGGAGGGCGCGGAGGCCTGGCGGCAGGAAGCCGGCGAGACCGCCTTCACCGCAATGGACGGGTCGGTCGACCAGTTCGGAGCGCCGGATCGTGCGTGGGCGATCAACTTTCGGGTGCCCGACCTCGACGGCATGGTCGGCCAGCTTCGAGCCGCCGGTACGGAGGTGACGGTCGATCCGACCGCGTACTCGATGGGACGGTTCGCATCGCTCACCGACCCCGAGGGCAACCCCATCCAGCTCTGGCAGCCGGAGAACTAACCGCGCGGCACAGCCGTGCGCGCCGAGTTATCGTTCGCGCTCGCCTCGACCGCCGCAAGCACGCGCTGAACCTGGAGGCCGTCCGCGAAGCTGGGCGAAACGGGTTGCTCGCCCGCGATCGCGCGAACGAGCTCGACGACCTGGTGCGTGAAGAGATGTTCGTACCCGATCCCGTGGCCCGCCGGCCACCAGGCCTCGAGGTAGGGGTGCGAGGCCTCGGTGACCTGGACGCGACGGAAACCCTGCAGCCCCTCGGGGTCCGCGGCGTCGTAGAACTCCAGCTCGTTCATTCGTTCGAAGTCGAACGCGATCGACCCGCGATCACCGTTCAGTTCCACTCGGTTGGCGTTGCGTCGACCGAGGGCCATGCGGGTCGCCTCGAACACGCCGAGCGCACCGTCGGCGGCACCGCCGTCGAACGTCGCCGTGAACGCGGCGGCATCGTCGACCGTGACCGGTCCACGGGGCGCATCCGCTGCCGCCCTGCTGCCGAGACCGTCCGTCGCGGAGCCTTCCGGCCGCTCGGTCACGAACGTGCGCAGGACCGCCGACACGTCGAGGATCGAACCGTCCGTGAGCCACTGGGTGGTGTCGATGATGTGGGCCGCGATATCGCCGAGCGCACCCGATCCGGCCTTGCTGCGATCCATCCGCCAGGTCAGTGGCGCGTTCTCATCGCTCAACCAGTCCTGCAGGTACTGCGCGCGCACGTGGCGGATTCGCCCGAGGCGACCCTCCGCGACCAGCTGCCGGGCGAGCACGAGCGCCGGCGTGCGGCGGTAGGTGAATCCGCACATTGCGATCACCCCGTTCGCTGCCGCCTGGACTGCTGCCGCGGTCATCCGCTCGGCCTCCTCGACCGAGTTGGCGAGCGGCTTCTCGCAGAGCACGTGCTTTCCAGCTGCAAGAGCGGCGATCGCGATTTCGGCGTGTGTGTCGCCCGGCGTGCAGATGTCGACCAGGTCGATGTCGTCCCGTTCCACGATCGCTCGCCAGTCGGTGGACGCCTCGGCCCAGCCGAACCGTTCGGCCACCGCGGCGGTGCGCGCCGCGTCCGTTCCGACCAGCACACTGGTCTGCGGATGCAGCGGGAGATCGAAGAAGCGGGGCGCGGTGAGCCACGCCTGGGAATGCACGCGGCCCATGAAGGCGGTCCCGATCTGCGCTACTCGAAGGGCAGGGGATGGCATGGTTGTCCTCTCTGGGGAGCGAATAGTAGGTGGTGCGGAGCTAGACGTGCAGGAGCAGCAGCACGTGGTAGACCACGTAGATCGGCCACACGAGCGCCTGGAGCAGCCCGAGAATCACGCCGCCGAAGCTCCCGTCGGAGTGTGAGACGAAATAGATTGCCGCGCCGATGTACGCCATTAGGAGGACGAGTCCGCCCGGCCATGCACGCTTCACGAGAGCACCTCGCTCATGATTTCTTCTCCTTCTGGCCATTCCGACGGGTCGCTTGACCCTTGCGGCGC
The DNA here is from genome assembly GCA_036491035.1 of Galbitalea sp. GTDB lineage: Bacteria > Actinomycetota > Actinomycetes > Actinomycetales > Microbacteriaceae > Galbitalea. The sequence goes on along the minus strand of DASXCU010000168.1, from coordinate 56,865 downwards.
AGATCCACGATCCCGAGTATGAGCGCCGCACCCGAGAACACGAGCGAGCCAACCAAACCGATATCGAGACCCGTGGCGAACCGATCCGGGTCCGGCGCCGGCCGTCCTTCCACTGTAGAGGCGGTCACGCCCGAAACGACAAGGAAGAACAGCGTGCCGAGCACCGTCTGCCCGGTGGTCGACCCCACGCGCTGGGCCGTCTGCAGCACTCCCCCGGCCGTGCCGCCGTCGCGCGGGTCGACATCCATGAGGCTGAGGGTCTGATTGGGCGTGACGATCGACCCGCCCGCGATCCCAAGAACGAAGAGCGGCAGCGCCAGTCTGAGGATGACTGCGACCGGTGCTGTCGTGCCCTCGCTCAGGTGCACGACGAGGCTGATCGACAGTGTCGCCAGGAAGAACAGGCACACCGCGCCGACGACAAGGGGACGCCCGATCCGCGAGACCAGTCGGCCGGAGACCGTCGCGCCGAGCACCGTGCCCAGCGCGAAGGCGGAGACTCCGAGTCCTGACTCGAGCGCGGTGAAGCCGAGCCCCTGCTGGTAGAAGAGCGACATCAGAAGCGGGATCCCGGTGTTGCTGCAGAAGAAAACCAGCGCGAAGAAGGCGCCTGTCGTGAAGGTTGGGACGCGGAACAGCGCCATGTTGAGCAGCGGCGATCCACCGTTCCGCGTGAGTCGTTGCTCTCGTCGAAGAAACCCGGCGAGCAGGGCGCCGCCGGGAGCGAGCAGGAGGAACAGCCATCCGTTATGGAACTCGTTGATCTCGACAACCGGGAACAGGATGCACAGCAGGGCGCCGCCCAGCAGCACCGCGCCCGGTACGTCGAGCTTCAGCGACCCGGGCCGGGCGACCGGCTTCAGGTCGGCCACCCACAGCTTCGCCAGGATGATCGCGGTGATGCCTACGGGCACATTGATGAAGAACACGAGCCGCCAGCCGAACGCCGGCCCACCAGCCGCAATGAGGAGGCCGCCGATCACCGGACCGAGGGCGGTGCCGACCCCGACTGCGATCCCGAGACCGCCAAACGCCCGGCCACGCTCCGAGCGCGGGAACGCGTTCTGGATGTAGCCAGAAACCTGCGGGCCGAGAAGCCCACCGAACAGTCCCTGGACTACGCGGGCCGCGATCATCACGAGCGGCACCGGGGAGAGCCCGACCGCGGCGCTGGCCAGAATGAATCCGGCCAGGCCGACGAAGAAGATCCGTCGCCGACCGCGGGTGTCTCCCAGTCGGCCCGCGATGACCGGCATGAGTGCAAACGCCAGGATGTATCCGCTGACGATCCACTGCAACTCCGACGGACCGGCGCCTGTCGCTCGCCCAATCGAGGGCAGGGCCACATTCGTGACGCTCACGTCGAGGAGGGCACAGAACTGTCCGAGCAGCAGGACGAAGAGACCGCGCCAGCGACGGGGGTCGAGGGCTGGTGACTCCACAATCCCCAGCGTAGATTGAGCCGCGAGGTGGCGTATGACTGAGCGTCCAAATCCTGCGGATGAGTTCGCCGACGGACTCATGGTGGCGCATTTCATCGTGGTGAACGATGTGGAGCGTTCGAGACGGTTCTATACCGAGGTGCTCGGTGGCGAGGTGGCGTTCCGCTTCGAGGAGCTGACCTACGTTCGCCTCGCGAACAGCTTCATCATCCTCAACGTGGGCGGCGGTCCGACGGACGACAAGCCGACGGTAATCCTCGAACCCCCGAGCGATCCGAACCGAGTCAACAGCTTCCTGAATTTCCGGGTCGCGGACATCCACGCCCGGTACGCCGAGTGGAGCGCCCGCGGTGCCGAGTTCCTGACGCCGCCGAGGAGGCACGACCACGAGATCCGCTGCTACATCCGGGATCCGGACGGCTACATCATCGAGGTGGGGCAGACTACCGATCCGGGCGGCGACTGGTCTGCCTGGCTCCAGAAGTAGTCCTTCCGGCTGACGAGAAGATGATCGCGCCCTCATTAGCCTGACCAAATGATCGACTCGTACGTACCCGGTCCCACCTTCCCGGGGCTGCCGCTCCTCGACCCGATCCTGCGGGATGTGACGTTTGCCGCTCTATTGGTCGTCGTCGTGATCGCGCTCGTTCGCCTCGCGCGTCGGCGAACGGCTTTCGGGCCGTCCGCACTCGTCGCTGTCCTGCTCTGGCTCGCCGCCGCGGCCTGGCTCACCATGGAGCCCGGTGACGCCGGCCGCATCAACCTGGTGCCGTTTTCGTTCGGCTCGGATGCCTCGCTCTTCGAACCCGTGTCCAACGTGCTGCTCTTCGTGCCGCTCGGACTTCTGCTCCGCTCATTCGGATGGCGGCTCCTCGCCGTCGTCGGCACCGGCCTCGCCGTATCGCTCATCATCGAAGTGACCCAGTACCTCGTCAACATGGGTCGCACCGCAGACATCAACGATCTTGTCGAGAACACGATCGGCACTCTTCTCGGGAGCCTGGTCGCGGTCCTCCTGGGGCGCATGGCAAATGGACGGCACACGACCGCGCTCCGCTAGTGTCCAACCATCCGCTGGATTCTCGACGCGAGGAGTTCGTCCGTGAATTGGTTCAATGTCGCTCTGCCCGTCGTGACGCTGATCGTCGGTGCGGCGATCACGCTCGGCGCGAACGCCATCCAGCACAGGACCAAACGGCGCGAATCCCTCGTCGACGGACTTCGAGCGGCGAGAGCCGCCCGCTACACCGATTTTCTGACCGCCGCCCACGGCGCCGCGCACCTGCTCGGGAGGATGACTCCGAACTGCCCCTCGCCCCTCGAGTGGGACCCGAACACGTACGCACTCGTCGATAGCGACGTCACTCAAAAGCTGAGGGTGCTGGAACTCGTCGGCTCGGAGAGCGTCGTGGGCGCGGCTCGTCCGTATCGAGTCGCGCTCAACGATTTTCGGGCCGCGTTCGATCGGGGATTCGTCTACGACACCCCCGAGTACTGGGACGCCTACCGTCCGGTGGGGAGAGCTCGCGACCAATTCATCGCCGCAGCGCGCGCGGAATTGATCTCGATCTGATCCCGTCGAGGGTCAGTGCTCGCCTTTGATCACGAAGTACGAGCCGCGGATGATGCCGGCGAGCTTTGATTTTTGGCGCGCGAACGTGAATCGCGACGCCAACTCCGCCGGGATATCCATCCCATCGGACAGCTTCAGTCCGACTGCCCGCTTACCCGCATCCGCGATCGTGTACATCACGTTGAGTCCGAGGCCCGACTCGTAGAAGACGTACGCGAACCGGATGCCGTCGGCTTCAAAGGCGGTCGCCTCGAGCGGGCGCGAGACAATGACCAAATCCTTCTCGGCGAGGATACCCTCCACCCAGTCGATCGTCGCCGACTCTTCGCTTGCCGGCCCCGTTGCAAACGGCTCGCCGTACTTGTTCGTGATGTAGCGCGCCTCGTTGGCGCGCAATCCCGCGAGCGCGTCCGCGACAGGACTCGACTCGAGTCCCTCGGTCGAGACCGTGCTGAAATCGATCACCTTGCGCATCGGCGTCCTCCTCGCTTTCCGGTCGATTGTATTGATGTGACGTTGGCAGGAAACTTCGGTACGGTCAATCAAGTGAGCGAGACAGGACAGCACGGACCCGCGAGCGCGGCAGGGCGACACCGCGTGGCGTCCGCTCGCGTCCGCCGCAATCGGACGATTGTCGGAATCATCGGAGGCGTTGTCGTGCTCGCCGCGATCATTGCCGTCGCCGTTCTCGTGCTTCCGAGCATCCTTCCGTCGACACCGGCCAGCACGCACACGAGCGCGGCCGGCACCGGGACCAGCACTCCCACGGAGTCGACGCCCACTCCGACCCCGACGCCGACCTTCGACAAACAGGCGTTCTCTAATACCGATCCGAGCAGCGACTGGGTCATCGTCAACAAGCAGAACCCGCTCAACCCGAAGAATTACGCGCCACCCCTCGTTCCGCTGAACCTGCCCGGGGTGAAGGGTGACATGCGCCCGGAGGCCGCGGCCGCCCTGCAGCAGATGTTCGCCGACTATAAAGCCCAGTCCGGTGCCCAGCTCACCGTGGTCAGCCCCTACCGGAGCTACAACACCCAGGTGTCGACCTACGCGGGGTGGGTGAGCAGGCTCGGCCAGGCGCAGGCCGACCGACAGAGCGCGCGGCCCGGATTCAGCGAGCACCAGACCGGACTCGCGGTCGACATCGATACCGCCGTCAGCGAGGCATTCGGCCAGACTCCCGCGGGCATCTGGTTGGCCCAGAACTCCTGGAAGTACGGCTTCGTCGTGCGCTACCAGCAGGGGCAGGAGGCCATCACCGGCTATGAGTACGAGCCCTGGCACTTCCGGTACGTCGGGATCCCGCTCGCAACCGAGTTGAAGAACGACGGTTTCCCGTCGCTCGAGACATTCTTCGGGTACGCGGCCGCGCCGAACTACTAGTCGTGCTGCGCCAGCCAGGCGCGCAACTCCCGCATGCCGTCCGCGTACTTGCGGGATCGGGGTGCGCCGAGGAAGCCGTGAGTGCCCTTCACCATGGTCTCGTGCATCTCGACCCCGGCCGAACGCAGGTCGTCGGCAAAGGCGGCGCCCGACGCTCGCAGCCGGTCGTTGGACGCATCCATCACCAGGGTGGGCGGAAGGCCGGACAGATCCATTCCTCCCGGAAACGCGTAACTCGGCACCATGAGAGCGGGGTCGCCGACGTAATTGAGCGCGATCCTGCGCACCATGCTCGGGTTGAACATCCACTTCACCAGGGGTCCACGCAGATCCTTCTCGACTGGTGAGTCGGACGGCATCACCGAGTGAAACGCTCCATAGGCCAGGACCAGAGAGCGCAGGATTTCCGAGCCCTGGTCGCGCAGGGTCAGCGCCGCGCCGGCCGCAATATTCGCCCCGGCACTCGCCCCACCGAGCGTGATCGCGGTGCCCTCGGCCGCGGCCAGGTTTTTTGCCGCATCGACGACATCCCGCAATCCTTCCGGGTAGCGACCCGGATGTGGAGCGAGATTCGGCTCGGTCCAGAAGCCGATCCGTGGCGCGAGCCGGTACTCGACCGTACGGACGAGAGTTCCCGCCGCCGCGAGTTCGCGCGCCGGCGCATCCGACTCCTTCATGTCGATATTCCCAAAGGCGAAGCCGCCGCCGTGCACCCAGACGAAGGCGGTGCGCGCGGTGCGATTCGCGGGGAGATAATCGCGCACCCGAACGCGCGTGTCCCCGCCCCCGATGTGGTGCTCGTCGATGCTGTATCCCGATCCCGCGGGAGTCTTCGGCGCCATGGGAACCTCCTCGTCTCCTCCGTCAGCGTACTTTCCGTAGGTCGCGCGCGAGCACCGCAGTACTGTTTCGGAATGAGTGGCACAGCGATCACGGACAACTGGGAGCACGGCGACGCGTACGAGCTCTTCATCGGGCGATGGAGCAGCCTGGTCGCGGTGAAGTTCCTGAACTGGCTCGACCTGCCAGTCGGACTTCGGTGGGTGGATGTCGGATGTGGGACGGGCGCGCTCTCCGCAGCGATCCTCGACTCACAGGATCCGACGTCCGTAACCGGCGTCGAACCATCCGCCGCATTTGTGCGTGCTGCACGACAGCGGCTCGGGGATCGCGCGGAGGTCCTTAAAGCCCCGGCGGAACGCCTGCCGCTCCCGGACGGCGCCGCGGACATCGTCGTCTCCGCTCTCGCGCTCAACTTCATTCCCGACCTGCCCGCCGCTTTGGCACAGATGAGGCGAGTGGCAGCGGATGGCGAGGTCGCCGCCTGCGTGTGGGACTATTCGGGCGGGATGCAGATGCTCAACCTGTTTTCGAACGCTGCGGAGGAGGTCGATCCGGAGGGGGCACCCGTTGAGGATCGTCGTTTCCCGCTCTGTCGTCCCGACAATCTGAAGGCGGCGTTCGTCGCCGCGGGATTCCGGGACCCCGAGGTCGTCCCGCTCGAGATTCCGACTCCGTTCGCGAATTTCGAGGACCTGTGGTCACCGTTCACCGGAGGCCAGGGCGCGGGACCGAGCTACCTGGTGTCGCTGCCCGCGGGGAAGCAGGCCGAACTCAAGGAGAGCTACCGGCGACTGGTCCCGACGAACGCCGATGGCTCCATCTCGCTCACCGCGCGGGCGTGGGGAATCCGGGCATCCGTCTGAGCGCACCCGATAACGACTCGGCGCGGAACGCAGCCAGCCCGGAGGCCGCTCGGAGTGCAAGCATGGAGGGATGACGACCACGCTTGTTACAGGAGCCACCCGCGGACTCGGCCGGGAAGTTGCACGACGATTGGTGGAGGCGAGCCACACCGTCTATCTGGGGGCGCGAGACCTCGACGCCGGAACGGCGGTCGCCGCGGAAGTCGGCGCCATCCCTCTCCAGCTGGATGTGACCGACCCGGCGTCAATCGAGGCAGCCGTCGCCCGGCTCCGTGACGAACGCGGTTCGCTCGACGTGTTCGTCAACAACGCCGGGATCTCCGGAGAACAGCAGCGCCCGGGCGAGGCGACGATCGAGGACCTCCGCATGGTGTTCGAGACGAACGTGATCGGAGCATCGTCCGTGCTCGACGCGCTCACGCCGCTCCTCGAGGCGAGCGACGCACCCGTCGTGGTGAATGTCTCCAGCGCGGTCGGATCGCTCACTCTCAATTCTTCGCCCGCGTCGCGGTGGAACATGCTGGCCTACCCGATGTCCAAGGCGGCGCTCAATATGCTGACCATCCAGTACGCGCGAGCGTTCCCGCGCTGGCGCGTCAATTCGATCACGCCCGGGCTGACGGCAACCGACTTCGCTGGTCCCCGTGAGGGGCGCCCATCGATCGAGGAACTGCGCGCTGCCGGCATGCAGATCAACACGGTCGAGCAGGGCGCGGAGGTCATCGTGCGGATGGCCTGCATCGGCCCGGACGGACCAACCGGCACCTTCGAGGGCAACGACGGGCCGGTGCCGTGGTGAGCGAGCCTGTCCGGCTCGACTACGAGTTCGAGGGTCGGATCGGGGTCGACGTGAAGGGCGATACCTGGTCAGCGATCGAGGTACCGAAGAGCGCGGAGGTATTCGGCAGCCTTAGATCGGTTCGGGTCGATGCCCGTGTCGACGACGTTCTGATCGAGAACATGGGACTCATGCCGACGGGGAGCGGCGAACTCATGCTCTCGATCAGTGCAGTCATGCGGAAGAAGTTGGGCAAACAGGTCGGCGACGACGTTCGCGTCGCGATCCTTCGCCGACTCACCTGAGTCAGGGGACCAGCGCGTCCACCGCGTCCGCGTCAGTGAGCGTATCCTCCGCGGCGCGCTCCCGGCGAACCGGCAGCACGAGCAGCAGGGACCGGATGGCGATAGCGACGACCAGCGCGGTGCTGGCGAGCGCGAGAATGATCGTGAAAATCTGCCATCCGGCGACCGCGGTGAGACGCAGCCACAGGATGCCGTCCGTGAGCACCGCCGCGATGGCGAAGGTGAACGACCAGAATCCGAGAGAGAAGGTCAGTCTGCGGTAGCGCGGGAGAAACGCCAGTTGCACGAGGACGAGGAGAACGGTCAGACCGAGCAGCATCGCCGCCCCGATGGAAACGGCGAGACCACCCAGTGAGAAGAGGGCGATACCGCCGACGGCGGGCGGAGCGACGAGGATCATCACGGTCGGCACCAGCGGGTCGGGCAGCGACGGCCGGAGGGCCAAGCGCAGCACGACCAGCACTGTCATCACCAGCCAGAAGAATGCACCGACACCGAACAGTGCCCAGCCGAGTGTGGTGAGTCCGGCCTGACCTGCGACGTCTGCGCCGACGAGGCCCGCCGCGACGGTCGGGAGCAGGTAGCCGCCGTGGATCGAGTCGAGCAGAAGCCCGCCCTGGAGCCACGTGCCGATGAGCCAGCCCGCGAAGAGCGCGGATGCGGTCACCGATACCAGGAACAGTGCGAGACCCGCCGGCCGGGAGACGGTCAGCAGTTCGCTCGCGAGGAGCATCGCGGTGGTGGGCACCAGGGACGCGATCGGGCCCTGCGCGGGATGGCGCAGCTGCGCGGCGAGAGAGTCGCCCGAGCGACTGCCGCGGACGACGTGGGCGACGATCAGCCAGACCCAGGCAATCGCGGCCGCCAGCCAGAACGACTGGCCGATCTCGCGCGGGAAGCCGAGTGATGTGCCCGCCGTGTCCCACACCTCGGCGAGGCCGGCGAGGCCGAAGCCAATGGCGAACGTGTTCAGCGGGATGCGGGCAGTGGCGGCAGTCATTTTCCGTTTTCTTTCGAATTGAGTTAATTGGTGAGAAAGGTGCGAATCCGCGCGGCCACTTCGTCGACGTGCGACTCGAGGAGAAAGTGACCGCCATCGAGCAGAACGATTTCGGCGTTCGGGAGATCCGTCGAAAATGCTCGGGCTCCATCCGGTCCGAAGATCTCGTCGTTCTTGCCCCACACGGCGAGCAGGTCTTTCTGCGTCGCGCGCAGAACCTCGTGCAGCACCGGGTAGAGAATGCGGTTGCTGGGATAGTCGCTGTACAGCGCGAGCTGAATCTGTGGATTGCCCGGACGGTTCACCTGCGCGAGGTCGTGAAGCCAGGCATCCGGCGAGACTATTGACGGGTCGGCAAGACCGTGCGTGTACTGCCAGCGGATCCTCTCCACCGAGAGCGACGCCAGGAGGACCGCCTCGTCCGCTCGATCGTGGTCGACTCCGTACCTCCACAGCGGCGCCCAGAAACTGTCGACGAACCCTGCCTCGTACGCGTTGCCGTTCTGCGAGATGATCGCCGTGACCCGCTCCGGGTCCCGTACCAGCAGGCGCCATCCGACCGGCGCGCCGTAGTCCTGGACGTACATCGCGAACCGGCCGATTCCGAGCACCTCGAGAAACTTCTCGACGACGTTCGTCAGCGAATCGAAGGTGTAGTCGAATTCGGTGACGTCAGGCGCATCCGAGAGCCCAAAGCCGATGTAGTCGGGCGCGATCAGGTGATAGTTGTCGGCGAGCAGTGGGATGAGGTCACGAAACATGAAGGACGACGCGGGCGCACCGTGAAGAAGGAGGAGCACAGGAGCAGACGGATCACCCGCCTCGCGATAGAACACCTGGCGACCGTCGATCCCAATGAAACGGTGATGCGCGCGAATCATTTTCTAACCCCTAAACTGGTTTTAACAAGTTACTGAAATATGACACATCACTATCTAACCTGTCAAGTGATGTATGCTGGTTATATGCAAGCTACCGAAACCGAGCTTCTCGAACTGCTCAACAGCGCGCCGGTGATCGACGGCGCAATCGTTGACACGCTGAACGATCAACGACTCCGTTCGCTGCGGAACGACCTGCACGCAGTCATCCGCGACGAGGCCGATTCAGGGATCCTGTCGCGCTACCTGCACGGGGTGAGCCAGAAACCCCGACTCGTCGATGGTGCACTCAGCTGGGAGCTGTCTGGTCCGGCGTCGTCTCTGGCCGCCGCCCGCCTCGTACTCGAGTGGTCACGGGTCGAACGGGAGCTGCCGGGTCGACTTCGCGCCTGCGCAAACGCCGAGTGCAACAAATTCCTGATCGATCACAGCAAGCCGAACTCGGCCCGCTGGTGCTCGATGGCCGACTGCGGCAACCGGATGAAGGCACGCCGCCACTACGCCCGTCAGACCGCGGGCGAGTAGCCCCATCGGGCGTGGAGGTCAGGCCCCGGCGATCTCCGCCGCAAGCTGGCTGAGAAGCCCCGCCATCCCGTCGAGCGCGGCCGAGGCCTCGGCAACGCTAAAGCGCGTCGCGAGCCCGTGTGGATCCTCGTACCCGATCCTGGTCTCGCCGTCTTCGCGCCAGACGAGCATCCGCAGCGGCAAATCGATGCCCGACCGGCGGTCGGCCTGCATTACGCGCGTCCCGACGGTCGGATTTCCGAAGATTGCAACGACCTCGTCATCCAGCTCCAGGCCCGCTGCTGCCGCGCCCGCAGCATGGTCGATGACCGCGAATAGCTCGATGCCGCGTTTCGCGAGCGCCGATCGAAGCGCCTGGACGGTGTCTGCCACGCTTGCCGCTCCGGTCGTGACGCTCAGCTGCTCGGTCATGAATTCAATTCTGCCCCGCGTTGGACTCGCGCGAGCGGCAGACTGGACAAATGGATGCGGACGAGAACCCCTTCGGCCACCGGTACTGGGAGGAGCGCTACGGCGAACCGGGCCATACCTGGAGCGGCAATCCCAACGCCGTGCTGGTGACGGAGGCGAGCGGGCTCGTACCCGGCAGGGCTCTCGACATCGGCAGCGGCGAGGGCGGCGACGCCATCTGGCTCGGTTCACTTGGCTGGACCGTGACGGGGGTGGACATCGCCTCGAACGCGCTCGATAAGGCCCGTCGGCAGGCCCGGTCCGTCGATGCGGATGCGGCGAAACGGATCGAGTGGGAGCAGCACGACCTCACGGAGTGGTCACCCGCGCCGGGCACGTTCGACCTCGTGTCATCCCAGTTCATGCACCTCCCGGAACCGCACCGAACGACGCTATTCCGCGGACTGGCTGCGGCCGTGGCTCCCGGCGGTACCCTGCTCGTCGTCGGGCACGACGCCACCGACCCCGACGAGTCCGGACACCGCGCTCACCTTGAGGCCCTGATGTTCAGCGCGGAGGACGTGGTGCGCGCGATTGACGGAACCGGCCTCGCCGTGATCGTAGCGGAGTCGCGTGCACGCGAAGGCGATGCCCGCCACGGACACGGCACGGTGCACGACATCGTCGTCCGAGCGCAGCGACCCCTCTAAGCTTTTGCCGATGGATGCGACCCGGCCGGCGATCGTCGCGATCGTCTTCGGGGTAGTCATCGCCATCGGGCTGTTCGTACCGTTCGTCGCCATCCAGTACCGCCGGCGCGGTCGCCTCACTTTCGGCTCCGCGGCCCTCAGTTTCATCGGCCTCGTCTACGCCCTCGCGCTGGCCAGCTACACCCTGCTCCCGCTTCCCGCGGTGAACGCGCAACTGTGCGCGGACGGCGGTGCGGGCATCCAGCTCAATCCGCTGCAGTTCGTGTCCGACATCGCGCGGGTCAACGTCGGTGGCGTCGGCGGGCTCTTGCACAACCCCGCACTGTGGCAGGTGCTGCTGAACGTTGCGCTGTTCGTTCCGTTCGGAGTGTTGTTCCGCTATCTCACCCGGCGTGGCATCGCGATCACGGCCGCCGCCGGCCTCGTCGGCTCGCTCCTCATCGAGACGACGCAACTCACCGGCGACTGGTTCCTCTTCCCCTGCGCATACCGACTGTTTGATGTCGATGACCTTCTGGCCAACACGGCCGGCGCGGTTCTCGGCGCTGTGATCGCGCCCGCCTTCGGCGCACTCCGACAGCGCAGCGTCAGCGAACCGGCCGCCGCCCGACCGGTCGGTGGTGTTCGTCGGCTTCTCGGCTTCATATCCGACGTCCTCTTCGTGGTGCTGCTCGGCGGATCGCTGGACGTGGCCGCCGCCCTGCTCGCGAACCTAACGACCGGCAAGGCGACCCTCCCCGAATGGCTGAGCTCGCTCTTCGGCTATCTCGTGCCGGGCCTGGTCGAGCTCGCCGTTCTGTTGTTCACCCGGCGCAGCATCGGTGAGTGGGTCGTGCGGCTCCGACCAGTTCAACCAACCAGCGTGCCGCGAACGATCGTGCGCTGGCTGTTCGGTATCGGCGGCTTTGCGCTGCTGTCCCTGATCGAGGGCGGATCCGGTGGGCTGCTTGGCGGAGCCCTTGTGCTGCTGAGCTTCATCCTCGCGCTGACGACTCGCGGGCACCGAGGCCTCGCGTTCGCGGTCGTCGGATGGACCGTCGTCGACGACAGGCTGACCGTCTCTCCACATGACTCATAATCAGCGCCGCAACGGAATCCCCCAATTGGGGAGTATAGACATCTGATGTTTGCGAAGTATCGTGGGACATACGATTCACGCGGCTCTAGGGAAGCAGCGAGAAGCGCTAAGACCTCCGTCGACGCTTTCGGGTAGCGTCCGCCGGAGGTCTGCTTTTTGTGCCGGCACCCGTGCACCGCCTACCGCGCCGAACGGCAACTGGCACTCGTCTTCCCGTTTCAGGTGCGATCATGGATGCTGTCGTCCGCGCGGCGACCAGGATGGAGCACGCAGGCATGTCAGGCACTCGTCCGCCGGTGAAAGCTCCCGAGAGGTTCGCATCGGCGCGGCATGGCAAGGGGATCACCGTCCTGGCCCTCGCCGCACTCGGCGTCGTCTTCGGTGACATCGGAACCAGCCCGCTCTACGCGCTCCGCACCGTGTTCACGATCGACAACGGGGTTGTGAAGCCGACCCAGGGCGACGTGTACGGGGTCATCTCGATGATGTTCTGGAGCATCACCATCGTCGTATCGATCAAGTACGTGCTGGTACTGATGCGCGCCGACAACAACGGCGAGGGCGGCGTCATGGCGCTCGCGGCTCTGGCCGGACGTCTGTTTGCCAACCGAAAGAAGGGCGCAGGAATCTTCCTGGTCGTCGGTATCGTCGGTGTCGCGCTGTTCTATGGCGACTCGCTGATCACGCCGGCGGTCTCCGTGCTCTCCGCTGTGGAGGGCCTCGAGACCGCTGCGCCGAGTGTGAGCGAGCTCGTGGTTCCGATCGCGGCCGTCATCCTCGTGATCCTGTTCTTCGTGCAGCGTTTCGGAACCGGTAAGGTCGGCGCACTATTCGGGCCGGTCATGCTGCTCTGGTTCCTGGTCATCGCCGTCGCCGGAGTTCCGCTCATCATCAAGCATCCGGATGTGCTTCTCGGCCTCTCGCCGACCTGGGCGATCGCGTTCCTCGTCGCCCATCCACTTCAAACGTTCGTCGCGATCGGCGCCGTCGTGCTCGTCATCACGGGAGCCGAAGCCCTCTACGCCGACATGGGCCACTTCGGACGCGTGCCAATCCGACGCGCCTGGTTCTTCGTCGTGTTTCCCGCTCTCGTCCTGAACTACCTAGGGCAGGCGGCACTGGTCCTGGATGACCACTCGACGACCAAGGATCCTTTCTTCCTTCTCTTCCCGCCCTCCCTGCGGCTGCCGGTCGTCATCCTCGCCACCGTCGCGACGGTCATTGCGAGCCAGGCGGTGATCTCGGGGGCGTTCTCGCTCACCCGGCAGGCCGTTCAGCTGGGACTTTTGCCGCCCCTGACCATCCGCCAAACGTCGAAGCAGGAGGGTGGCCAGATCTATCTGCCGGCGGTCAACCTGCTGCTGTTCGTCGGTGTCATGGCGATCATGCTGACGTTCCGGTCATCCGCGGCCCTGACCACGGCCTATGGCGTCTCGGTAACGGGCGCGCTCGTGGTCGACACCATCCTGCTGCTGCTCGTCGCGAGACCGCTCTGGCATTGGAAGGTCTGGAAACTCGTCGTCGCCGCCGTCGTGTTCGGCGGCCTCGAGCTGACATTCCTTGCTGGCAACCTGTCCAAGATCATCCACGGTGGCTGGGTTCCGCTGCTCATCGCCTTCGCCGTCATCACGCTCATGACGACCTGGCGTCGCGGGCGGGCGCTGGTACAGGAGCGGCGTCGAATTCTCGAAGGACCGCTCGACGAGTTCGTCGAGCACGTCAACAAGAAGAAGATCCCGCGCGTTCAGGGCGTCGCCGTCTTCCCGCATCCGAACAAGACGACGACACCGCTCGCCCTCCGCGCCAACGTGGAGCATAACCACGTCATGCACAAGCGGGTCATCATCGTCTCGATCATCACCGCGAGCGTTCCCCACGTGGCCAACAGCCGGGCGTTCGCCTACGACGACCTCAGCTACGCCGACGACGGCATCGAGCACCTGACAGTGAAGTTCGGATTCGCCGACAACCAGGACCTGCCCCGCGCCATGGGCACTGCGTGCAAGATGAAGGTGCTGCACCTCGACCCGGGAGAGATGGCCCAGGCGTCGTACTTCATCTCGCGCGGTGGACTCCGGGCGACGCGAGGCAGCGCCGGCATGGTCGCGTGGCGCAAACGACTCTTCCTGGCGATCGCGCACAACGCCGCCGACCCGGCAGCGCGGTTCAACCTGCCGCCGGAGCGCACGGTCACGATGGGCAGCGACGTCGAGATCTAGCGTTCAGGCCCCATTCACGTCACGCGCGTAGTCTCGGACCGACCTTTCCAGTGCCGGAATCCAGGGAGAAACGAACATGTCGTCCACGGTTACATCCACCCTCCTGTCTGCGGGCCCGCTGCTATTCGCCCCAGACGTTTCCGCCGAGGGCACCGCCGTGCTCTTTGCCGCGGATCTCAGCCGGGCTACCCTGTTCGCCTTCGAGCTGCACGCCGAGGCGGTGACCAGCGGCGACGTCAACGTCGATCGGCTGGGCACCAAACTTGCGGCGCTGCTCGGTGTCGACCGCGAGGACGCGGTCATCCGCGGGATGGCGGTGCACCCTGTGTCCCATGCCGTCTACGTGTCTGTGGCGCGCGGGCGGGGCCCGGCCGCCGGACCGGCGGTCGTCCGGATCGGGGTCGATGGCGAACTGAGCGTGCTCGAGGTCGACGATCTGCCTGTCACTTCGTTCGCGCTCGACGACGCTCCGGCCGCCGACGACGAACGGACGGATGTCTGGCTCGACGGCACGGATCCGGGCTCCCAGCAGCGCGAGATCCACGGCGTGACGCTGACCTTCGCGCAGGTGCCCCTGCAGCGCTCCGCCATCACCGATCTGGCGTGGGTCGACGGCACCGTTTTCGTGGCCGGCCTCAGCAACGAGGAGTTCACGTCGCGCCTGCGCCAGGTTCCCTACCCGTTCGACGGTTCGGCGACGGAGACATCGGTGGAGATCTTCCACGTCGATCACGGCAAGTACGAGACGCAGTCCCCCATTCGTGCCCTCACCTCATTCGATGGTGGCTCGAGCGTCCTGGCGACCTACACGTGCACGCCCGTCGTGCAGTTCTCGGTGAAGGACCTCCGTGGGGACGGCCTGGTGCGTGGGCGCACCGTGGCCGAACTCGGCCCGATGAACCAGCCCTTCAGCATTGTGTCCTACGACCGCGACGGCGACGAGTTTCTGCTCGTCTCCAACACGCGCCATCCGCTGCTGAAGATTCCCGCGGCCTCCATCGCCGGCCAGGACGCCCTCTCGGTCCCGATGTCGGAGCCGGATCACTCGCTCGGAGTTCCTCGCGAGAGCCTGGACCAGCCCGGGGTGACGTGGATGGCGAGTCTCGATCGAGGGCGCGTTGTTGTCGTCCAGACCACCGGCGAGGATAGCGACCTCCGGACTCTGCACGCGGACGAGCTCTGACTCTCGTTACCGCGCTCTGGCGGAACGGCACCGTCGTCGTCAACGGGGTCGGTGAACGGACGCGCCTGGCGGTCGCTCCCGTTCACGCGCTCGACCTCGGAACCGACCTCGTTCCCATGGCGGGTTCCTGGCACTACGCGATCAACGCCGCGATCTTCACGCCGCGATTCCCGGTGGCCTCGGGTGCGGCACTCGTAGTCCTGTCGCGGGCTGACCCCGGATGGCGAGAACTGGCGCAATTCGTGCTGCCCGGAATGGATCGCGAGCCGGTCACGACCGTGACGACGATCGAACCGGGCGTCGATGTCGTGCCGGCCAACCTCCTGCGGTTCGTCGTCACCTTCTCGTCGCCCATGGAGCCGGGGTCTGCGGTCGGTCGCATCAGCCTGGTGGACGAGAACGGCGAACCCATCCGTGGAGCACTGCTGGACATGCCCCCCGAGCTGTGGGACGCGGATCGTCGACGGCTGACCGTGCTCCTTGAGCCGGGCCGCATCAAGCGCGGGCTCCAGCCGAATGTGCAGGCCGGTCCGCCCCTCCGGGAGGGCGAATCGGTGACCCTCGTCGTCGACTCGGGGGTTCGCGACGAGCACGGGTCGACTCTGGTCGCGGCCGCGACCCGCATCTACCGAGTTGGCCCCTCGGTGCGAACGCGGATCGATCCGTTCGTGTGGCGCGTGGAGTGGCCGGAAACCGACGCCGACGCACTGCTGGTTCGGTTCGATCGGCCGCTCGACCGTACACTCGTCGCTCGATACGTTCGGGGGCTCGATGAGCGTGGACGTCCGGTTCCGGGAGCCCCGCTGATCGACGACACGGCCCAGGCGTGGAGCTTCGTTCCAATCGAACCGCGGATCATCCGACGCCTCAGCGTGGATTCGCGGCTCGAGGACCTGGCGGGCAACTCGGTGCGGAGAGTCTTCGATCGCGACCTGCGCAACCCGGACGATGATTCCCTTGAGGTGCGAACGATCGAGCTGACTCCGGAAAACTCGGCGAGGGCGTGAGCGGGTCCACCCCGCGGCCACCCCTGTCTAAACCGCCAGTCGGCCGCCATCGACGGGAAGAATGACGCCGTGGATGTGCTTGGCGGCATCCGAGGCCAGGAACAGGATGGCGTCGGCGATGTCGTCCGGCGCGCCAGGGAACCCGGCCGGGCTTCCCGCCGCCAGCTGGTCGAGACCGTCTCCCATGACCAGCGTGCCTTCGGTGCGGGTGGGGCCGGGGCTGACCGCGTTCACGCGCACCCCGCTGCCGCCGAACTCCGCGGCCCAGGCCTTCGTGAGTAGCTGAAGGGCAGCCTTGCTCGAGCCGTAGAGCGCCAGGCCGGACAGACCGAAGTTCGCGACCATTGTCGAGATATTGATGATGGCCCCCGAACCGCTTGCGATCATTGCCGGGGCAAGCGCCGCCACCAGCATGAACGGTGCCTTCACGTTGACCTCGTAGACGGAGTCGATGTCGGCTTCCGTAGCGTCGATGCTCGGACCGCCCGGGAAGACGCCGGCATTGTTGACGAGGATGTCTACTCGTCCGCCTCCCAGTTCGAGCGCGCTGGCCGCGAGGGCGCGGACGCTCGACGAGGCCGACAACTCCGCCGGCACGAAGTCGGCGATTCCGCCGGCCTCCCTGATGGAGGCGACGGCCTCGGCGCCGCGAGTCGCATCGCGGCCGCTAACAATGACCCGCGCGCCAGCGGCGGCAAACTTGTGTGCGGTCGCGCGTCCAATTCCGCTGGTCGCGCCCGTGATGAGAGCGGTTCGACCGCTGAAGTCCGTGGTCATGAGAGTTCCTTCCGATTGCAATGAATATCGCCATCGTGCAGCGATAAAAATGGAGTCGCAACTACAAAACGACTAGAGTCAGGTCCATGACCACCCAACTATCCGAACGGCGCGAACTGACGCCAAAGGGTCGCGCTACTCGTGAGCGAATCGTTGCCGCCGCGAGCGACCTCATCCTTGAACACGGGATGGAGACAGCCAAGCTCGAAGACATCCAGTCCGCGGCGCACGTGAGTGCTTCGCAGCTCTATCACTACTTCACAGACAAGAGCGCGCTCATCCTCGCTGTGATCGACCACCAGACGGCCGCGGTTCTCGGTCAGCACCGGGAACGTCTCGAGAGACTCGACAGCTTCGACGCTCTCGAGGAATGGCGGGACTTCATCGTCGCATCGATCGAATCGATGGATTGCGTTGGGGGGTGTCCGCTCGGCTCACTCGCCAGCAGTCTGGCCGAGGCGGATCCCATAGCGAGGGCCGCCCTGGCCGACTCCTTTGCGCAATGGCAGGATCTGCTGCGGGACGGTCTCGACTCGATGCGGACGCGTGGCGAGCTGCGAGCGGATATCGATACGGAATCCCTTGCCGTCGGCGTCCTGGCCAGCGTTCAGGGCGGACTACTCCTGAGCCAGACCCGACGCGACTCCTCGGCTGTGCGCACGGCGGTCGGGATGTCGCTCGACTATCTGCGAACGCTTCGGGTTAGCAGCTAGGAGAAACTACGCCGCGGCCGTCGGTGGCTTCGCCCGCGCTGGTAGCAGAATGGCCAGACCGGCGGCTACGACGGTGATGCCGATCGTCCACCAGAAGGACTCATCGAACGCCTGGACCGGTTTCCCCGAACTGATGCCATCCGCCAGGATCACGGCGATGAGCGCGGTCCCGAACGCTCCCCCCACCTGCTGAACGATGCGCGTGATGGCCGAAGCGTTCGGCATGTCGGCGCGGGGAAGGTCGACAAATGCGACCGCCATGACAGGGATGAACACCGCACCGAGCCCGATTCCGCGAACGAAGAGCACGGCGCCGAGATACCAGAGACTCGTGTGGGCGTCGGCCAGTGCGAACGGGATGGTCGTGACGGCGACAAGTAGGAAGCAGACGATCGCGACCACGCGGGCACCGAGGCGTTCGACCAACCGGCCGGCGAAGAACCGCGCGAGCAGTGAACCCACGCCCTGAGGAATCAGGAGAAGGCCTGCGTCGAGAACCGACTCTCCGCGAAGAGTCTGGAAGAACAACGGCAGCAGGAACGAACTGGCAAAGAGCGCCGCGCCCAGAAACGCCAGGACGATTGATGACGAGCGCACCGAGCGCACCGCCAGGAGTCCGATGTTGATGATCGCGGCACCGCGCTCGCGGAACGCCCAGAAGATGAAGGCAACCAGCAGGACGACACCACCGACGACAGGAATCCAGACCTGCGCGTTGCCGAAACCACCATCGGCGCTGGCCTTGGAAAGCCCATAGAGCAGGGCCGCGAGTGCCGGGGCGACTAGAACGAGGCCCACCACGTCGAGCCTCGCGCGCGGTGCGCCGACTGCAGGCGCATCCTTCGGGAGCCAGAGAAACGCAAGGACGAGCCCGACCGCGCCGATCGGCACGTTGATGAGGAATAGCCACGGCCAGCTGAGGTAGTTGAGCACCAGCCCGCCCAGCACCGGACCGAGAATGGGGCCGAGCGCGATCGGAACGGTGACGGTCGACATCGTTCGAGCGATCTTCGTCTGGTCGACGTTCTGCATCGCGAGGGTCGTCAACAGTGGCAGCATTGCGCCACCGCCGAGACCCTGGACGACCCGGAACGCGATGAGCGAGTCCGCATTCCATGCGGTGGCGCACAGCGCGGAGCCGACGAGGAAGAGGCCGAGGGCGATCATCCAGAGTCGCTTGCCGCCGAGCCGCGACTGCGCCCAGCTGACCAGCGGGATCGCGACGGCGAGCGCGAGCAGGTAGCCGGTGCTGATCCATTGGATGGTCGAAAGTGAGGTGTGGAGCGAATGAGCGATCGTCTTGATGCCGATGGCGACGATGGTCGTGTCGAGAATGGCCGTGATGCCGCCGACGAGCAGAGCGGCCAACAGGCGCCCCGTCGACGTGTTCCGTGTTGTGCGTGACTCGCTCATCTCAACCTTCCATAAGCACCGCTATCGTTTCTTATCGTAAAGCGATAGAATAAGAAACGCAAGTGGTTCTTATGGAGGTGCGGTGGTCACGACACGACGGCGCGGTGCAGAACTGGAGGCCGCTATCCTCGACGCGGCCTGGGACATCCTCGACGAGGCCGGCTACGGCGGACTCACCTACGAATCGCTCGCCCAGCACGTGAAGACCGCGAAGCAGGTCATCTACCGGCGATGGCCCACCAAGCGAGAGCTCCTCTTCGCCGTCCTCGAGCGGCACGGTACGACACTTCCGACGATTCAGGTCGACACCGGATCGCTTCGGGATGACATGCTCACTCTGATGCGCAACTCGAAGAAGCGCATCGGCGATCTCACCGCCATGTTCAGCGGACTCATCGGAACCCACTTTGACGACGTCACGGCGACACCCCGCGAGCTGCGGGCGGCCCTGTTTGGAAACCGAGCGAACGCTGTCGAGTTGGCCGTCGAACGAGCGGTCGCGCGTGGCGAGATCGGCAAAGGCGAGATTCCCGTCCGCGTCATCGCGGTGCCGTACGACCTCTATCGCCACGAGGCGATCATGTCGCTCGCATCCATGCCGGATGCCGTGCTAGTCGAGATCATCGACCAGGTCTGGCTGCCGCTCGTTCGGACCTACGCGGATCGGCCGCAGTAAGAATGGGCCGCGACGCCCGGATCGAGCTCGCGCTACCGTTGGCTCATGGCCTACCGGGTATCGGCTATCGTCTTCCGATTTGTGTTCGCGCTGCTCGCGCTCGGTGCGGTCGGCTATCAGCTGTTCGCGATCCACATTCCGCGTGGATACAACGTCGTCAACTTCTTCATGTACGTCACGAACCTGTCGAACATTCTCATCAGCGTCGTTTTCCTCGTTTCGGCCATCCTGCTGATCGCTGACAGGACCCCGAGGGCACTCGACACGGGCGTGCGTGGCGCTGCGGTCGTCTACATCGCCTTCGTCGGCCTGGTCTTCAACACTCTGCTTCGCGACACGGACCTGTCCGCGATCAACCCCGCGGTCAACCTGATTCTGCACACCATCCTGCCGATCGTCGGTGTCGCCGACTGGATTCTCTGGCCGCCCGACAAACGGCTGCGCTTCTCCGCTGTGTGGTGATGGATGATCTTCCCAGCGGCCTACGCCGTGTTCTCGGTGGTCCGGGGCGCATTCACCGGCATCTACCCGTACCCGTTCTTCAACCCCGGAGCCGTCGACGGCTATGGCGGTGTGCTGCTCTACTGCCTCGCGATGGTGGTGGGCTTCTTCGTCCTGTCCCTCATCATCCGCGGGATCGGAAATCTGCGGACCGGAAAGGGTGCGTGATGGGAATGGTGGGCAATCATGAGGGTGCCGCGTCGCGTGAGATCGACGCGATCATCGCGAACGCGAGCGGCTGGCGCGGCGCAACCCTTGCCGAGCTGCGCCGAATCATCCGGAGCGTCGACCCGGCCATCGTCGAAGAGATCAAATGGCGCAAGCCTTCGAGACCCGAGGGTGTTGCGACCTGGACGAGCGACGGCAACGTCTGCGTGGCGGATCTGCTGAAGAACGCCGTGCGGCTGACCTTCCCGAAGGGCGCGAAGATCGACGACCCGTCGAAGGTCTTCAACACTCGCCTGGACAGCAACACCGTGCGGGCGATCGACGTATTCGAAGACGCCCACATCGACGAGGATGCGCTGCGACGCATCGTGCGGGAGGCGATCGCGGTAAACCGCGTGGGCTAACCACCTCCGGCTGTCACCGGTGCGTGGGACGATCGGGCCAAATCGGCGAACCACGGGAGGCCTGATGCGGGGCGAGGCGACCGTGCTGCACGCCGACCTCGACGCCTTCTACGCCTCTGTCGAGCAGAGAGACGCACCGGCCCTGCGCGGGCGACCCGTGATCGTCGGCGGCGGGGTGGTCCTCGCGGCAAGTTATGAGGCGAGGGCCCGGGGGGTACGAACGGCAATGGGCGGACGCCAGGCGCGCGACCTCTGCCCCGAGGCGATCGTCGTCCCGCCGCGGATGGAGGCCTACTCGGCCGCGAGCCGCGACGTGTTCGAGATCTTTCGAGACACGACTCCTCTCGTCGAGGGCATCTCCATCGACGAGGCGTTCCTGGAGGTCGGCGGCCTCCGCCATCTTGTGGGCACGCCGGAGCAGGTTGCCGTACGGCTCCGGGAGCGCGTTCGCACCGAGGTCGGCCTGGCCATCTCGGTCGGCGTGGCGCGAACCAAATTCCTGGCCAAGGTCGCGAGCGCGGTGAGCAAGCCCGACGGACTGCTGATCGTCGAACCGCACCGAGAACAGGAGTTCCTGCTCCCTCTACCGGTGGAGCGGCTGTGGGGCGTGGGCGCAATCACGGCCGAGAAGCTGCACCGCTACGGCGTTCACACGGTCGGCGAACTCGCGGACCTCGAAGCGGCAACGGCCGAACGGATGCTGGGCCGAGCCGCCGGCGCACACCTGCACGCACTGGCCCGCCTCCGCGACCCTCGGCCGGTGGAGAGCACCCGGCGGCGTAGCTCGGTCGGCTCCCAGCGCGCGCTCGGAAGCAAGCCTCGCTCGCTCGAAGAGCTGGACGTTATCCTCACGCAGCTCGTCGATCGACTGGCGCGACGACTCCGCGACGGCGACCGCGTGTGCCGCACGGTGGTGCTGCGCCTGCGATTCGGCGACTTCGCGAAGGCCACTCGATCGCGCAGCGTCGGGGCGGCCACCGACCGAACCGCGGTGCTACTCGCCGTCGCTCAGGGTCTCCTGGCCGCTGCGGCCATCGAGATCGAGCAGCGGGGCATCACGCTCATCGGCATCTCCCTCTCGAACTTCCGAAGTGTCGACGGACTTCAGCCCGAACTGCCGATCGACTGGAGTGAGGGCGCGAGCCTCGACACGGTCCTCGACGCCGTACGGGATCGTTTCGGCGCGACCTCGCTCGCCCGCGCCGCACAACTCGGTCGCGATCCCGGCTGGTCGACGCCCGTGCTGCCCGAGCATCAGTGAGGCTGGCAGGAAGCTTGCCCTCGTAGTCATTCCTGTTGCGCCGCACGCCAGCAGTGGCGACGGAGCATGGGAGGACGATCGCATCCCGTTGATGCGACATCCCTCCAAGACAGGACAACTGATGACCTCTCCCGCGACTGCCGTACTCGTGCACGGCGCACTGACCGACGCCTCCGTCTGGCATCGCGTAATCGAGCGCCTGCAGAGTCGTGGGATTACCGTGCTCGCGCCGTCCCTACCGATGCGCTCCTTTGACTCCGACACCGCGTATCTGCGAAGCATCCTCGAGACCGTCGACGGTCCTCTGGTGGTCGCGGCCCACTCTTACGCGGGCGCCGTAATCTCCTCCCCGGATGCGCTCACCGACCGGGTGGGCGCGCTCGTCTTCGTCGCCGCATTCCAGCAGGACGCAACCGAGACCCCCGGGGGCCTGAACGGTCAATTCCCGGGCTCGCTTCTCGTGCCGGACAACCTGGTCGCACGACCGTACCCGGGTGGCACGGACATCTACGTGCGCCCGGACCGGTTCGGCGACGTCTATGCCGCCGACGTCGACCCGGCCACGGTCGCCGTGATGGCCGCCGCCCAGCATCCATTCGACCCGGTGAGTCTCGACGGCTCGTTTGCCGGGACGGCGACCTGGCGCACGCTGCCGTCCTGGTCCGTTGTGGCTACGGAGGACCGATCCATCCCGACCGAGACGCTGCGGTTCATGGCCAAACGGGCCGGATCAACGGTCGTCGAAGTGAACTCGGCGCACGCTGTGCCGGTGGCTCATCCCCAAATCGTCGCGGATACCATTGCCGCCGCGATCGCTTCGCTCGACTGATAGAGTCCCGCCATGCCGCGTCGCCGAATGGTCGTTCTCCTCATGGAGAACGTGCTGCCGCTGGATTTCGCCATTCCCATGCACGTCTTTGCGCGCGAGGCGCCCGAGTTCTACGACGTCGTCACCTGCTCGATCGGTGGTGGGCCGGTAAGCGTCGCCGGGGGGATGCAGATCGTTCCCGACGGCGATGTCGACCTACTGCGCGGGGCCGAGACGGTGGTGGTTCCGGGCTGGGCGAACGCCGCCGCGACCCGGGTGGATCCGGTGGCGCTCGATGAGCTGCGTCGTGCATCCCAGGCCGGTGCGCGGATGGTGTCGATCTGCTCGGGCACGTTCGCGTTGGCGCAGGCCGGGCTGCTCGGAGGCTTGCGCGTCACGACCCACTGGACACTCTTCGACGCGCTCGCAGACCAGTTCCCGGATGTCGAGATCGATCGGGAGTCCTATTTCGTGGATAACGGTTCGGTGCTCACGTCCGGTGGTGTCACGGCCGGGGTCGACCTCGCCCTGCACATGCTGAGGGCAGACCTCGGGCCCGCCGTGGCCCAGCATGTGGCGCGCCGACTCGTGGCCGCACCCCAGCGCGAGGGCGGCCAGGCGCAGTTCGTCGAGACCGCACCTATCCCGCCCGAGGACGATGAACTCGCTGCTGCTCAGCAGTGGATGCTGCGGGAGCTGGGCCGGCCGATCACGGTCGCGGACATGGCCGCACACATCCACCTGTCGCCGAGAGCATTCCATCGCCTATTTCGGGCTCGCACGGGAACCTCACCCCTGTCGTGGTTGCAGGAACGACGGATTGAGCGCGCCCGCGAGCTACTGGAAAACAGTTCCGAGAGCATCGCGGAAATCAGCGAACGCACGGGATTCGGCACTCCCGCCAATCTCCGTGCGCAGTTCCGCCGCGCGGTCGGGGTCAGTCCCGCGTCGTACCGAAGCCGTTTTCGAGTCCGTCCGGCCGCCTAGAACTCGTCAGCGCCTGGCCAGGCCAACGGCCGCGAGAATCCCGCACAGCACCGCCACGACGGCGACCCCAGCCAGCAGCGCGAACGAGCCGATCGACATTCCGAGCGCCGCGAGTATCGCCGGGAAGGTGAAGCCGAGGTAGGTGAGTGCGTAGAAGATGCCGGTGATGCCGCCGAGGTGGTGCTCGCCGGCCATCCGCTGCACCTCGACCAGCCCGGCCAGGAGAATCACGCCGTAGGCGGCGCCGAACACGACGGCCGCGACGGCTCCCAGTACGAGCGATTCGGTCAGCACGGCGACGATGAGGATGGCGAGCCCGATCACGGTCGCCGCGATTCCCGCCACCACCTGTCGTCCCCGAGTGTTCTCGACCAGCCGCGACCCAAACTGCTGGATGGCCACCCCAGTTGCGAGGGTCAGTGCCGCACAGAGGGTGGCGTAGGCGATGCCGAGCGAGCCCTCCTCGGGCTTCAGCATCGAGGGCGCGACGACGAAGGCGAGCGCCGCGGAGCCGAACACCCACGGCGCCGACGGCAGCACCACGAGCAGGAACCGCGTCCTCACGGCCCGCGGGATCGCAAGGTCACGGCCGATGGAACGGAGGGCCCCATCCGACGGTGGCTCCCCCGGGACGGCTGCCAGCGCGATGGCCGCCAGCGCGCACAGCGCGATCTGGATGACGTACGGAAGCACGGTGGGGATCGGTCCCCACTGCGCGAGGACCCCCGCGACGACGGCCGCGAGTCCGAACCCGGCCGAAAGCGGAATGGATGCGCGCCTTGCCGCGCGCGAAGCACCGGCATCCTTCGAGAGGTCGCGGATCCAACTGGTGCCGACCGCCATCACGACGCCGACGGAGGCTCCGGCCACGAATCGCCCCACGGCGAGGAGGATAACCGAGTCCGCGCCGATGGCGAGGACGAGGCTCGCGACAGCGGACAGTGCCAGGGCCACCCAGAGAAGCGGTTTGCGACCGAAACGATCCGACAGCGGTCCGCCGACAAGGAGTCCAGGAATCAGACCGACGATGTAGCCGGCAAACAGGATGTCGACCTCCACCGGCGAGAAACCCTCGACGGCGCGGTAGAGCAGCAGGAGTGGAGTGAACTGGTTCCCGCCCCAGCCGACGACGAAGACGACCACGGCGATGCCGCGCCAGCCGATCCGAGAGGGGGTCGCAGATGCTCGCACCAGACCATTCTTCGCCCCCCCCTGCGCCGGCGCCCCGCCCGTGGAGGCCTCGCGCGCCGATATCATCCCGCCATTCCGCCGCGGGCGGGATGCTTGCGCTCAGGGTCAGGATCGGTTCCCTCCCGTGGCGACGTGCGGAGGAGGCTGGATTGGTGACTGATTTCGAAGAACTCCTGACCCGTAACCGTTCCTTTGCCGCGACCGACCTGAAGGACAGGGTCCCGCAGATCCCGTTCATCCCGAACCTGCAGGTGTACGTGATCACGTGCATCGACCCGCGCGTCGACCCGGCCGACATTCTCGACCTCAAGCTGGGTGACGCCATCGTCGCCAGAACCGTCGGCGGCCGAATAACCCCCGCCGTACTTCAGGATCTGGCCTGGATCAGCTACCTGCACGAGACGAAAACGCCTGACGCCGACTGGTTCGACGTGATGGTCATCCACCACACGGACTGCGGCTCCGGGTTCTTTGCCGACGATGAGCTGCGCCGAGGGTTCGTCGCGAAGGGATTTGACGAGGCCGGTCTCGCCGAGCTCGCCGTGCTCGACCCCACGGCGACGGTGCGTACCGACGTCGATGTGTTGCTGGGCTACGAGAACCTCTCGCCCCAGGTTCGGATCGCCGGATTCTCGTACGACATCCACACCGGGCTTCTGACCGAGGTTGTACCGCCGCGCGTGCGCTGATCGGTCCGTTCATTCGCCCGACCGTGGAATAGCATGGCCGAGTGACCAACCGTGAGAGCGCTCTCACGACCGCCGAGCGGCCCTCGGCGATCCGGGCGACCATTCGTTCCCCGCTCTATCGCGGGGGCGTTCTCGCCCTCTTTCTTTCGGGGCTCGGCTACTCCGCCGCGGCGCCGCAAATCACGCTGTTTCTCATCAACGACCTCCACGTGTCGTTGGCGACCGCTGGCCTCTACTACCTCACCAACCTGACTTCACCGATCGCCGGATACCTGATCGGCGCGAGGTCGGACCGCACCGGGAAGAGGCTGGGCCTGTTCCGTCTTTGCGCGCTCGCCGGGTTTGTCGGGTGGCTGGGTATCTCGTTCGCCGGCCAGGTCTGGATCCCGTTCGTCGTCAGCGCCGTGGTCCTCGCGTTTTCCGGCGCGGCGACCTCACAGCTTTTCGCCGCAATCCACGACGAGTTGCGCCTCACCGGCAATGAGTCGGCGGAGGGTGTCATTTCGATCGTGCGGATGGCCCTGACGGCAGGCTGGATCGTCGGACCGGTGCTCGGCTTCTTCCTCGCCGCCCAGTTCGGCGCGCGGGCCATGCTGGTCGCGACCGCGGTCTTCACGCTCGCCCAGATTCTCCCGATCGGACTGGCGCGGGATCCATCCGCCTCGCCTCCGCCATCGGATGGAACGGCGGCGCCCCTGCAGACGGAGGAACTGGTGCGATCGCGGGGGATCCGGGTGATGCTCCCCCTGCTCGCGTTCACCGGCCTCTATGCGCTCGTCTACGCCGGCGAACCGATCAAGTACGGCTACCTCTCGATCTACATGCGGTCCGACCTGCACCTGCCGGCAGTCATCAGTGGTGCGGTTATCGGCATCCAGCCTCTCATCGAACTCCTGCTGATGCCGCTCGCGGTGATCGTTGCCCGTTGGATGGGGATGATGCATCTGATGATCGTCGGCGCACTCTTCGGCGTCGCCGCCTACCTGTGCTTTGCTCTCACGGCGGACGCGGTCGGGATGTTTGCCGGCCAGGCCTGCATGGGTGCGGTGTGGGGCATCTTCGCCGGCCTCGGAATTCTCGTGGCGCAGCGACTGCTGCCCCAGGCCATCGCCACGGCGTCTGCCATTTTCATCAGCTCGCCGGCGATCGCGAGCGCGGTGGGCGGGGCGTCCGGCAGTATCGGGGTCAGCCTGCTCGGACTGCCGCTCCTGTTCCTCATCCCCGCCGGGTTCTGTTTGCTGGCCAGCGTCGGGATTGCCGTCCTGAGCCGACGGCAGCGCGGTGTTGTTTAGCAGTATCGGCTCAGGCCTCGCGACGGCCCGTCGACGAGCGGGCCACAAAGGTCGGCTGTGAGGCCGTCACAGTAGTAGGCGGCGAGCCATCCATTACTCTCAGGAGCCCGCGGGCAGCGAGAACGCCCATGTCATAGACGTCGTGGCTCATCGCCGAAAGGGGTGGTTGAGCGATCCGGCAGAGCGTCGAGTCGTCCCACGCCAGGATCGACAGTTGGGCCGGAACGAGCACCCCCTCGCCGAGCGCGACGCTCAGGCCCTCGACGGCCATGATGTCGTTGTCGTAGACGATCGCGGAGGGCGGCTCGTCCCAGCTCAGCAATTGCCGGGTCGCTTCCGCACCGCTCGCCGCCGTGTAGTCCCCCTCGAGCAGGATGCCTATGATCCCCCGCGCCGCTGTGACCGCCGTGAACGCGTCGGTTCGCGCGCGCGTATGCGACAGCCGGCTCGGGCCCGACACACGCCCGATTACGCGGTGGCCGAGGTCGGCCAGCTGACTGACGGCATCCGACATCGCGGTGAAGTCGTCCGTGCGAACCACGGACATCCCCGCACTGTCGATGGGGTCGCCGAGGATCACTCCGGGAAAGCCGTAGTCGGCAACCAGTCTGGGTCGCTGATCGTCTGGACCGAGATCGGTGAGAACAACACCGGCGACCGACCCCTGCGCCGCCCACCGCTCATAGCAATCCAGTTCTTCTGCCCGACTCGAGACCACCTGCATCAGAACGTTCAGCCCGCGTGGAGCAAGCACGCTCTCCATGCCGGAGATGACCTCGCCATAGAACGGTTCGACCAGCATGTCGCGTCGGCCGCGCAGGAGAACGAGGCCGACGGTGTCGGCGGGCGCGGCATCCGCAGGCATGCTTGAGATCGTACCTACTTCAGGCTGTTCGCCGTGCGGAGGACGAGCCTGTCGAGGAAGTTACGGGGATCCGTGTCCACATCGCTCGTGACCCGGAGCTGCGCCGTTTCTCCTGCCACCAGCGTGACGAGCCCCGTATCCACAGACGCCGAGCTGTCGACTCGATCGACGTTGAGGAAGACGTCCCGCGCCAGGCTCGAGGCGGTGACGGTCACCGCGTACCCACCCTCGACTCGCTGGGCGGTCGCCTCGATCGCCGCGGGGTCGAGCTCCTGATCCACGATCTCGGCACCGAACGAGAAGCTCGGAGCGAAACCCGAAGCGGGATCCACCGAGCGCGCTGTGATGAACTCCCGTGCTGGATCACCGAAGGTCGTCAGATCAGCTGAGAGAAGCAGTGTCACCGCCGACCGCGCTGCGACCGAGGTCGCTAGGGTCTCGCTGGCAAGGACGGTTCCATCCAGCAGTTGCCTCGTGACCAGGAACGCCCCGTCGAAACCCTCGGAGGTGTCGTTGACGAGAATGAGCGCGGTCGCATCGAGTTCGGGAGGGAGACCCTCGAACGCGGTCTCGATGGCGTGCTGCGACGAGCGCGGCTGGAGGGTAGCGAGGCGCGGAGCGTAGGCCGCGCGCAGCGCGTGCCACAACGGCTTACGGTGCTCATCGAAGTCGACGGCGGCCCACGAGACGACCGGCCAGTTATCGTTCAGCTGCCACACGATGGTGCCCGAATTGAACGGTGTGAGCGAGCGGAAGTGCTCGATGCCGAATCTGACGGCGTGTGCCTGGTTGAGCCCGGTTGCCCAGTGCCAGTCCTCGATGGTCGTCGTTTCCGGAAGGTGTCCGCGAGCTCCCCGATCGAGTTTGACGTTGCCGAGGTGCGCCTTTTGATGGACGAGCATTTGTTGGCCGTACGGGTCGAGGGGCTCATCGTGGACGACGTCGGTCAGGGTCGACCAGGCCGGCGGGCCTTGGAATCCGAATTCCGAAACGAACCGGGGACGGTAGTCGCGATAGTGACGGAAGTCCTTCTGGTTCCACACATCCCAGATGTGCATGGTTCCATTGCGTTGATCGTTCGGGTGCAGGTATTCGCCGAAGGAGTAGGGGCTGCCGGGCGAGTAGAAGCGAGTGGGGTCGAGCTTCGCGACCAGTTCCGGGAGCAGTTCGCGGTAGTAGCCGTCGCCCCAGGCGCGATCCTGGAGCTGCGGTCGCCATCCCCAGTCGGCGTATCCCCAGATGTTCTCGTTGCACCCGTTCCACATGATCAGAGATGGATGCGCAGACAGCCGCGAGATCTGCTCCCTCGCCTCGGCGACGACCTCGAGGCGGAGGTGCTCGTCTTCGGAGTAGGCCGCGCACGCGAAGAGAAAATCCTGCCAAACGAGGATGCCTCGTTCGTCGGCGAGCTCATAGAAATCGTCCGACTCGTAGATCCCGCCGCCCCAGATCCGGATGAGGTTCACATTGGCTTCAAGAGCATCGTTGAGACGACGCGAGTACCGATCTCGGTCGATTTCGGGAAGGAACGCGTGGTCGGGAATCCAGTTCACTCCGCGCGCAAGCACCAACTCCCCGTTGACGTAGATGTTGAATGGCGCTCCATTCTCATCCGGCGCGGTGTCAACCAGGACTGTACGGAAGCCGACTCGCGCGGACCACTCGGCCGCGGCCGCGCGCACGGTCACGTCGTAGAGCGGCTGGTCACCGTGGCCCACCGGCCACCAGCGCTGCACCGACGGTACGCGTGCGACAAACGAGCCCGTCGTGGAGTCGGCGCTGATCATGCCCTCAACGGTCTCGTCGGCGACGGTCACCGTGATCGGCACGCTCTGAGGTTCGGCGACGCCATCGCGTTCGATCTCGACATGAGCGGCCAACTCGCCGTCCGCACCATCCACATCCACGAGTGGTCGCACGGATGCGATGCGGACATCGCTCCAGGAGTCGATCCCGATGGGTTGCCAGATTCCGCTGCCCGCGACGTCGATGCCCCAGTCCCAGCCGAAGTGCGATGCGGTCTTGCGCAGCTGGTTGAAGTCGTGGTGGTTCACGCGTGGAAGCGCACCGAACTTCCGGGCCCGGGCAAGCGTCTCCGGAACCGGCGCCGCAAAGGTCACCGACAGCGTGTTCTGCCCGGGAATTAACAGCGAGCGGATGTCGAATCGGTAGCTTCGGTGCTGGTTCTCGGTCTGGCCGACGAGTGTACCGTTGAGCTCGATCGTCGCGACCGTGTCCAGGCCGAAGGCGACGAGATCGTGACGGGTATCGCCGTTCTCGCTCCAGTCGAACGTTGTCTGGTAGACCCAGACTGTGTCGCCGATCCACTGCTGCGCGGCCTCGTTGTCGCCGTCGAACGGGTCGGCGATGAGGCCCGCCCGGAGGAGGTCGGTGTGGATCACGCCCGGAACAATCGCTGGGATGGGTTCGGTAGGAAATCCCGCTGGTGTCGGCCCGTTTCCCGCGATTACCGTCCAGTTCTCCGACAGCGCAGTAAACGTCGAGGGGATGAAGGTCATGAGTGGTGCTTTCTAATCGGGGCGGGGCGGGGCGAGGGAAGGACGGGAATTAAGTCTGCTTGATTTGCTTGAGCCGCAGTTCCGGGTTGGGCGCTGCGGCGGCCAGCGTCTTCGTGTACTCGTGCTTCGGGTTCAGGATGACGTCATCCGCGGGGCCGCGTTCGACGATCTGCCCCTTGTACATGACCAGAATTTCATCGCTGAAGTGTCGTGCCGTCGCCAGATCGTGCGTTATGTACAGGACGCCGAGGTTGTCTTCTCGTTGAAGTTCCGCGAGCAGGTTCAGGACGCCGAGTCGAATGGAGACGTCGAGCATCGAGACGGGTTCGTCGGCGACCAGCATGGTTGGCTCGGGCGCAAGTGCACGGGCAATTGCCACCCGTTGGCGTTGGCCACCCGAAAGCTCGTGGGGGTGCTTCGCGGCTGTCTCCTCCGCAGGGACCAGCCGCACCCGTTCCAGCAGCCGCCGTACGCCCGCATCCACCTCGTCCCTGGTTGTTGCCCTCTGGTGAATGAGCAGGGGTCGCGCGAGGTGGTGCGCGATCGAGTGGTAGGGATTGAGCGACGCGAACGGATCCTGGAAGATCATCTGCACCTGGTGCCGATAGTCGCGCAGCCCCTGCCCGTGACGCCTGATGGGTCGACCGTCGAGAAGGATCTCTCCCGATGTGGGCCGCTCGAGCTGCATCAGGAGCTTTGCGATGGTCGATTTGCCGGAGCCCGATTGCCCAACGAGGGCGACGGTCTTGCCCGACTCGAGTGTGAAACTCACATCGTTGACGGCCAGTAGCCGGTTGTCGCCACGCTTGCCCCGGATCCGGTACTGCTTAGAGACGTTCTGAAATTCGAGGGTCGTCATTCGGTCGCCTCCTGAGCGGTTTCGGTGAGCTGGAGGTCGGCGACGCCCGTTCGGATGAAGTCCCCTCGGTCGCCGGTGAGCGAGGGAAAGGATGCGAGCAGGCGTTTGGTGTAGTCGTTCTGCGGGTGGGTGTACAGGTCGTACGCCGTGTCCATCTCGACGATCTGACCCGCCTTCATCACGGCGATTCGGTCGCTGATCTCGAGCAGTAGCGGAAGGTCATGGGTAATGAAGATCACCGCGAATCCCAGGTCGGCGCGCAGCCGTGTGATCTCGTCGAGGATCTCGCGCTGTACAACCACATCGAGTGCCGTGGTCGGCTCGTCCATGATCATGACCTGCGGATCGAGAGCCATCGCCATCGCGATCATGACCCTCTGGCGCATGCCGCCGGAGAGTTCGTGCGGGAACGACCGCAGCCGCGAACGGTCGACACCGACGCGCTCCAACAGGTCACCGCACTTGAGCACGCGTGCGCGTTTACCCATTTCCGGTCGATGCGTCGTGAAGATGTCTTCGATCTGAGCCTGAATGTTGATCACCGGGTTCAAGGAGTTCATCGCGCCCTGAAAAACCAGCGAGATCTTGTCCCACCGGAACGCCCGCAGGTCCTCACCTCTCAGTTGTGACATGTCGATCGAAAACCCCTCCCGCGAGTGGAAGGTCGCTGACCCCGAGGTGATGAGCGCCGGGGGCTTGAGCAGGCGAGTGATGCCGTAGGCGAGAGTGGATTTTCCGCATCCGGACTCGCCAGCGAGCCCGAAGATCTCTCCGCGACCGAGCGTGAACGACACATCCCGAACCGCGTGCGTCGTCGTCTCACCCATGTAGTCGATGCTCAAATTGTCGACTGTGATGACCGGGTCGGCGAGATACCGGGGAGTGGCCGAAGCCCACTGCTCCGAGGGCCTCATTTGATGTTCTCCCCTTCGAGTTCCCGGATTTGAGCGGCGCTCAGCCCCCACTTCCTTCGAACGGCGCGCGTCGAGTTACGGAGTTTCGGATTGATGATCTCGTCGATCGAGAAGTTGATCAGGGAGAGAGCACATCCGAAGAGTGCGATCACCAGCCCGGCCGGAACGAACCACCACCATGCCCCCTGGGTGAGTGCGAGGTCGTTGTATGCCTGGAACAGGATGGTGCCGAGAGTGAAGGTGTTGCTGGCCCCGAGGCCGAGGAATGACAGGCCCGCCTCGCCGAGAATCGCGAAGATGATCGCAAACACGAACTGGGAGGCCATGACCGGAATCAGGTTCGGCAGAATCTCGATGACGAGGATGCGCCAGGTGCGCTCGCCGGAGACTCTGGACGCCGCAACGTAGTCGCGATTGCGAATGCTCAGCGTCACCGCCCGCAGCACGCGAGCGGAACCGGCCCAGCCGGTGAGAGCCAGCACCACCGCGATCAGAAAAATCCCGCGCTGACTGACGGGGATGTAGTTACCGATGACAATGACCAGCGGCAACCCCGGGATGACGAGCACGACGTTAGTGAAGAGGGCGAAGCCCTCGTCGAGCACTCCCCCGATGTAGGCGCCGAGAATTCCGAAAATGCCGGACAGAACGGTGGCCAGCGCTCCGACCACGAACCCGATGATCAGCGAACCGCGGGTGCCGTAGGCGATCTGCGACCAGACATCCTGACCGGTCTCCGTCGTACCGAGCAGGTGCCCGTGCGAACCCGGGGGCAGGAATTCCTGGGTGCTGATCGCATTCGGGTCTCCGACGACGAACGGACCGATGATCGCCCAGAGAATGATGAGGACGGCGATCGAAAGCCCGACTACCAGCTTGGGAGAGGCCGAGGGCAACAACTGCGTGAAGCTTGAACGCGGCGCGGCCACCACGACCGGAGGAGCGCCCTGCTCATCGAGTGGATTGAATGTCGTCATGTTCGTCTGATCGCTTCCGTTAGGACCGTGCACGGGTTCGTGGATCGATGAGCGCGTACAACAGGTCGACGACCAGGTTGGCCAGCAACACCGAGACGGAGATCACGAGAAAGATGCCCTGCATCAGCGCGTAGTCATCGTTGGACACGGCCGTCCAGAGGAGCTGACCGATCCCGGGATAGGAGAAGACCTCCTCGGTGACGATCGATCCCGCGACGACGAAGCCGAGGGAGATCGCGAAACCCGAGAACGAGGGAAGCACGGCATTTCGGGCCGCGTACGTCAGTCGCACGCGGTACGGTCGGAGCCCCTTCGCTTCGGCGGTCAGGATGTAGTCCTCGGACAGTGTCGACACCATCATGTTGCGCATGCCCAGCATCCAGCCACCGATCGACGAGAGCACGATTGTGAGCGCCGGCAGGAATCCGTAGTAGAGAACGCTTCCGAGGAAGTCGGGGGTGAGGCCCGGCACCAGCCCGCCGTAGACGTCATAGCCGCCGGCGAACGGGAAGATATGGCTCAGCCTCGTCAGCAGCAGGACCAGGATGAGTGCGAGCCAGAAGTAGGGCACGGCCTGGAACATGGTGGTCACGGGAATGAGATTGTCCAGCCAGGACCCACGACGCCATCCGGCGAGGACGCCAAGACCGATGCCCAGGATGAACGAGATCAGTGTCGACAACCCGATGAGCCCGATCGTCCAGGGCAGGGCCTGCGCGATGACCGTGGTAACGCTCGCGGGAAAGTCGGTAACGGAGACGCCGAGATTGCCGTGAAACAGGTTGACGATGTAATCCCCGTACTGCACGAACCAGTTCGTGCTGCCGCCCTGCCCGAGCGCGATCGCCAGCGACGCTCTCGTTTGCGGCGTGACCGGCTGGCCGGTGGCGCCCATCTTGGCAATGAGAATGTCGACGGGGTTTCCGGGCATGAGCCGCGGGATGAGAAAGTTCAGGGTGACTGCCGCCCACAGTGCGACGACATAGAAGACAAGCTTTTGCAGGTAGAACCGCATTGATCCATTTCCTCGGCATAGGCGGACCCTGGGGTCGGCGGCCGCGTGTGCGGCCCCCGACCCCGGTTCCCCTATCCTGGGTTTCGCGAACTACTTGGCTGGGCGGATCGACTTCAGGACGATGCCGTTGTCCCATGCCTTCCACGGTTCAGGGAACGCGTAGAGGTTGTCCGCCGTCGGCCAGCCTGTTGCCTGGCTGTTGTTGAACTCGGTGAGAGCCTGGTTGACGTAGATCGGGATGATCGGCAGGTCCTTCACGACCGTCTTCTGGATCGTTCCGTAGTCCGCAAGCAGCGCCGAGGTATTGGTCGGGTCCGTCGATGCGATCTTCTTCAGCACCGCGTCGACGCTCGGGTCGGAGAATCGCGAGGTGTTCGTAGCTGCACTCTTGCCGACCGCCGCGGTTGCCGAGGTGGACAGGTAGTTGTTGTAAATGTAATACGGCGAGGCTGAAGCGCCCGGGTTCACGGAGTTGAGCGAGAGCTCGAACTTTCCGCTGGTCTCGGCGCTCGACCACGCGTTCTGCGCGACCTGGTTGACCGTCAGGTTGATTCCGACTGCGGCCAGCTGACCCTTGAGAAGGGTGCAGTCCGTGTCGTAGTCGGTCCAGCCAGAGACGACGTTGATGGTGAGGTCGAGCTCCTGACCGCCCTTCGTCGCGAACCCGCTGGCGGGAACCGTCCATCCGTCGGCCGTCAGGGCGGCCTTTGCGGCAGTCACGTTCGCGGACTGGGGCAGCGTCGCATTCGCGCTGTCGGAGATCCACTTCTTGTTGACCGCCGGGACGAGCAGAGTGGCCGAGCCGATCTCGCCGAATCCGGCGAGTGCCTGCTTGTTCAGCTGCCCGCGGTTCATCGCATCGTTGATCGCCTGACGAACGGCGACGTCGGTCTGCGGTCCGGTGCATCCCATGGATGCGTTGGAGCACGTGACGATGCCGGTCGTCGAGTCAGCCGTGTTGACGTAGCTGACCTTCGGGGTCTGCGCGACGATCTGCTTCAGCGTCGGGAGGTACGAACCCATCCAGTCGACCTTGCCCGACTCGAGAGCCGATGTTGCGGCATCCGCGTTAGCGAGGGAGATGAAGCGAACCTCGTCGATTGCGGGAGCGCTCGCGCCGGTTCCCCAGTAGTGCGGGTTCTTCTGCAGGGTGTAGCTCTGCGGCGTGAACGTCTTCAGCTCGTACGGGCCGGATCCCACCGGCTTCGTGTTCGTCGTGTTGAGCACGTTCGGGATCTTCGACCAGATGGCCTTCGGCACGATCGCGATGTACCCGAGGACCTGCGGCTCCAGGGTGAAGGACGTCGACGGGAAGGTGAGGACAACCTGGTTGCCGGTCTGCTTCGTAGTCCAGGTCGCTCCAAGCGTGTTCAGGGCCGGCGTGGATTCGTAGTGGTTAAGGGTCCAGGCGACGTCGCCCGCGGTGAGGGCGCTTCCGTCGCTCCACTTCACGCCCTGGCGGACGTTGATCGTGAGCTGGGTGCCGTCGGAGTTCCACTTGTAGCTGGTGCCGAGCAGCGGAACCGGGCTCTGCGAACGGGCCATGTTGTAGAAGAAGAGGGTCTCGTAGATCGTGCCCTGAGTCGGCTGGAGTTCGGCTCCCGTGGTGAGCCACGGGTTGAAGTTTTCGGTGAAGTTGCCCACCGATCCGTTGAACAGCGTGACGCTGCTCGTACCGCCGGTTTTGGCGTTTGAGCCGCCACCACTGGTGCAGCCGGTTAAGGCGATCGTTGCTGCTGCGAGGACGGCGATCGCGCCGAGTATCGCTTTACTTCTGAACCTAAGAGACATCGTTGACCCTTCGTGTTTTGTTGTTGGTGACAGGGGATGAAGCCCACGACCGGGTCGACGACCTCATTGCCGTAACGCTTTGGTCTTTTTTAGATGACTTTATAAAGTGTGTCAAGTATTTCCCTCCACCGTGTGCCACTGTGTCTGAGACGTGAGTCGACGAAACGGCCAATAAAGTGTCCAAAGCGAAGGAGCGTTGTGCCCAGTCCACGAATATCCCTGGCGAACGGCACCAGCAGGGGCCTCGTCCTCGACCTCATCCGATCGCGGGGGCCAATCAGCCGCGTCGAGCTCGCCGAGGCGACCGGCATGACCCAGGCCACTATGTCAACCGTTGTGCGGCAGCTCATCGGGGACGAGCTCGTTCTCGAGACCGGTCGCGGAGAGTCCACCGGCGGGCGCAACCCGGTCCTGCTCGACGTGAACCCGACCGCGCGCTTCGCAATCGGACTCCAGGTCGAGAGCGAGTTCAATACCTACGTCGTCGTCAACCTGGTCGGGGCGATTGTCGGGCGAATGCGCACCACGGGCGTCGGCTCGGCCGATCCCGCCACCATGATCACAATCGTTGCGCGTGAAGTCGACGTGATGCTCGAGCGCCTCGGGATAGACAAGGCGAGAACGCTGGGAATCGGCATCGTTGCACCCGGGCCGCTGGACCTCGAGCGTGGCGTTATTTTCGGGCCACCGCACATGGCGGCGTGGAAGAACGTGCCGATCAGAAGCATGTTGTCGCAGCTCGTCGAGCTGCCCATCCTGCTCGACAACGACGCGACCGCCGCCGCCATCGGCGACTTCTGGGGTGGAGATCTCGGCTCATCGATCTCGCACGCGACGATCTACATGGGGGCGGGAATCGGCACCGGCATCCTCATCGACGGAACGGTATTCCGCGGTGCCAGCTCGAACACGGGTGAGCTGGGCGAACTTATCGTTCCGGGGCCCGATGGGAAGAGCGTCACTCTCGAAAGTGCGGCCGATCCGCGCGCGGTCATCGCGGATGCGAGATCGCGTCCGAACGCAGCCGAGCACCTCGGCCTCGTCGGCCAGGACGAGATGGAGGACTTCAAGTCGATCGCCCGCGCAGCCGTACACGGAGACGATCTTGCAATTGAACTCATCGGCATCTCCGCGGGACACATTGCCACGGCGGTGGTTGCGATGGCCAACCTCTTCGATCTCGACTCGGTCTCGCTCGCTGGCCCCGCATTCTCGATCGCCGGGCCGTTCTACGTCCGCGCGATCATCGACCGCTTGCAGCGCGATTTTTTCGCACGGGAGCAGCACGGCATTCGCGTGCAGCTCTCCACCCACATCACCGACGCGGCCGCAGTCGGCGGTGCAGCACTCATCCTTCAGACCGTATTGGCACCGCGCACGATGGGCCTGGCCGGCGGTCCCGCGCTCCGGTAACCGACGTCAGAGTGTCACGCCGCGTCAGGCGTCTCCGCGTCATCGGCGAGGTGGGGAAGGAACGCGTTCCAGGCGATACGGCGCGCTAGGCACGGTGGCGAGGAATGCGTCAGGGCGGCAGACACTCGCACCGCCACTACCGAGTTCGCGGGCCACGTCAAGCCCTGCTTATTGACGGGGCTCGCCCGTAGCGTGAATGACATGACCGACGCGACAGACCCAGACGACATCCCCAACGGCTCCGGCGAGGGGCAGACCAGTACGGACGCGCCAGACACGTCATCCGGCGGAGCACCGGACGAGACCTCGGTTCGTCCGCCCGACAGCGAAGACCCGGATGGGACGCCGACCGAGAATCCATCGGGCGGCTGAGCGATCCGAAATCCTGCGGCATCCGAACCACAGAAGATGTCAATTGATCCTTTGAAGCCGCTCACCGTCGTCATAGGCGCGGACACTTTCGCTCCAGAAATTAACGGTTCGGCAACGTTCGCGGCGACCCTGGCGGGCGGTCTTGCCCGACGCGGGCACAGTGTGCACGTCGTGGCGCCCGCCGCGCGGAAGGGAGGGCAGGGGACATTCGAAGAGGAACACGGCGGAGAACTCATCACCGTGCACCGTCTTACGAGTTGGCGCTGGAAGCCGCATCCGTGGCTGCGTTTCGCGCTTCCGTGGCGCATCCAGGCCAACAGCGCCCGAATTTTGGATGACGTGAAACCGGATGTCGTGCATCTCCAGTCCAACATGATCGTTGGACGCGGCCTCTCGAAGCAAGCTCTGAAACGGAACGTTCGAGTGATCGCGACCAATCATGCGATGCCAGAGAACCTTCTCGAGTTCAGTCCGATCCCCCACCCTGCGGAGAAGCTCGCGGTAAGGATGTGGTGGCGGGACGCGGACCGGATCTTCAGCCGCGCCGAGGTCATGACCAGTCCCACTCGACGGGCCGCGGATTTCGTGCAGGAGAACACGAGCATCAAGACAGTTCTCGCCATTTCGTGCGGGCTGGATTCGCGCAACTACAAGGCGCGCTTTGGTGAGCGATCAGAGAACCTCATCGTGTTCGTCGGCCGCGTGACGAGCGAAAAGCAGATCGACAAACTCATCAGGGCGTTCGCGCTCCTCGAACCGGATCTCGACGCAAGGCTGGAGATTGTCGGCGGCGGCGAACTCGTGGATGACTTGAAAGAACTTGCCACAAGGCTTGGCGTCGCCGATCGGGTGCAGTTCGACGGTTACGTGACCAACGAATTCCTGAGGGCGGCGCTGACCCGCGCGACCGTGTTCGCGATGCCATCCATCGCCGAACTCCAGAGCATCGCGACTCTGGAAGCGCTCGCGTCGGGTCTGCCTGTCGTAGCGGCACGAGCCATGGCGCTCCCCCATCTCGTGCACGACGGCGAGAATGGATTCTTGTTTGAGCCGGGCGATGTCGCAGCGTTCGCGGCCAGACTCACCGACATTCTCACGATGCCGCAAAGGGAACTGCGGGCGTTCAAGCGGGAGAGCCTGCGAATTGTGCGGGCGCACGATATCGGCCACACGATCGCGACGTTTGAGCAGATCTACCGTGGGCATCCAGTCATCGAACCGCTCATCGAAGAATCGCTTCCCCGCCACCATTTCATGCGCGAGCGTATTGTGCGGGCACGCAAACGCGTCCGGGCAGGCGCGCGTCGTCTTCGCGTTCGCGTTCGCGGTTAAGTCTTGTAAGGCTCGCGCCTGCTACCCTCGGACGCCATGAAGGCGACACCCGCGGACATCGGCACCATTTGCCTGGCGTTGCCCGAGGTCGAGCTCGGCACGTCGTGGTGGGACCGGGACTCACCGCTTTTCACGATCGGCCACTTCAAGGGCTACAACGCGGTCCTCGTACAGGAGTCCCGGCTCGGAGAGTTCGACTGCGACGTGCTCGCAGAGATCCTGCTCGAAGCATGGGCTTGCAAGGCACCCTCGCGCCTAGTGCGCGCCTATACGACCTAAGTCGAGCGGAGATTGCCAACCTCCGCCGTGCGGCAGGCGGGCATATCCAGGCTGCGCGGCCTTCGAACGAGGCGATGCTGGCGTATCCGTTGCTCGCGTCGACGATAATCGACGTCGCCTCGTCCATGAAGGGCACAGTGTTCGCGATGAGCCAGTCCGCCTTTTTGCGCACGTGTGACTGCCACGGTCCCGATCAGAGACGGCGCGACGGAAGACACGGCACCGGGCAAGAACCCCGGCAGCGCATCCGGATTGCAGATCCGGACCGTGATTGTTCGAGGTTGAGTACGTACGTGTCGCCCCGTTGCCGAAAGCCCGTTCTGTCCGTCTTCAGACTCGACGCCCCAATCGGCAACAAAGTCGCACGCGCGTTCATGCACCTGGCTGTGGCTCTGCCGCTCACGATCATCCTGCCCGAGGCTCAGGCAACCCCTAGCAACGGAGTGAGCCGCGTCGTGCACACAATGCACACCGTCGCCGCTCAGCGTCCCCGATCAGGGATTCTCTGCCAACCACGCTCGAGCTCCCAGGTGGACGAACCGAAGGAGAAGTAACTGCCGAGATCGGGTTGATCGAGTGCGCGACTGATCGGCACGCGCAACAGGCTGGCCATCAACAAGGCACCCACACCGCCGTGAGCGACGAAGGCGACGTTCGTCGAGCTGTCAGCTGTGTGGTGTTGGACGGCCTTTACGACCCGGGACTGGGCGTCGGTCGCGCGCTCCCAT
The DNA here is from genome assembly GCA_036491035.1 of Galbitalea sp. Taxonomy (GTDB): domain Bacteria; phylum Actinomycetota; class Actinomycetes; order Actinomycetales; family Microbacteriaceae; genus Galbitalea. The sequence continues at coordinate 16,738 of DASXCU010000168.1, read as the reverse complement.
CCTCTCGCCGATTTCATGGGGGAGGCGAAGAACTCATTGACGACCACATCGAATTCGGCGGGAGGCAGAAATCCCGTCGAGCTGCGATTCAATTCCCCCACCGATGGTTCAACGTGAACCGAGAGCCCGAGAGTCGCGGCAAGAATCTCAGCTGTCTGGATCGCCTTCTCTTCCGCGCTCGTCACAATCACATCAATTGGATGAGCGACGACGCGGGAAATCTGTTCAGCACGCTCGACGCCGACCCGCGAAAGCCGCCATCGGTCGATGGGGACCTGCGGATGAACGTCTACTTCAGGATGCGTGATGAAGAACGATGTCACGACCCGACCGTACTCGGACGCCGAGCAGCGCGAACCCAGATGAGGTGTCCCAGGACAATCGCGATTAGCGCGCCGAGCAGCGTGTCGCCGACTCTTACGAGAGGTGTCACAGGGTCAGTGGCACCGATCTCAGTGCTCATCAACGCTGAGGCTGTGATGCCGATGACGCTCAGTGCGTACAGCTTCGGAGCGGCGAGAGCTGCGAAGGCGATTCCGAGGATCGCGAAGGCCGCGAGAGCGCCGTCCGATGGAAACAGGATGATGATCAACGCGGCAATCAGCGCGCCGACGATCGTCCCGACGACCCGGTTGACCGCCCGAAAAAGAACGGCTCCGTATTCAACCCGCATGACGACCGCGACCGTCAAAGGAAGCCAGAACGAGTGGTTACCACGATCGAGAGTGGCACCGAACACGGTTGCGACACCCATCGCGAGAGCAAGGCGCACGCCGTTCAGGAGGCTTACGCGAACGGATGCTCGCGGAGACGTCCCGGCCGGGGGAATGCGCGCGGTGGCACCCTCGTGTGCGCGAAGAGGGATCGCGACGATCACGGCCACGACGAACGACCCGACCAGGTACCAGACCACCTGCTGCGTCCAGTCGAGCGGTGTCGGAGCGAACTGGCCGTAGGCGACTCCGATGACGGTCATGAGTGCGAGCGCCGTCCAGGCACTCCCGAAGCGCCCCACGAATCCGGAGGCAAAAGCAACGGCGGTTGCCGCGATCACGTCGGCAAACGGCGCGTGCGGCGTCAGGCCGGCAATCGATAGGCCAAGGGCCGCGCCGACCGCCTGGGCCACGCTGTTGGTGAGCCTGGCGCGCGGAGGACCGAGAACTGACAGGGTAATGGCACACGCCGCGCCGAAGTAGGCGACACCGCCCGCCGCCGCCCCGGCCCAAAACCACGCGATGGCCGCAATCACCCCACCCGCAAGGAGAGCACGCGCCGCCGGCAGGACAGCCCATGGCTGGCGTGACGGGCGCAACTCCTGCTGAGCGAAAACGCTGAACTGTCGCACAATGCTGGCGAAGAGTTTTCGCTTCGCCGGATCAGACACTCGCATCCCGATCGACGCGGTCGGCCCGGGGCCATCCGGCGAGCCCCTCCTGCAGCATCGCGCCGATGACATCCGGGCGTAGGAACGGCCCCATGTGGCTTGTGTCGCGCAACACATGGAACCGTGAATGCCGAAGACGAGCCGCGATCGCTTCCATAGTCGCGGGCGGCGACACGACGTCATGCTCGGCCGCGATGACCAGGCTCGGGGCGGAGATCGTGGCCAGTTCGGACTCGCGGTCGTATCGTGCAATCGAGTCGAGAGCATCCGCCCACACCTCGGGGTCGGCGTCGCGCACACGCGCTTTCGCAAACTCGATGACGCGCGACCCCGATTCGCGTTCCCCGTCCGTGAACCAGCGGGCGATTGCTGCCTCGGTTTCGGGCGCGTGCCCGGTACGGACTAGCTCGGCTGCGTCTGGAACGCCGGGAACGGCGTTGCCCGAGTGCAGAGAAGTGCGAGCCCGCGCAGCCTGTTTTCGCGACCGAGAGCCAGCGCAAGGTCGATAGCGACCTGGCCGCCAAACGAATGCCCGACAACGGTGATCATGGCGTCTTCCGGAAGCTGACCCGCGATCCGTGCTGCATGGGCGGCCGCGTCGCCGCGCGAGTCCAGCGAAGGGCATGAAACGCTCGCACCAGCGGCACGAATGCGATTCGCAATCGGCGCCCACACGTCGGGCGTCAACGGCGTGCCGTGCAGAAATACCCAGTGCTGTTTCGTCTCCACGTTCTCCCTCGCACTCGCTCGTCGAAATGTTTCAGCGGAGCGGTCGGCCGCTGATAATCCGATCATCCGGATCGAGACGGTGGTGAGCGGCAAGCAACCTTCCCGCGTCGGCATCGCTCCACAGGCCCAGGATGTCGCCCGGCCTGGCTGCGGGACCGTAGAAGTTCAGCTGCGCACCAACGCCGCGGCTCCCGATCCGATCCACGATGGTGTCGACAAGTGTGCGCGCATCGCCCGGGCCGGACGGGTCCGGTGCCGCAGTCACGTAGAGATTGAATGCGGACGCTCGCGCCGTGGCCGCATTGGGTGAGGCGTGAATAGACGCCATCGCCCCGCCCAGCTGGCGAATCTCGACCAGTCGGGGCACGCCCCCGAGTCCGCCCTCCGCCGCCTCGGTGATCGCGTCGATCGTTGCGTCATCAAGGCTGTCCAGGTGTCCACCCCTGTAGGTCGCAGCCGTCGGAGCAACCGGGTCGCGGTGGATGTCGGGGATCGCCCCGGGCGTCATCACCCGCGTGTAGTCGTCGATGACTGGTGCAGCCGCCACCATCGGGGCGATCAAGCCCCGACCTGTCGCCTCCAGATCGCGGTCCGAATTATCGATGTGTGCGATGCGCAGGTGGACGACGAATTGTCCTCGGAGTATCTCCGGAAGCTGAGGAATCGACGGTAGATGGAGCAGCGCAATCGATGTGGACGTCCGTTCGTCGAGCGTGGGCACCCAATCTCGGTACGCGGTCAACACCCGAGCGATGTCCGCTCCCGCGAAGTACATTCCGCCACCGAATAGCGACGGTACCGGGAAAACCTCGAACTGCACCTCGGTGACGATGCCCTGGCCGCCGCCGCCCCGAAGAGCCCAGAACAATTCAGGTTCGTGTTCGGAATCGACCTGCCGCGGTCTGAACTCCGAGTCGAGCACCGTGAGCCTGGTTACCCGGTCGGCGGCGAAGCCGAAGGTCCGACCGAGCGGGCTCAGTCCCCCGCCTAACGTGTAGCCGGTGACGCCCACGGTCGGTGAACCGCCGAGCAGGCCAACGAGACCGTGCGGCGCGGTCACCGTTTGCACGTCCGACCATCGAGCTCCCGGGCCCACCGTGACGCGTCGCCGGGATGGATCCACCTGGACATCTCGCAGGTTCGACAGGTTGACGACGACTGAATCCTGCTGTGTGGCGAACGCGCCATGTCCGGTGGCGAGCAAGCCGATGTCATACCCGGAGTCGGCAGCCCAGCGCGCGGCGACGGCAACATCTTCGACGCGATCCGCGTTGACGACAATGGGCGGAACGTACTGCACCGACTCGTCCCACGTGGCCGTGGCCCCGCGATAGCCCTCGTCTCCCGGCACGAGCGCCGATCCGACGAGGCTAGCGCGCAGGTGCTCGAGCCCTCGTCCCGATGGCTGCGCACGCTGCATCATTGTCCTTCTCCCCATCCGAAAGTCGCTCAGCTCTGAACCGAGTCGAGTACGGGAATGACCAGACGCGAGGACGAGAGAACCGTGTTCACGCTCGAGTCTCCGGTCGGGGAGTGGCGGAATCCGAGCACGGTCGGCGCATCCTTGGCGGAATCGCTCGACGTCAGGACGAGTGCGAGCGCGTGGCCGGCGCGGAGGTGCCGAGCGTTCGGTACGACGGGGATCGAATAGGTTGCGAGTGCGCCGGGAGCAACCGGCTCCGGGACGGCGTCGCTGTTTCGCTGGGATCCCCGAAGCCACCCGGCAGTGATCGCCTCGCGGCTGCCGTCGGCCGCGACGTCGTAGAGCACGGCGATCCACGCCGTGTCGTGCGCGGTCGCCGTGGCATCGACGGTGAGCTCGATACTTCCGGCGAACTCGACCGGCCGCTCGAACGGCCCGGTCGCCCACTCGAGGCGATCGGGAAGCGTGACAGGACTCGCGTTCGCTGAACGGTGTGCGTCCGCGGTCAGATACAGATAGCTGCGCTGCCCGCCGTCGTCCTTCGCATCGAGCACGCCGTCGCTTCGCAGGTGAAACGTTCGTGGTTCGCTCCGGGGCGGCCAGGACTCGGCACTGCGCCAGTCGTTCGATCCGTCGCTTCCATCCTCACGGGCACCGGGCACGATGTAGCGGACGGGTTCGCCGTCCATGATCCCGGTGTCGGCTCCCTTCAACCAGTGGTCGTACCAGGCGAGCGCTTCGAGGTGAAAGCTCTCCCATGGCCAGGACAGTCCGCCCGGCGCAAGCATGGCCATCCTGACATTCGGGTTGTGCCGCAACGCATCCCATGCGGTAAATGTGCTGGGAAGGTGTAGCGGCGCGTTGTCCCAGTCGCATCCGAGATACACGGGGATGTCGACGCCGGCGAGACCGGCGCGGGCGTCACGTGCGGACCAGAATTCGTCCTCGGTCGGATGCTCGATAACTGCCTCTTGCCAGAGTCTGTCGAACGGTTCCGCGGGGTAATGCGAGTGGATGACGTCCTTCAGAACTGTCACGATCGCTTCGCCGTTGAGGTGCTGCATCTTCTCGTGCACCGACGGAATGGAGAGCACCTTCCGCGCCAGGTTGAGGCGGTGGCCTTCCCAGAGCGCATTGGTCTTCTGCGACATCACGCCAACGGCGGACAGCCAGGTCGAGACGAACCCCGTGTTGGCCAGGCCGTGGTGCCACACCGCGTCATAGAGGGAGTCGCTTGTGGCAATGGGGAAGATCGCCTTAAGGTGCGGGGGCGTGCACACGGCGGCAGCCAGTTGCGCCATCGCGAAGTAGCTGATGCCGAGCATTCCGACGTTTCCGTCGGACCAGGGCTGAGAGGCCGCCCACTCGATCACGTCGTACAGGTCGTTCCGCTCGGTCTCATCGAGCATCGTCCACTCGCCCGTCGAGCCGCCGGTGCCGCGGGCGTTGACGATGAGGTGCACGTACCCGCGCGGCGCAAAGAAGTCGACCGCGCCCGCCTCGATGAATCCGAGCGGTGCTCCGACGTCCTGGATTTGCCGCGGATAGCAGGAGAAGGAGACGAGTACGGGGAATTGTCCAGAGTCGTCCGGCCGGTAGCTGTCGGCGAGGAGGATCGTGTGATCGCGGACCTCGATCTCCACGTCTCGTGTGCGGAGGGTCGCGTAGCGGGGCTCGCTGAGATTACGCAGCGGCCGACCCGAGGTCTGAACTCCGTTGAGTCGGCGTTGTCCCGGCTCGATGCCCGAGACCCTGGTGAGGAGTTCGGCTTGGGTTGAGTCGGTCATGATAGGTCCTGTCTGTCGTGTCGCTGTTGTTCTTGAGAATTCCGTGTTTCGGTTTCACATCGCGCGGATTAGTCGTCGCTCCAGCTCTTGCTGGGAAGGTGCATGACGATCAGTGCGAGCAGAGCCAGCACGCTGTTGCGGAAGGCCGGGTCTTCGCCATTCCACGCTGTCGATGTCCACATCTGAAACCACTCGCCCCCGACGACGATGAAGCCGCCGAAAAACAGCAGCAGGAGCATGCCGAGCCCGATGGATGACAGTCGGCGCGCCTTGACATAGCCGCGACCGCGTTCGCGAATCCACAGCACGACTGCGAATATCAGCACGACGGCCGTCGCGACCTCCCACGCAATGAGCGCGACATAGGCGACGTTCTGGATGACCGGCGAGGTGATCGCGCGCCACATGACGTTGGGGTCGAGGTCGGTGCCTTGCGGCTTACCGAAGTTCGTCGTGTCCATCGAGAGCACGTGGTGTACAAAGGCCTGGTTGGTGCCGAAGTCGGTGATGTTCCCGAAGGCGACAATCAGTACGTAGAGGCCGTTCAGTGCGACAAGCACTGCGGCCGCCACGGGAAGGGTGCCGAGTTTCAACAAAAACGTTCGACCGTTGCCGGCTGTCTTCGCACCGAGCTCGGATTGGGACGAGAGCCGGTTCATGAGAGGACCGCCTTCGACCGGTTTGCCGCTGCGGCGGCGTGTGCAATAGCGGTGAGCAGCGGTGGCACGTCGTCGCGCGGGGTTCGCGCGACAATCACGCTTACCCCGTCAGACTGCGAGCGGGCCACTGCCAGCGCGGTATTCAAACCTTCCGCCGTGTCCGCAGCGACTGCACTTGTCGCGCCCAGCGCGAGTGACAGCGCCACCCAGTCCCAGGCTGCGATGTCGTTGTACTCGGCGTCCGGACCGTGGATTGCTCGCTCGATTGTGTATCCGTCGTTATCGACGATCACGACGACGGCAGGAACCTTGTTGCGCACCATCGTGCCAAGCTCGCTGATTGTCAGTTGCGCTGCGCCGTCGCCGATCAACAGCACCGGCCGACGTTGTGGAGCGGCGAGAGCCGCGCCGAGAATCGCGGGCAGGGTGAATCCGATCGATGCCCACAGTGGCTGGCCGATGAATACGACATCCCGCGGCATCCGATGTGCGCCAATCCCGTAAAACGACGTGCCCTGTTCGGCAAGCACCAGGTCGCCGGGGGCTATCCAGCCGGCAACTTCCGACCAGAGCGCGGCCTGGGTGAGCGCCGGCCCGCTCGATTCGGGTACCGGCAACGATGGCGGTCGTTCGATCGGCGGCTCGGGCAATGCCCTCTCGCGTTCGTCGATCAGACCAGCAATCACACGGATCGAGTCGACCATCGCGATCGGGCCAAACGTCTCTCCGGCAACGGTGACCATCGTGCCATCGACAACAATGCATCGGTCTGCCGGTGGGAGTTCATGACTGAAGTAGGCGGAGGTCAGGTCGGTGAACTGCACCCCGACCTCGATGAGGAGATCCGCGTCCTCGACGGTGTCCTGGACAATCTTTCGACTTGCGGCGCCGACATATGTGCCAACGAATGTGGGCGCGGACTCGTCGACGACTCGGCGCCCCCACAGCAGCGAAGCGTGCGGAATGCCCGTCGCCAGCAGGGCGTGAAGCGCGGTCTCTGCGCCGAATCGCTCGACCAGGACGTCGGCGAGAACCGCGGGCCGCTCGGCGTTCGCGACTAGCGGGCGCGCGGCCTCGCGAAAACGACGAAGCGCCCGCCAGTTGGTCTTACTCTCTCGTTCGAGCAGTACTCCGGTCGCCGGATCGATCTCGGCCATCCCAACGTCCGCCGGGATCACTATGTAGCCAGGGAGACGTCGTTCGAGGACTTCACTGATCACGTGATCGATTTCGGATGCGGCGTTCTCTAAGGTGAGCGACGCCTGCACGCAGGTCACCTCGGCATGCATGCGCGCGAAGTGTCGAAAGTCCCCGTCACCGAGTGTGTGGTGTGTCGGGTTGCCGGCGCGCTGCGTGGCTGTCGACGGCGAGCCAACGACATGGATCACCGGAACGTGCTCGGCGTAGCTGCCAGCGATCCCGTTGATCGCGCTGAGTTCGCCAACACCGAATGTCGTGCAAACGACGCCGAGGCCACGAATGCGCGCATAACCGTCTGCCGCGTAGGCCGCGCCGAGTTCCGCGCTGCAGCCAATCCATTCGATGTCGGGGTGGTCGGAGACACGGTCGAGCATGGCGAGCGTGAAATCTCCGGGGACGCCGAAGATCTTGTCAACTCCGAGCGCGGAGACCCGATCAAGGAGGTGGTCAATGACTGTGTATGTGGGCATGACATCCACTTTGGCGTCCGCCGTCGCTCGCGCGACTGTGCATTCTGTGCAGTCCTCCGGGTTGCGAGACCCGACGACTGCGCAGTGCGGTTTACGCGGAACTATTCAGAATGGGCAGCCGCTCGGATTCCGCATCGCGACAGGATCGAAGCATCGTCGAACGCCGCCGAAAACTCAGCCCGGCAGTCATTCGGCTTTCCGCACTTATGGCCAGCTACCCAAGGAATCAGGATGACAACCATCTACGCGACGACTGCGTCACTCGACGTGATCACACCCCTACCGGCGGTCAGCTGTCCGGAGCGTTCACCATTGAGATTTAGCGAACTCCTGCAATCTCAGCGAGAGCGCAGACTCTGCGCAGCTGCGATCGTCCTCGGCTCGCTCGCCGTCATCGCCGCAGTAGTGGACATCGCTCTCCTCGCTTGGTGATGAACCAAGCGAGAGGGTCCTGCACCCCCGCTCCTGCTAGAGGGAAGGCTGCGGTCGCCTGATGAGTTCGACGAGTTCGTGCCGAGTCGAGGTGGCCGTCTTCGCGTAGATCCGTGACAGGTGGAAACCAACCGTGCTGCGCGTTATGAAGAGCTCGCGCCCGATCTGCTGATAGCTCATGCCTCGTGCCAACAGGGCCGCAACATCACGCTCTCGCTCTGACAGGGCAGCGAAAGCCTCCAGCGGCGCAGGACCGTCAGATACGGCAGGCACGGATTCGACGGCGTTCGGATCGGCGGTAGCTTCATCGAGCACCGGGGCTACTTCTTCGGTCCGAAGGTAAACATCGGCACCGATTCTCTTGTAAATATCCTGAGCGCGACGAGTTTCCGCACGAGCCGCATCCGGGTCGCCGCTCTCTGTCTCGACCCTGGCGAGGTCAGTCGCAATGTGCCCTTCGAATAGCGGCAGCGGTGCCGTGCCGTCTCGCTTCGCCTGCCGCAGATAGTGCAGCGCCTGATCGCTGTCGCCACGACGATCGGCGGCGAGGCCGCGCAACCAGGACGTGACTCCCGGAGCCCACTCGAGGTCGTCAGTTTCAGAGATCGAGGCGGCTAGTTGGTCCGCCTCGTCAGTCTCGCCCGCCCAGACGTGAGCGATCGCCGCGTGCAGTTTCCACATGGGACTGACGGCGCCGTTCGGGCGATCCGACTTCTCGCCGAAATCCTCGCGGAGGCCGCGAAGCAAGCTTTCTCGCTGCGCGACCGATCCTGCAGCATGGAGCTCTGCGACGCTCGCCATGAGAAGCACATTCACCGCCTCGTCCCACGGAGCTTCCCGAAGAATCGTTCGCGCATCGGAGAGAAGCTTTGATCCGTGTTCGAGGTGTCCCTTTCCTATGTACCCGAATGCGATATACGCGGCCGTCATCGGGTTGGCCCGCGGTCGCAGTAGTGCCTCAGCCTTGCGATATTGGATCGCGGCCAACTCAGGCTCACCACCAAGCCAGTACCCGAAGCCCAGAAACGCATGCGAGAGGCCGTCCCCCACATCCATCAACCCGCTCGACATCCGGCTACTGACCTCACGGAGAGGACCGATGGCATCCTGAACCCGGCCGTAAAGAACCGCTGAGAAGCCACGCCACGCAAGCCAGTAAGTGTCATCGAGCGGCACTGCCGCAGGCCGATGAGGAAGGGCACCGAGGCGCTCCTGGATTTGCATGACCCGATCCCGTCGACGATCGAGCATGGCCGACGTTATGGTCGCGAGGCCCGCGAGGGCGTCATCGCGACGGCTGAGTGACTCCGCCCGCGCGAGTGGTCCGAGCGAATCGAGCGTCGGCTCGCCGCCCACCATGCTTGCCCAGGCGAGCAGCACCAGCATCCGATAACTGAGGAGGTCATCGGGGTCTGATTCGGACGCGGCAGCTCGAAGTACGCGTGCCGCTTGGGTCCATTGGTTATCCATGACCAGGATTGCGCCCTCGACCATGGCCGCGGTGCGTCGATCTCGCGCCTTTGGCAGGCCGGGCAACTGCTGACGAACGGAGTCGAGATTGCCCGCCAGAATGTTCTCGTAAACAGACTCCAGCGACCGTCTGCTCCGCTCGAGCCCGTCCGAAGAAACCGAACTCGACCACAACAGGTATTCGGCGGCAAGACGATAAGACCCGGATGAGTGCTCGCGCTCGCTGGCTGCTTCGAGGCGGGCGGCGAGGACATCGTCGTGCGAGGCGGCTGCGTCAAGGCGATGGCGCAGTTCACTCGGCTCGTCCTCGGCCACCGTGGCCGCCCGGCCGTGATATTCCAGTCGTTCCCTGGCCGGGATGTGCTGGTAAATGCTGGCCTGGATGACGGCGTGAACCATACGAATCGACGTCCCGACGTCGTCGGTACGTTGGTACACAATAAATTCGCTGACGAGCACGTCTAGCGCTGCAGCCGGATCGGCGATCTGAGCGATGAATGCAGCATCAGCGAGCGTCATCCACCCTGTGCCCACCACCGACACAGCGCGCGCGAGCATGATCGCGTCGTGACCGAGTGTCGCGAGTCGCACTTCGATTGCGCGCGCGTAGCCCTCTGGAGCAGGAAAATGCTGCATGCGCGCGAGTTCCGCCGTCTCGTTTCGGGTAATCAGCGAGGTGAAGAACAGCGGATTCCCGTCGGTGTGCTCCCAGAGACGGCGAATCAGCTCGGTCGAGATCTCCGGTCGGATGTCGCGTGCCACGCTCGAGGCGGTCTCGAGAGAAAATCCGCGAAGCTCGACGAGATCCACGATCGGATTCGCCGACATGAAATGCTGCCAGCCAACATGCTGAAACGGCTCGAAGTGGCCGACTGTCACGATGACGAGCAACCGTTCAGCTTCTGCGGACTCCATGACCCGCAGGAGCGCGTTGACCGATTCGGGATCGAGCCACTGGAAGTCGTCGGCGGTCAGCAGCAGGGGCCCGTCCTCGAGGAGGTCGTCGATCCAGTCACGCAGCGCCTCCTCCGCCTGGAGGGCGGTCAGATTCTCCGCGCGGTCCAGCTCCACGCCCCACGACCGCATTCCGTCGTAGGGCACCGTCTGCCGAACGTCTCCCGCTATGGGCCGCCAGATGAATTCGTCGCCTCGCGCGACCGCCGCGTCCCGAGCCTTCGCGACCGCGACGTCCAGAAAGGTAGTACGCCCAGAGCCCGGCCCGCCATGCACGACCACCACGCTCGCGCGACCGTCGAGCGCGCGCGCAGCGTTGTTCTCGACGACGGCCAGGTCGGCCTCATCCCAGATCAACACGCCTGACTCCTCCGACGCACGGTTCTACGGAGACTTCCCGAAAGCCTGCGCGGGGCGGATTCCCGCGGCCTGCCGCGTGTTCCACATAGTAGACAAGTCGGTCGCTTGTGACAACGACCCCGGCGGTTAGACCGGCGCTCGTTGACGACGACGAATCCCCCAACTGCATACGGTTGATCCGCGATGACGTCCTCCGCGTCACCGCACGCACGCACATGTGAGCGCACGCGCGAACTGGTCAAAACGCTCAGTCTGAGACGAATCGGGCACCTTCACGATGGAAGCATGCGGTCCAACTCTCACCAACCAGTGTGGACGCTGCCGGTCTTCGCAACCTGCATCCTCCTGACGCTCTGGCTTTATGTCGGCATCGTGCTGCTCGGGCTACTCCGAAATGTAGCGCTCCTTCCCGTCTGGGTGGTGCTCGGCTCGGTAGCGGTACCAAGCGGGATCCTGCTACTCATCCTTCGGGTTCGGTGGCAAGGTCCCCGCACGTCGAGCGGGAAGTTGGCTCGGACGATCACACCCGGGTACCTACTCCTGGCCGCCACAGCGGGCGGCATCGTCTCCATCGTCATCGGCGGAAGCCTCGACGCCCTTATCCAGCCCACTGTGCCGGCCGGCGCGATCGACGATCGAGTCTTCTTGCTCGTTGGCTTCGTCGAGGAGGCTGCGAAACTGGGCGTCGTTCTCGCGTTCGGTGCCCGACTGAGCACAAAGTCAGTACGCGACGGCCTCCTTCTGGGCGCTTCGGTCGGACTCGGCTTCGCCACGTTTGAAGACATGGGCTACGCAATGGCGCCTTTTCTTGATCATCCGTTCAGCAGCGCGCTGCTGGTCCACTCGGGTCAGATTCAGCTTCTCCGGCAGTTGTTGACACCGTTCGGACATCCGTTGTGGTCGGCGTTGCTCGGTGCCGCCGTGTTCGCGTCGGTGCGTCAGGGCCGATATCAGCTGCGGCCATTCGCCATCCTGGCCTACGTCGCGGTTGCGGTCACGCATGGAGCGTGGGATGGCGCAGTCGTCCTGGGACCGCGCGTTCTCGGCAACGTTGGATACGTCGTCGCGCACTGCGTGGTCTGGTCGCTCACGGTCGTTGGAATCGTCGTTGTTTTCCGCATCCTTAGAAATCCCAGGGCGAAATCGACTTTCCCGGCCGACGCCCTCACGATTGGCGACCACCGCGACTGGTCATCACGTACAGGTGTGGGGCCCAGCGCGGGTGGAGGCAAACCTGCACATTCCGCGCAGTCGGCGGGTGACGCGGTTGCGCCACGCTGAATGAGTCTTCACCGCTTCAGGGAAGCTCAACCATCACCGACTAGGAGATCAAACTTGTTCGCCCGCACCAAAATCCACATCATCAGCGCCGCGACGGCCGTCTTGGCGATTGCTGCCCTCACCGGCTGCTCCGCCGTCAGCGAGGACGCCGTACTTACGGCGCCCGGCACATCGATAACCGCCAGCAAGGCGTCCGTCGGTGACACGCCGCCGGCCCCGACCGGCTCGACTTCGTTCTCGTACACGTCGACCAAAACCGTTCCGGGATGGACCACTCGCACCGATTACTCGGGTTGCCCCGCCGGCTGGTTCGTGCGGCTCGCTCAGCCGGACTCATGGGGAGACAACACACCGCAGCCGTCGTACTTCTACACCGAGAGTTCGAAACTTCTCGGGCAGACCGTCGGCGTCGGAGCGAGCGTCAACACGGAATACGGTTCCTCGGGGCTTTTCCAGAATTTTGAAGACGAGTTCACAAACTTCTCCGTCGACACCCACCACGCCACGACCACGATCTGGTGCGACAAGGTGCCGTCCTGGATCAACACCAACACCCACACCAGCTCGGCGAAGTCCGCGGATCGCCCCGACGCCGCTATCCACGCGACGACCAAGCCGACCTCCAGCAAGAAGCACGGGGTGGGAAGCATCACCTGCTACTACTGCGAGTTCGCGGGCAGCCTCAAGAACGCCCAGTCCAACCTGTACCTGACCGACAGCGGCATGTCGTCCTCCGCGCAGACGCTCACGATGGCCGGCAACGCGACCGGAGAGAATGTCGAATACGCCGAGGCAGCAAGCTTCGGGATCTGGACCACATCCGGCATCCTGTTCCAGAATGCGGTTGGAAGCGACGGGAGCCAAGGCTCGAGCATCAGTTGGCAGTACTCGCCGAATTCGATTCCGAGCTACGGACAGTTCATCATGAACGATCACGGCGCCGGATCGTCGAACTACGGAATGATGCTCGTGCTCGCGAGCAGCGTTAGTAAGGGAACACCGGGAACAACCGGCTCTGGCGGCCTCTGCCTGGCCGGCTCCGGCTCGGGCGCGCAGCCGACGCTTCAGCCGTGTGACGCGACTGATGTGTCGCAGTACTGGTCCATGCAGTAGGCGCGCTGAATAGATGCAATGCGCAAGGCGTAGTACCCAAAATGGGCACTGCGCCTTGTTGCTGCCCGTCAACGTATACGAATCAAACGGAGTCCAAAATGAAGCCGGTCTCACTCCCCGTCGCTGTCCTCATGACCTTCGTCGGTGGAACACTCGACGCATACACGTTCATCACTCACGGGGTCTTCGCCACCGCGCAGACCGGCAACGTCGTCCTGCTCCTTGTGGGAATTGTTGACGGATCGGATGCTTTCAAGTACGTCTGGCCCATCCTGGCCTTCACCGTTGCCGTGATGGTTGTCCAGCCGGTCAAGCACATCGCCTCACCACGACGTGCGCACACAGCGGCGGCTCTCGTGCTCGCTTTCGAAATCCTCATCCTCTTGGGGGTCGGCTTCGTCCCTGCCTCGAGCGCTTCGGAGTGGATCGCGATTCCGCTTTCCGCCCTCGCGGGGCTTCAACTCGGACTCTTCCGATCCGTGAGAAACGCGAGCTTCGCATCCATCGCCACGACCGGGAACCTGATGAGGTTCGCCGAAGCAGGCTACGAGGCACTCGTCGGCCGGAATCGCACTGCACTGCGTTCGTTCATCGTCTGCGCTTCGATAGTTATAGCGTTCGGCGCCGGCGCTCTCACTGGAGCTGTACTGACACACCTATTTGGCAGCGCGGCAATCTGGTTCAGCGCGTTAGCGCAGGGCGCTGTTCTCGTCCTTTACGCTGCGCAGCGTCCAGCATTCCGCCCAAGCGAGGTCGGGACTCGACTACCCAGATGAGCCGCTTCCCGATCCGACCAGGGTACAAATGAAAAACGCCCCGGCTTCGCGCGGGGCACTTTTCATTTGTAGCGAGGGCGGGACTCGAACCCGCGACACCACGATTATGAGCCGTGTGCTCTAACCACCTGAGCTACCCCGCCGGGACGCCCGCCGGATTGTGTCCGCCAGGCGAGAGCCCCCTGTGGGAATCGGACCCACTACCTCTTCCTTACCAAGGAAGTGCTCTACCAATGAGCTAAGGGGGCGCACAAAACAATCGCACCCCGAAAGGCGCGCCATTTTGGCACCGTAAGAGACTAGCATCCGACACTCGGGCGATTAAACCGCCCAAGGAGGTGTCAGTCGATGCAGAACTCGTTGCCCTCGGGGTCCCGCATAACGAAGTGGTGCTCACGCACCGGACCCCAATTGTCGTCGTAGTTCACGACCTCGGTGGCGCCGAGGGCGACCAGCCGATCGCGTTCCGCCAGCATCTCCTCGTCGGTCGGATGACGACCAGGAGTCGTGCGGATGTCGATGTGCATCCGGTTCTTCGCCGACTTGCCCTCGGGCACCCGCTGGAAGAACAGACGAGGTCCCTCGCCCGTCGGGTCCTCCACCGCGCTCTTGTTCGACAGCTCCTCCTCGGTGAGGCCACCGGCGATCAGTTGCGCCTTCAAATCCTCCGGCCACTCCGGGTGCGGGTAGCCGAAGACGTCAGCCCAGAAGGTCGCGAGCGCGGTCGGGTCAGCGCAGTCGAAGGTGATGTTGCCCAGTTTGGATGCCATGGGTCCATCGAACACCGCACTGCCGACGCGCGACTAGTTCTCGAGCGCGAGGATCGTACCTTCGGGCGCGAACGGCGGCAGCGAAATCCCGGGCAGAGCGAACGCCGTGAACGACGGGCCGCTCCCGCGGAGCACGAGAGCCACCGCCGGGTCGAACTGCGCGACGCCGTCGCCGAACAGCGAGACCGGGGCGCCGGCAACGGCGTTCGCCTCGAGCGATAACTCGTAGTTGTCCCGAGCGGCGACCAGCAGGATGCACTCCTCCGCGCTCTCACGAACGTAGACGAGCACATCGTCCGAGGCGTGCAGCCAGCGAACCCCGCCGGTGTCCAGCACCGGATGCGAGCGGCGGAGGTGGATGAGGGCGGCGTACAGGTCGATCGTGTCGGCGGCCGCCTCGGCGGTGTCCCAGGGCATCGGCGTCCGCGAATCCTCGCCGTCGTCCCCGACCAGGCCGAACTCGTCGCCCGCGAAGACCACCGGGATGCCCGGCATTGTGACCGATAGTCCAAGAGCGACGGGAACCGTTCTCGGCTGTGCGTGGGTCAGGAATCGCGGCGTATCGTGCGTGTCCAGCGCGTTCATGTTGTGCAGTCGCACTCGCCACGGGAATCCCGCCGCGAACTGCGTGTGCGCGTGGAACACCTCGACGCCGGTGTAGCTCGGGATCGTGCCGAACGGCAGCCCGAAGTAGCTGGACTCGCGCGCCCCCGTGGACAGCCACCCCCAGATTGGACGAGTGAAGTTCGTGTACGTCATCGCGCCGTGCCACGCATCGCCCTGGAAGTCACTGGCGGCATCATTCGTCGATTCGCCGAGAAGCAGGGTGTCGGGGTTGATGTCGATCATGGTGCGGCGGATGATCTGCCGAACGTCGGCGTTCAGGTCCTGGCCCAGGTAGCGCCCGGTCATGTTAGCGACGTCGATGCGCCAGCCGTCCAGGTTGTACGGCGGCTTCAGCCACCTCGCGACGACGGAATCCGGACCCTCGATGAAACGATTCCGCAGCTCCTGCGAGTTCCAGTTGAACTTCGGGAGGCTCGGCACCCCGAGCCACGACACATAGGTCGACTGCTCGGGGTCGAGCCAGTAGTAGAACTCGCTCTCCGGAGTGCCGGGGTGACGGTGGGATGCGACGAACCACTCGTGCGTATCGCCGGAGTGGTTCGATGTCAGGTCGCCGATGACATGCATCCCGCGTTTGTGCGCCGCGTCGATGAGCGCGACGTATGCGGTATCTCCGCCGAGCAGCGGGTCGATCTCCTCGAAGGAGAGCGCGTCGTAGCGGTGGTTCGAGCGCGCCGGAAACACCGGCGTCAGGTAGACGAGATTCACCCCGAGCCGCTCGAGGTGGTCCAGGTGTTCCTCGATGCCGAGCAGGTCGCCGCCGTAGAACTGGGTCGCCGTCGACGGCCCGATGTGGATGACCGGATCCGTCCACTTCGCTGCTGTCGCCCACTCGGGCAGCGGGCGAGCATCCGCCTGCTCGCTGCGGGCGAAGCGATCCGGGAAGATCTGGTACATCACGCTCGACGCCGACCACGCGGGCGGCGGTGCGTACGTCACCAGTTTGAAGTCCTCGGTGTCGAGCGTCTCGGTCGTGTGCACGCCCGTGCCGTTCACCCAGAGGTTGCGCCCGTCTCCCATCCGAATCAGGAACCGGTAGCCGTGAACCGGGTTCTCGATCTCGATCTCCGCCTCCCACCAGTCCCAGCCGTCGGTCGTCGTCACCAGGGAGGCCACCGCGAACCTGGGCTCGTGGTTCGGATTCGACCGCGTGCGCACCGCGGTGACCTCGCCGAACTCGTGCGGAATGCGAATGCGCACCCGAACGTGATCGCCGAGGGAGGGGCTGGGATTGGAAACAAAGAGCGGGGAGCCGTCGTGGTGTGGTTCGAGCAGGGAACCGCGCGTCGCCATGAGAAGACCT
>DASXCU010000167.1:0-5319 GCA_036491035.1 Galbitalea sp. | reverse complement strand
ACGCGCAAATTCCGTCAGCTCGCGGAGTGCGGCGTCGATCGCAATCCCGTCCGGATCTCGTTCAGCTTCGGGCACTTGTTCCAGCCATTGCAACAGACGGTCTGTGTATCCCTCTCGCTGCTCGCTGGATGGCACCGGCGTCCGGTCGTTCAGCAGGTCTGACGCGATAAGTTCGGCGTTGGAGTTAGCACGGTGGATCGCGGACGCGGTGCTAAAGGAACGCCGACGAGGGCTGTGGAGGATCGCAGCGACGTCCACTCCGGTGAACCGCTCAGCGAGTTGGCGCGCCTGGTCCTCTCCTACAGGGCTCAGCTCTGGGTCGTCTTCATCCGCGCTGAGTGCCTCGGCGTGGCGCACGAGAAAGATGGTCGCGGCCTTACGCATGGTCTCATCCTAGGAACTTCCGCCCGGCCAGCCATATGTCCAGCCTTGACCCGGGTCCTCTTTCGGTCGACATCGGCGGGCGCGCCCGGATTGGGCGAACTCGCCCGGATTCACCGGCCGGCTAGTTATTGAAACGGAACTCCACCACGTCGCCATCCTGCATGACGTAGTCCTTGCCTTCGATGCGGGCCTTGCCGTGGGCGCGTGCCTCGGCGATGGATCCGGTCTCGATGAGGTCGCCGAAGCTGATCACCTCCGCCTTGATGAAACCCTTCTCGAAGTCGGTGTGGATGACACCGGCCGCCTGAGGGGCCTTCCAGCCCTTGTGGATGGTCCAGGCGCGCGATTCTTTCGGACCAGCGGTCAGGTAGGTCTGCAGGCCGAGCGTGTCGAACCCGATGCGGGCGAGCTGGTCGAGTCCGCTCTCGTCCTGACCGGTGGATGCGAGCAGTTCGGCGGCATCCTCGGCGTCGAGGTCGATGAGCTCCGACTCGAGCTTCGCGTCGAGGAACACGGCGTGCGCTGGAGCAACGAGACCCTCGAGTGCTGCTTTCTTTGCGCTGTCGCCGAGCACGGCCTCGTCCACGTTGAAGACGTAGATGAACGGCTTGACGGTGAGAAGGCCGAGTTCTCGGATGGGCTCGAGATCGATCTTCGACGCGGACAGCGGCTTTCCGTCGTTCAGCCATGCGACCGCAGCGGTCGCCGTGTCCATCGTCGCCTGCGTAATCTTCCTGGCGCGCAGCTCCTTCTCGTAGCGAGCGGTCGCATTCTCGAGCGTCTGCAGGTCGGCGAGGATCAGCTCCGTGTTGATGGTCTCCATGTCGCTCGCGGCGTCGACCTTGCCGTCGACGTGGACGACATCCGGGTCCTCGAATCCGCGCACGACCTGGGCGATCGCGTCCGCCTCGCGGATGTTGGCGAGGAACTTGTTGCCGAGACCTTCTCCCACCGACGCGCCCTTGACGATGCCGGCGATATCGACGAATGACACCGGTGCCGGCACGATCCGCTCCGAGTGGAAGAGGTCGGACAGGGCCGTCAGGCGCGGGTCCGGCAGGCTCACGATGCCGACGTTCGGCTCGATGGTCGCAAACGGATAGTTGGCCGCAAGCACCGTCTGCTTGGTCAGCGCATTGAAGAGGGTCGACTTGCCGACGTTGGGGAGACCGACGATCGCAATAGTTAGAGCCACGAGGGTCAAGAGTACCGGGCTGCGGTCGCCGAATCAGGCCGCCATCGGGTCGTGCGGGAAGGTGCGGTAGCTGCGTCCACTCGGGTCGGTCCACGTCAGGACGCCCGGGTTGTTTTCGTCAGCGACGACCGTCCAGGCGGTGTCCCCTTTCAGCGTGTGGTGCCCCGGGCACAGGTGTTCGAGGTTCGAGGCTTTCGTTTCGCCTCCGAACTGCCAGTCGAAGAGGTGATCCATATCGCTGCGGTGGGCTGGATGTTCACGGCCCGGGAATCTGCAGGTGCGATCTCGAATCTGCAGATACGTGCGCATATCTTTCGGAACCTTGTAGCGCCGCCGGCCGACCGACAGGGTCACGCCGGTTTCGGGATGGGTGAGAACGCGAAGAAAACTCTTCGCGCCGGCGACAAGCCGACGCGCGGTCACGGGATCGATCGGCACGCACCCGTTGAGGGTTGCCGGCTGGTCAGACTGGCCGAGCAGTGTCAGCACGGGCACCGTGACGATAACGTGCGCGCGGATACCGCGGAACCAGCGTACGAATCGCTCATCGTCGTGCTCATCGGGGACGACACCCGAAACCTCGCCGTCGACCTCGGCGAGCAGAATGTGGGCGAAGACGTCCGCGCGACGCGCGTTCAGCGATCTGGTCTCGAGCGGTCCATCCACACCGCGCGCTGCCGTGGTCAACCGGTCGAAGATCGCGTGGACGTGAACGCTGCTGTCGGTGTAGTACAGGGTGGACATTCCGTCGGCGCCGTCTTCGACGTTGACACCACGGAGGTGGCGCGCTGCCTCTTGGCGCTCGGCAATGGTCTCCGGATGCCGGGTCTCACGCGCCAGGCGCAGGGCGCGGCGCAACTTGTGCGGCGTCACCAGTCCCGCCTGCTCGAGCGCGGTTGCTTCGAGCTCACCGCGGGCCTCGGCGTCGAGCGCCGCAAGTTCGTCGACGACGACCGTGGCGTGCTGCCAGCTGAGCTCGCTGCGACCAAGCGCCTCGAGAGTCGCGGGAAACGAGCTGGAGAGCACCGTTGCGTAACCGATCAGGTTCTCGGCCGACTTCTCTGTGATGGTGAGAAGAGCCGCGATCTGGGCGCGGAAGGACCTGCTCGCGAGCATCCGGTTGCCGAACGCGACGCCCCGCGACTGTTCGCCCACAGCTTTTACAATGGCCACCGCCTTGCGCCCGGCGGCCGCCCGCTGGTCGCGATCTGCCGCAAGCACCTCGTCGAGGGCATCACCGAGCGACTCGGGGAACGCCTCTGCGGCGATAAAGGTCGGGCCGGTTGCCATGAATTAATTCCACCAAACGCTCCCGACATTCCGGGTCGTTATCCACAGGGTTTCGACCGAAATTCGCCCGATTTCAAAAACATTTTTGAAAGTTTTTTGAAAACGTAGGCTGGCCACCATGACCGAGCAGATCGACGGCACACCCGGAGCGGGCATCCCCGATGGCCGCGGCCGCACCGGACTCGACCAGACCGAGCGCCGGCTCGACCGCAATCCCAACGTCGTCGTCGAGAACGTCGAGGTGGTCTCCGACGGCTGGCATGTTCTCCGACGCACAACGCTGCGCTACCGCCGCCGTGACGGCGAGTGGACGACCCAGCAGCGAGAGACCTACGACCGCGGCAACGGCGCCGTCATTCTGCTCTATGACCTAGCTGCGCGAACGGTTGTGCTCACGCGCCAGTTCCGGTTCCCCGTCTACGTCAACGATCATCCGGACGGGATGTTCGTCGAAGCCGCGGCAGGACTACTGGACGGCGACTCCCCCGAGGTCGCGATCATCCGCGAAGCCACCGAGGAGCTCGGCATCACCCCCGGTGCTCCGCGCCACGTCTTCGACCTCTATATGAGCCCCGGTTCGGTAACCGAGCGCGTGCACTTCTATGTCGCGCCCTACGACGCGACCGAAGTCGTCGGTGCCGGCGGCGGCCTCGTCGAGGAGGGTGAGGACATCGAGGTGCTCACGCTCGACTTCGACGAAGCCCTGGCGATGACCGCCGATGGCCGCATCGCCGACGGCAAGACCGTCATCCTGCTGCAGTGGGCCGCACTGAACCTGTTCGCGAACAGCGACCCGGACCCGACCCGTTAGTCCGGCAACCGCATCCGGAAGGCCCGCGTCACATACGGCATCGACCAGGACTCGCGCCCGCCGATGTCCGGATCGTTGTCGAGCAGGTCGCCGACGCCCGCGAGGATGCGCGCCTGCTCGGTCTCCGGCGCCGTGATGAAGTAGCTCCGCGACCGAACCAGGTCGAGCAGGTCGGCGCGAGTGAAGTCGCGGGACCACTCGAAGCGCTTCTCCTCGGGCTCGCCAAACGGTCCGCGATCGATGCGTCCGGTGTCCATGAACGCCTCCGCCTCGGCCTGGTGCATGACCGCCGTCAGCCTCCGGACCCAGGCCACGCGGTCGTCGCGGAGGTTCCAGATCAGCCCCAGCGTGCCACCCGGTCGGAGCACGCGCGCGACGGAGGGCAGCGCCGCATCCTGGTCCACCCAGTGCCATGCCTGCGCGACGAGAACGGCATCCACCGACGCGTCCGCGAGCGGGATGTCTTCCGCCGTTCCGACGGAGATCGTCGCGTCCGGAATCGCGGCCCGCAACTGGTCGAGCATCTTCGGCGCGGGATCGACGGCGAACACCTCGAGGCCACGCACCGCGAGTGCGCGAGTCAGCTTGCCGGTGCCCGCGCCGAGGTCGAGCACGGTCGCAGCGCCCTCCGGAAGCAGCCAGTCGACCGCATCCGACGGGTACTCCGGACGCGCCCGCTCGTACACTTCCGCCGCCCGATCGAAGGATGCTGCCTGCTCTGCTCTCTTCTCGCTCACGTTTTCAGGTTACGCGCGGGTCGCGCCCGGCTCGGTCGGAAGTGCGTGCGACGATCACAGGGTGCCACTGGATTTCACCGCAATCGACTTCGAAACGGCCAACTCGTCGAGCGCCTCCGCCTGCTCAGTCGGAATGGTGAAGGTGCGCGACGGCCGCATGGTGGACAGCGCGTACTGGCTGATCAAGCCGCCGATCGGCTACGACGAATTCTGGGAGTGGAACACCCGCATCCACGGTCTGGTCGCCGCGGATGTCGTGGATGCGCTGCTCTGGACCGAGCAGCTTCCCGACCTGGTCGCGTTCGCGGATGGCGACATCCTGACCGCGCACAATGCGGGCTTCGACATGGGCGTCATCTCGACCGCCTGCGAGGCGACCTTCGTCGACACCCCGACCTTCGAGTACGCGTGCAGCCTGCAGGTCGCGCGCAAGACCTACAACCTCGACTCGTACCGGCTGCCCGTCGCGGCGATGGCGGCGGGCTTCGAGGATTTCCAACACCACAACGCTCTCGCCGATGCCCAGGCCTGCGCCGCGATCATGATCCACTCGGCGAAGCGTCACGGCGTGGACGACATCGCCGACCTTGTGGCCGCAGTCAGCGGCAAACTCGGGGCCATCGGCGCATCGCGCGTGGAGCTCGTCGAGACCCGCGCCTCCTAGCCCTCTTTGCGCATCGCCTCGTCGATGTACGCGGCGCGCGCCGCAGGGTTCCCACCCAGCCCGATCCGATCGGTGCCGATGCGGTCGTCCAGCCAGTCCTGCACTCGAGTGGGTAACAGCCGCGAGAACCGGATGACCGGGCCGAGCCGGCGAGGAACGAACGACTCGAACCGGCCGGTGCGCAGGGCTCGCAGCGCGACGGCGCTGACCTGCTCTGCAGAGACCGACCCGAGCGCGG
>DASXCU010000166.1:0-15065 GCA_036491035.1 Galbitalea sp. | reverse complement strand
TCGACGGACACCCCCGGTTTTGTCGTCAACCGTATTCTCGCGAAGGTTCTCGGTGAGGCCATGCACGCGGTCGACACCGGCACGCCCTTCGAGGTGGTGGAGGAGGCGACACAGCCGTTCGGACTGCCAATGACGCCGTTCCAGCTGCTCGAATTCGTGGGTCTCCCGATTGGCGCTCACGTGCTCGAGACGCATCACGCGGCATTCCCGGACCGGTTCTTCGACAGCGACAACCTTCGCAAACTGGCGGAGTACGGGCACATCCTGGAGCGGGACTCGAAGGGCAAAGTCAAGGGCTACGACCCGAAGGCGATCGCCATCGTGGGGGGCGGCGCCACTCCGATGACACCCGACGAGCTTCGAGTCCGAATTGAGGACGGGCTTGCGGACGAGATCCACCGGATGCTCGAGGAGCACGTCGTCGCCGCCGCGGAGGACATTGACCTTTGCCTGATCCTGGGCGCCAACTACCCGTTCGGAGCCGGCGGCATCACGCCCTACCTGGACCGTGTCGGAGCGTCCGAGCGCGTCTTCAAGGACACGTTCCACCACCCTATGATCAAGGGCGTCGAGTAGCCGCCCCCGGCTGGCGGGAGAACCTGCGCGCGTTGGCGGGAGAAACCTGCACGCGGAGAGAGTACCTACTCCCTCCGCGTGCCACTTTCTCCCGCCACTGCGGAGAGTACTACCGGTTGACCGCCGACATGTCCGCGTAGCGGTCGCCCACCGGTGCGGCGATCGAGCTGAGGCGCTCCAGTTGAGCCGCGCTCAACACGAGCCCGTCCGCTGCGGCATTCTCCTCCAGTCGCGACACGCGCTTCGTTCCCGGGATGGGAGCGAGATCGTCGCCCTGCGCGAGGAGCCACGCGAGCGCAACCTGGCTCGGCTTCGCATCCAGCTCTCCCGCAACCGAATCGACGACCTCGACGATGCGCATGTTCGCCTGCAGGTTGTCTCCCTCGAATCGCGGGTTGACGCGACGGAAGTCATCGTCCGCGAGCGAATCGACCGAGCGGATGGCGCCGGTCAGGAATCCGCGTCCGAGCGGCGAGTAGGGCACGAAACCGATGCCGAGCTCGCGTAGCAGGGGCAGGATCTCCGCTTCCGGGTCACGGCTCCAGAGCGAATACTCGGTCTGCAGCGCGGTCACCGGATGCACCGCGTGGGCCCGACGAATCGTGGCGGGCGCCGCCTCGGAGAGCCCGTAGCCTCGGATCTTGCCCTCGGAAATCAGGTCGGCGAGTGCGCCGACCGTGTCCTCGATGGGAACATTCGGGTCCATCCGGTGCTGGTAGTACAGGTCGATGTGGTCGGTCTGAAGTCGCTCGAGCGAGCCTTCGACCGAGAACCGGACGTTTGCCGGGCCGCCGTCGAGTCCTCGCTCGTTCGTCGCGTGATTGATCGTTCCGAACTTGGTGGCGATGACCGCATCGTCCCGACGACCCTTCAATGCCTTTGCGAGAAGTTTCTCGTTGTCATACGGACCGTACATCTCGGCCGTGTCGAAGAAGGTGATCCCGAGGTCGAGCGCACGGTGAATAGTCGCGATCGATCCCTGCTCGTCCTGGCCCGCGCCAGTGTAGAAGGCACTCATCCCCATGCAGCCGAGACCGAGGCGCGAGACCTCGAGACCGTTGCTGCCCAGCGTGATTTTTTTCATCAGTTTCCTTTTCTGTACGTCGAGATCTTGTAGTCAATCGCGGCGAGGCTGTTGTTGATTTCGGCCAGTTGCGCGAGAACGGTTTCGCGATGTGCGAGAAGGAGAGCCAGGCGCGCCGGCGTCGATGCGTCGCCCTGGCGAACCAGATCCACATACTCCCGAACCTTCGCGATCGGCATCGCGGTCGAACGCAGCTTCGTGAGGAACGTGACCCACGTGATGTCCGCGTCCGAGTACCGACGGTGGCTGGAGGACGCCCGATCGACACCGCCCAGCATGAGTCCTTCGCGTTCGTAGTACCGCAGCGTATGCGTCGAGAGCCCGGTTCGTTCGGCCGCCTCCGAAATCGAAAGGGACGCATCCAGAAGAGTCATGTCTTCAGGCTAGAACTTAGAGCGCACTCTAAGTCAAACGTGGGCGTTGCCATTTTTTCGAACATGTTCGATACTTGGTTTTGAACACGTTCAGAAAAGGACACAGCATGGCGAAGAGCGACGAAACCCGCGCAAAGATCACCGAGACGGCGATCGCGTCGTTCCGCGAGCGTGGGTATGACCAGACCACCATCCGCCTGATCGCCAACGAGGCGAACATCTCGGTCGGCAACGCCTACTACTACTTCCCCACCAAGAACCACCTCGTCCAGGAGCTCTACCTTCGAGTGCAGGACGATCACCGCCTCCGAGTGGCGGAGGGCTTCGGCACGACCAAGGATCTCGCGAAGCGCCTCGAGATAGCACTACTGTCCGGACTGGATGCCCTCGCGCCCTACCACGACGCGGCACCCGGGTTCCTGTCGGCCGCGATCTCTCCAACGTCAGCGGTGAGCCCCTTCGGTCCGGATTCGGTGGCCCCCCGCGAGATGGCGATCGAGGTTTTCCAGATGGCTGTGGATGGATCGACCAACGCGATCCCGTCCGAGCTGAAGGCCCAGCTTCCCGAACTGCTCTGGATGGCATACATGGGTCTTGCGCTGTACTGGGTCTACGACAACTCCGCGGGGCAGGCGAAATCGCGGAGGCTGGCATCGCGAGCGTCCGGGCTCTTCGGAACGGTGCTCCCGCTCGCGCGACTGCCCTTCGCCCGCGGCCCATTGAACGAGCTGCTAGCCATGATCGCGGAGGCCCGGTCATGAGCACATACTCTTCGCGCGTAAATCAGGCGCGGTTTCGTCCCCTTCGCGCGCTCGCCGAGTCGGCGATCGGAATCGTGATCACTTTCGTGCTGTTCAGCGAAATCACGGTTCTGATCGTGCTTCTCGGCCTGATGGGCGCAGTGATCGCAACCCCGGCGCACGACGATCGCAGCGGCTTCTTCGCCGGCTTCGCCCTGTATGCGGTGCCGACCGTGGCCATCGGCCTGGTGGTCGTGGTCGTTGTCGGCCTTCCGACCAGCTATCTCCTTGGCTGGCTTACACGCGGGCTTCGCGGCCCCGCGATGATTGCCATCCACTTCGGTGCCGCACTCGTTCTCGCGGGAGTGATCTGCGGACTTCTGCTCGTCGCCGTCTCACCGGAGCAGGATCTCGGGTTCGGGCTGGTGACCTCCGGAATCGCCTTCGGAATCGTGCCCGGCATCTCTGCAGCAACGGGGGCCGGATTCGCGAGACTCCTTCTGCGACCGACCACGAGGAGCCTGCTCTGATGGAACTGCGAGTCAGGGAGCGACTGTTTCGCTCGGCGATTGGCCTCCTGCTCGCCGTCGCCTACTTTTTGGCGCCTGTTTTCGTCGTGGCCACGCTGACGCTCGGAGTGCTGTTCTGGACTACGGTCGGTTACCTGTTTGCTTTCGCCATCGTAGTCGGTACCGCGGTCGCGGTACCGCTCTGGGTAGTCGCGAGTGCACTCGCTCGGCGAACGGCATGTGTCGCCATAGGAGCCGTGCTGTTTCTGGTCGTCGGCGCGGTGGCGGCCGGCATCGGATTCGGCATCCTTGCGCTCGGCGCGACTGGCCACTTCGCGCCGCTGGATGCCCTCGGCGCGAGAGGCGAGAACGGAGTCCTCGTCTTCACGGGATATGCCGCTGTCTGCTCGATGCTCGGCTGGCTGACCGTCCGGCTGCACGCCACCAGGCCGGCCTATTCGGACGCTCTCGGTGGACACACCTTCGAAGAGCTCGCCAGCCTGCTGGAGCTCACCAGCGACAACTGAACCGATGGAACGCTAGTGGTTGTCCTGCTCGGCACTAGCAGAGATCGACCGCTTCGCCTCGTCCGGTAGCGGACGCGCGACCGGCACGCGGCTCCCCAGAACTTGCGCGACGAGGTCGCGAGCGATCGCCTGGGGATTGAGACCGACGAGGTCGAGAATCTCCTCGCGTGATCCGTGTGGAAGAAACTCGTCCGGAAGTCCCAATTCCGTGACGGCCGTGTCCACGCCCGCCGAACGAAGGTCCTGGCGGATGCGTGTTCCGATCCCGCCGACGCGCACGCCGTCCTCGATCGAAACGAGGAGCCGGTAGTCGGCCGCCATCGAGATCACACTCTCCGGGACGGGGACAACCCAGCGCGGATCGATGACCGTGGCACCGATGCCCTGTGCCGCCAGTCGCTCGGCGACCTGCATTCCCAGTGCGGCCATTGGACCGACAGTTACCAGGAGAACATCCTTGTGAGCCGCTTCGCGCAACACCTCAACACCGTCCGCGGTGACGCGTGTCGGATCGAATTCGTTGCCTACGGACCCCCGCGAGAAGCGGATGACCGTTGGTGCGTCATCTACCTCGACCGCCTCACGAAGCTCGGTGCGAAGACGGGTCGCGTCGCGCGGAGCAGCGATACGGATGTTCGGTACGACCTGAAGGATGGCGAGATCCCACATCCCGTGGTGGCTCGGTCCATCCGGCCCGGTTACACCGGCCCGGTCGAGAACGAATGTCACGCCCGCCTTGTGCAGCGCGACATCCATGAGCACCTGGTCGAATGCGCGATTCACAAACGTTGCGTACAGGGCCACGACGGGATGAAGGCCGCCGAACGCGAGACCCGCCGCGGTTGTCACGGCATGCTGCTCGGCGATGCCGACATCGAACACGCGGGTCGGGAACTTCTCCGCGAACCTGTTGAGTCCGGTCGGACGCAGCATCGCGGCGGTGATGCCGACGACGCGGGGATTCTGTTCGGCGATCGCCAGGATCTCGTCGGCGAAGACCGACGTCCAGGATGGGCGACTCGCGATCTCCACCGGTTCGCCGGTTTCCGGGTCGATGTGACCCACCGCGTGAAACTGGTCAGCGACGTCGTGCAGCGCGGGCTCGTACCCCCGGCCCTTCTGCGTGATCACGTGCACAAGAACCGGGGCGCCATAGTTCTTGGCCTGTCGCAGCGCCAATTCCATCGCGTGGATGTCGTGGCCGTCGACCGGGCCGATGTACTTGATGTCGAGGTTCGAGTACAGCGCCTCGTTGTTGGTGAAGCGCGAGAGGAACCCGTGAAGACCGCCGCGAACGCCGCGGTAGAACGCGCGAGCCGGGCCGCCGAGGTGGCTGAAGAACCGCGTGCTGGAGACGTGCAGCGTGCGATAGGTGCGACGCGTGCGAACCGTGTTGAGAAAGCGCGCCATCCCACCGATCGTGGGCGCGTACGACCGACCGTTGTCGTTGACCACGATGACCAGGTTGCGAGAGTTGTCGTCGCTGATGTTGTTGAGTGCTTCCCAGGTCATTCCCCCGGTGAGCGCTCCATCGCCGACCACCGCGACCACATAGCGGTCCTTCTGCCCGGTCATCGCAAACGAGCGGGAAATGCCGTCCGCCCAGGAGAGCGAACTCGACGCGTGCGAACTCTCGACGATGTCGTGCTCGGATTCGCTGCGCTGCGGGTATCCCGCGAGCCCCCCGAGCTGTCGCAGCCGACTGAAGTCGTGACGACCCGTCAGGAGCTTGTGGACGTAGCTCTGGTGTCCCGTGTCGAAGACGATGGCGTCCTTCGGCGAGTTGAAGACCGAGTGGATGGCGATGGTCAGCTCGACGACACCCAGGTTCGGCCCGAGGTGTCCGCCGGTCTTCGAGACCTCCGCAACCAGGAAGTCGCGAATCTCCTTCGCGAGTTCGTTCAACTGGGCGTCCGAGAGACCGTCAAGATCGCGCGGGCCGCGGATGTTCTCGAGAAGACTCACAAAAACACCCTACGCGTTCGAAGTCGGAAGCCTCGGAGGGTTGACCTTCGAATCAGCTCACACCAAGGAGCGGAGGACGTACTGGAGAATACCGCCGTTGCGGTAGTAGTCGGCCTCACCGGGCGTGTCGATCCGCAGGACGGCATCGAACTCGATGTCCTTCTTGCCGGACGCCGACGCGTCGCTGGGCTTCGCCACCACACGCAGTGTCTTCGGAGTGCGACCCTCGTTCAGTTCCTCGACACCGGAAATATCGAGGATCTCGGTCCCGTCGAGACCGAGCGACTCGGCCGTCTCCCCAGCCGGGAACTGCAGAGGCAGAACGCCCATCCCGATCAGGTTGGAGCGGTGGATGCGCTCGAAGCTCTCGCTGATGACGGCCTTCACGCCGAGAAGGCTGGTGCCCTTTGCTGCCCAGTCACGCGATGAACCGGATCCGTACTCCTTGCCACCGAAGATGACGAGTGGCGTGCCGGCGGCGATGTAGTTCTCGCTCGCGTCGAAGATGAACGCCTGCGGTCCGCCATCCTGCGTGAAGTCGCGGGTGTAGCCACCCTCGACGTCGTCGAGCAGCTGGTTTCGAAGACGGATGTTCGCAAACGTTCCGCGGATCATCACCTCGTGGTTGCCGCGGCGCGAGCCGTAGGAGTTGTAGTCCTTGCGGTCGACTCCGTGGGCGTCGAGGTACTTGCCTGCCGGGCTGTCTGCCTTGATCGAACCGGCGGGGCTGATGTGGTCAGTGGTGACGGAGTCGCCGAGCTTCGCGAGAACGCGTGCGCCAGAAATACTGGCGACCGGGGTCGTCTCGATCGTCATGCCGTCGAAGTACGGGGGCTTGCGAACGTAGGTCGACTTCTCGTCCCACTCGAATGTCGCACCGGTCGGCGTCGGAAGCGAACGCCAGCGGTCGTCCCCGTCGAAGACGGCGCCGTACTCCTTCGTGAACATGTCGGTGGAGATCGACGAGTCGATGGTTGCCTGGACCTCGGATGCGTCCGGCCAGATGTCCGCGAGGAACACGTCCTTGCCGTCCGAACCCTGCCCGAGGGCATCCTTTTCGAAGTCGAAGTTCATCGATCCCGCGAGGGCGTAGGCGATCACGAGCGGCGGCGACGCGAGGTAGTTCATCTTCACGTCGGGGTTGATGCGGCCCTCGAAGTTGCGGTTACCGGAGAGAACCGCGGTCACGGCCAAATCGTTCTGGTTGACCGCAGCAGAGATCTCCTCGATCAGCGGACCGGAGTTGCCAATGCACGTAGTGCAGCCATAGCCGACCGTGTAGAAGCCGAGATCCTCGAGGTAGCCCGTCAGGCCGGCTTTCTCGTAGTAGTCGGTGACGACCTTCGAACCGGGAGCCAGCGTGGTCTTGACCCACGGCTTCGACTTCAGGCCCTTCTTGCTCGCGTTGCGGGCCAGGAGACCAGCGGCGAGCATGACCGACGGGTTCGAGGTGTTCGTGCACGACGTGATGGCCGCGATTGCAACTGCGCCGTGATCGAGGATGAAGCCCTCGCCGTTCTCGAGCACCACCTCGGTCGGCTGGGAGGCGGTGGACGGCGCAGGAACCTTGTGCTTGTGCTTGTGGGAGTGCTCGTGCGCCGAATCCTCGTCCTGCGCCGTGAAACCGATCGGGTCGGATGCCGGGAACGAGCCCTCGATCGCCGCGTCCACGCGGGACAGGTCATCGTCGTCGTCGTTCGCGTACGAGCCGAGGTCGACCTCGAACTGGCTCTTCGCCTTGCTGAGCTCAACCCGGTCCTGGGGACGCTTCGGCCCGGCGATCGACGGTACGACGGTCGAGAGGTCGAGCTCGAGGTACTCGCTGAACGTCGGCTCCTTGGCCGGGTCGTGCCAGAGGGTCTGCAGCTTCGAGTACTCCTCGACGAGCTTCACCTGCTCGTCACTGCGGCCGGTGAGGCGCATGTAGTCGAGCGTCACGTCGTCGATCGGGAACATGGCGGCCGTGGAGCCGAACTCCGGGCTCATGTTGCCGATGGTCGCCCGGTTTGCGAGCGGCACCTCGGCGACGCCGGCACCGTAGAACTCGACGAACTTGCCGACCACTCCGTGCTTGCGAAGCGCCTGGGTGATGGTGAGAACGACATCCGTTGCGGTGACGCCGGTCGGGATCGACCCGGTGAGCTTGAAGCCGACAACCTTCGGGATGAGCATCGACACCGGCTGGCCGAGCATGGCGGCCTCGGCCTCGATACCGCCGACACCCCATCCGAGAACGCCAAGACCGTTCACCATGGTGGTGTGGGAGTCCGTTCCGACGAGAGTGTCGGGGTAGGCCTGAAGCGCCCCGTCGACCGTACGGGTGTAGGTGACCCGCGCCAGGTGCTCGATGTTCACCTGGTGAACGATTCCGGTTCCCGGGGGAACGACCTTGAAGTCGTCGAACGCGGTCTGGCCCCAGCGCAGGAACTGGTAGCGCTCACCGTTGCGCTCGTACT
Organism: Galbitalea sp.; assembly: GCA_036491035.1. Taxonomy (GTDB): domain Bacteria; phylum Actinomycetota; class Actinomycetes; order Actinomycetales; family Microbacteriaceae; genus Galbitalea. The sequence goes on along the minus strand of DASXCU010000166.1, from coordinate 6,834 downwards.
CGAGCTCTACGTTGCGCTCGAAGGCGTTCTCGGTGCCGAACAGGTCCGCAATGACGGAGTGGTCGATGACGAGTTCCGCAGGGGCGAGCGGGTTGATCTTGGTCGGATCGCCGCCGAGTGCGGAGACCGCTTCGCGCATCGTGGCGAGGTCGACGATGCAGGGGACACCGGTAAAGTCCTGCATCACGACGCGGGCCGGCGTGAACTGGATCTCCGTGTCGGGCTCGGCGGTGGGCACCCAGGAGCCGAGAGCCTCGATCTGAGACTTGGTGACGTTCGCGCCGTCCTCGGTGCGGAGCAGGTTCTCCAGCAGCACCTTGAGGCTGAACGGGAGCTTCTCGTATCCCGTGACCTTGTCGACCCTGAACACTTCGTAGTCGGTGTCCCCGACCGTCAGAGTGTCCTTCGCGTCGAAGCTATTGACTGCAGCCATTGCCGTCTCCCACCATTACCCGAGTTCGTTTAGTTCTTCTCGATACTTCAAAAGTATCTTGATATCAAGATAAATCTAGCACCACCGTGCCGCGCCGACGGGACAGGACTCAGTCGATTTTCTCAGCCGGGTCGGCGACGTCTGCGGCGCTGTCTCCAGCGTAGACACCGCGTACCAAAAGCCAGGTGGCCCAGAGGCAGACGGCGTACAACGGGACGCTGGTGATCAACCTCACGATGCCGAGCGCCGCGACGTTGTCCGCGAAGTAGAGCGGAACCTCGATGGCGAGGCGAATCGCAAAGAGGGCTACCCACAGCCAGGTCGCGGTCGTGAGGATGCGTCGTTTCGCCGTGTCCTTTCGCCAGGTCTCGGTGTCGCCGAACAGCACTCCGACGATGAATCCGATGAGTGGCCAGCGGATCAGGATGCTGCCGAGCATGACGATGAATCCGCCCGCGTTGATCAGGATGCCAGGGACGAAGTTGTTGACCGCGCGTCCGGTTATCAGGGTCAGGACCGCTGTGATGGCGAGAAGAACCGCACCTGTGACGGCGCTGGACATCGACGACCTCGCTCCGGCGCGGATCACCACCAGGACGAGGGCGACGAAGGCCGGGACGAGCACCGCGAGGAGCAGGTTCCGGGTCGGAAGGTAGATAGCCAGGAACGCGATGCCCGGCACGATCGACTCGATGATCCCCCGGATGCCGCCGACTGCTCCGAGGATGGCACGCGCGCTCGGCGTCTCCCCCGGGTTGAGCTGGCCGAGCCCGCTCTGCTTCGCCGCTGCCGCGAGGCTCTGCGAGAAGGTCGGATTCGCGTCCGCTGCGGCTGGTTCGGTCACCGGCTTCGCGATCGGCGTGGTCGCGGCGGAGTTGGTCGCGGCGGACTTCGCTCGCGCTGGTTTAGTGGCGGGGGCATTCGTCGCCGGCGTCTTGGCTACGGGAGCCTTCGTCGCCGGCGTCTTAGCTGCGGGAGCCATCGTCGCCGGCGTCTTGGCTACGGGAGCCTTCGTCGCTGCCGTCTTAGCTACGGGAGCCTTCGTCGCCGGCGTCTTAGCTGCGGGAGCCTTCGTCGTCGGCCGGGCCTTAGCCGCGGGCGCTTTAGCTGTGGGAGCCTTCGCTGCAGGCTTCCTCGCGGGCTGCCCCGGCTCGGGTTTCGTCGTCGCCACCGGTTACACGTCTCCCGCGTTGGCCGGGATGTGCAGCGGGATCAGATCACGCGGCGGCATCGGGGTGTTCCCCCGCACCACCACGACGCTGCGGAACAGGTCCTCGACGTGGGACGCCGCTTCCGGATTCACTGCGGCGTCGCCGGAGATAACGCCGCGCAGGAACCACCGCGGCCCATCGACACCGATGAATCGCACGAGCCGGGCTCCGGTCTCACCGTCGACGGTTGCCGGTATCTGCGCGAGCACTTCCGGGCCGAACGGTCCGGCGGCGATCCGCGTCGTTCCACCCTGCTTCTGGATCTGGTCCACGATCTGGTCACGGATCTCGGCCCACAGCCCGCTGGTGCGGGGCGCGGCGAACGGCTGCACCTGGAGAGTGGATCCGGCGTAGTCCATCGCGACAGCGACGACACGGTTGGTGCCGTCCTCGACCTCGAGCCGCAGCTGCAGGTCTGCCCGCGGAACGATCTTCACGCCGCCCAGGTCGACGTACGGGCGAACCGCGTTGGCCTCACTCTCATCCAGCGGTCCATTGGTCTCGCGGTCGGCGGGCGCCGACTTCGCTTCGTCCGGGACTGCGCCGGACTCGGTGGGATCACTCACGCTCGCGCTCCTAATGTCACGTCGCCGATTGTGGCTGACGGTGTCGAATAACCTGTTGAGCCGAAGCCGGATTCTCCGCGCTCGCTCCCCGGCAGCTTCTCGACGGGGATGAACCGGGCACGGGTGACCGGCTGCACGATCAGTTGGGCGATCCGGTCGCCGACAGCGATCGAGTACGACTCGGCCGAATCCGTGTTCAGGAGTGTCACGCGGATCTCGCCGCGATAGCCGGCATCCACTGTTCCCGGGCTGTTCACGATCGTGATCCCGTGCCTGGCTGCCAGCCCGCTGCGCGGCACCACGAAGCCGACGAGGCCATCCGGCAGCGCGATGGACACTCCCGTACCGACGGTCGCCCGCGCGCCCGGAGCCAGCTCCACGGCCTCTGCGGCGTGCAGGTCGGCACCGGCATCGCCGGGGTGCGAGTACTCCGGAACCTGTCCGGAGCCGATCAGAACCTCGATCACTTCAGCCACGAAACGAGGCTAGCGCCTTTGAATGGTGAAATAGAGCCATGTCTATCTACCGCGAGCGGTTGCTGCCCGGCCCAATGATCTTCGTGATCGCCGCCCTGCTCATCCCGGCGAGCCTGCTGGTGTTCCTTCCGATCAACATCACGATCGGGGTCATCTGCGCCATCGTGCTCTACGGAGCATGCGTCGTACTGCTCATTGTGAGCTCGCCGTGGATTGAGGTCACGGATACCGCGCTGCTCGCCGGACGCGCGCGACTTCCGATCCCGAACGTGGGGACCGCGACCGGCTACTCGGGAAATGACGCGACCGCGCAGCGCGGACCCAAGCTGGATGCGCGGGCTTGGCTTGTCATCCGCGGGTGGGTCAAGCCCGTCGTCCGCGTGGACGTGCTGGACGAGACAGACCCAACGCCGTACTGGCTGGTCTCAACGCGGCACCCCAACGATCTGATCGCCGCGTTGAAGAAAGCTAAAACGAGCGCGTAGTTACGCTGCGCACTCCGCGCAGATCGGACCGAGCTTGGTCTCGTGGTCCAGCTGTGAACGGTGCTTCACGAGGAAGCAGTTCACACACGTGAACTCATCAGCCTGCGGCGGGAGAACCACCACGTCGAGGTCGAGGTCCGAGAGATCCTGGCCGGCGAGCTCGAAGCTGCCCGGGTTGTCGGCGTCGTCGACATCCACTTGACCGGACATCTTGTCCGGAACGCGCTCCTTCAGGGCCTCGATGCTGTCGGAGTCATCGTCGGTCTTGCGAGGTGCGTCGTAATCGGTTGCCATTAATCCACTTCTTTTTCTGCCTAAATGATCCCAATCGGCGGCCACAGTTTGCATGAATGGGAGCCGAATAGCAAACCGCAGCGAAGGGCTTGCCAACTGTGCGCTGATGTAACTTGCGGCACGCCCGCTCTATTCCCCGGATTCACCACCAATGCGTGTCATTCTTGAGCGGAATCTCAAGGGGCCGGAGGGCTTTTGACCATGCAGGACCTACGCGTAATCGGTACGGAAGACGGTGCACTGCTCGTCTCTGACGACGACGGCACGAGGTACCGCCTGCCCGTGGACGATGTGCTTCAGCTGAAGATCCGTCAGGTGACGCCCGATCCGAGCATCGGCGCACGCCTCGCGCCTCGTGACATTCAGGCCTATATCCGCTCCGGAATGTCGGCGGAAGACGTCGCTACCATCACGGGAGCGCCTCTCGATCACATCCAGCGGTTCGAAGGCCCGGTGCTCGCCGAGCGCGAGTTCATCGTTACGAGCGCCCTCGCGGTGCCGGTGCACACCGCGCTGGAAACGGACCCGCTCGCGCAGGGCGTGACCTTCGGTATGGCCATCCGTTCGCGACTCGTCGACCTGAACGCCGTCAGCGAACGCTGGGCGAGCTGGAAGGATGCGGCGACCGGCTGGATCGTGAAACTCTCGTTCACCGCGAACCAGATCGATCACGATGCGCGCTGGCGGTTCGATCCGAAGAAGCAGGCCCTCGACCCGATGAACAACGAGGCGACCACGCTGTCACAGCAGGGCGCCGCGACAGGGTCACTGATTCCCCGGCTTCGCGCCGTTCACCAGGAGGAGCGAGCACAGGATGCCAGCCGCTTCGACAGCGGTGCCTTCGATCTCGGCGAACCCGACGCGCCCGAGGCTCGCGCACAGCTCGAAGAGGCGACGCGCAATGCCACCAAGCCCATGCCAGAAAAGGCCGGCGAGATGAACCAGACCGCCGACCTGCTCGACGCCCTTCGCCGCAGGCGCGGTGAGCGCGAAGCGGCTACGTATGACGACGACCAGCCGGAAGATCCGATGTCGGCCTACGCGCCCCCGACCGCAAGTCCGAGCATTCGGATCGTGGATGTGCCGGTTGATGCTCCTCCCACCGAGGATGCGCCCGTGGCCCGTGACACCGGATCGCAGCCCTCCGCCCGCAATACCGGCGGTCAGCCGCGAGTGCGCAAGGGCCGACAGTCGATGCCGAGCTGGGACGAGATCGTCTTCGGAGCTCGCCCCGACGACGACCTGGCCTAGTCAGGCGTACGCACCGAATCGAGCCAGCGGGATCTGCAGCTCCGCCGGCGAGAACGACCCGTGCTGGCCGATCATGGCGAGCGAGGAGTCGCTGGCCGTTCGTCCGTCGTAATACGCGACGTTCCGGCGCGCAGCCACCAATAGGTCACCGATCCGCGGTTCCACAACCGCGTCCACCGCGCCGAACCAGTTCGCGGCGATCGCCTCCGCCCTCGTTGCGACCCACGCCCGGTCGGACTCGGCGTCCCGCCAGCGCTCGACCAGAGCATCCCGCCGCGCTTCGCTGAGGGTGGGTTCGAAATGGAGCTGGAGGCATCGCGGCTCCCCCGCGACGTGGCGTATGCCCGCGAGCAGCGCGGGCGCCGAGTCGATGAGGAGATGCGCTCGAAGCGGGACGTCGAGGATGCCGTGGTCGGCTGTCACGACTACGGCGTCCGTCGGCCGCAGGCCTCCCACCAGCAGCCTCACCTCGGAGTCCACCAGCTCGAGTTTCTCTGTCCACTCCGGAGACTCCCAGCCGGAGGCGTGGGCGACGGCATCCAGTTCCGGCACGTACAGGTACAGGACTCCGGCGGGACCCGGTTCCCGTAGCCACGCTGAGGCCGCCGCGAAGCGATCGCTCACGCTGGCCGCCGACCGATACTCGGCGCCCCGGAGCACGGCACGGGTGAACCCGCTGTCCGCATATCGCGCCGGGCCCACCACGACCGCCGATAACCCCTCCGCTACCGCCCCCTCGAACAGCGTGGGTTTTCTCTGCCAGGTCGCGGGATCCAGCCGGTCGTCCCAGCCGCTCAGCTCGTTGACGACGCGATCGTTGGCCGAGTCGAGCACGGAGTAGCCGACCAGGCCGTGCTGGCCGGGGAGATCGCCGGTAGCGAGAGACGCAAGCGCGGACGCGGTGGTCGTCGGGAAAACGGTTTCGATGGCGTGACCGGATGCCGAGTTGAGCGTTCGAGCGTGACCCGCACGCGCCTTCAGTGCTGCCGCTCCGAGACCATCCACCAGCACGAGGACGACGCGATGGGCCGGCGGGAGATCGAGCCGATTTTCGTCTGCCGTGAGGCTCGCGAGGCAACTCTCCAAAACGTCGGCAAGGCTGATCCGGTCCCCAGTGCGCGCCGGTAGCATGGGGGCAATCTTATGGCTACTCCTCCTTCCCCCATCTCCGATGGCAGCACGACCGAGGCTCCGGGCGAGCGCATCGAAGATGTCGATGTCTCGGTCGAGATGCAGGGTTCGTTCCTCGAGTACGCGTACTCGGTCATCTACTCCCGCGCCCTTCCCGATGCCAGGGACGGCCTGAAACCGGTCCAGCGCCGCATCCTGTACCAGATGACGGAGATGGGACTCCGACCCGATCGTGGGCACGTGAAGTCCAGTCGCGTCGTGGGCGACGTGATGGGCAAGCTCCATCCGCACGGTGACGCATCCATCTACGACGCCATGGTTCGGCTCACTCAGGACTTCATGCTGCGCGTTCCCCTGATCGACGGGCACGGCAACTTCGGGTCGCTGGATGACGGCCCCGCCGCTCCCCGCTACACCGAGGTCCGGCTCGATGGCGCCGCGCTCGCAATGACGGAGGGACTCGACGAGGATGTCGTCGACTTCGTTCCAAACTACGACAACCAGTTCACCCAGCCCGCGGTGCTCCCCGCGGCGTTCCCGAACCTGCTCGTCAACGGTGCCAGCGGCATCGCCGTCGGCATGGCGACCAACATGGCGCCGCACAACCTCATCGAGGTGATCGGTGCGGCGCGGCACCTGCTCGAGAACCCCGACGCCTCGCTCGATGAGCTGATGGAGTTCGTGCCCGGACCGGACCTTCCGACCGGCGGGACCATCATCGGGCTCGCCGGCATCCGCGATGCCTACGCAACCGGCCGCGGCGCCTTCAAGACGCGCGCGAAGGTGTCGGTCGAATCCATCTCGGCTCGAAAGACCGGACTCGTCGTTACAGAACTCCCGTACCTCGTCGGCCCGGAACGTGTGATTGAGAAGATCAAGGACGGGGTCAACTCCAAGAAGATCAGCGGCATCTCGGATGTCACGGACCTCACCGACCGCAAGCACGGCCTGCGGCTCGTGATCGGCATTAAGACCGGCTTCAGCTCG
>DASXCU010000165.1:0-7971 GCA_036491035.1 Galbitalea sp. | reverse complement strand
ATGGCGGTCCTCGCCCGGATGGCGAACCTCGAGCACCAGATCGAGGTCGGCAAGGGCGACACCGTCATCCTCGCGTCCAGCCTCATCCCGGGCAACGAGAACGCCGTGTATCGCGTGATCAACGGACTCATGAAGCTCGGTGCGACGGTCGTTCACAAGGGCAATGCGAAGGTTCACGTTTCGGGCCACGCCGCCGCGGGCGAGTTGCTGTACGTCTACAACATCCTGAAGCCTCGAAACGTCCTCCCCGTGCACGGCGAGCAGCGCCACATTGTCGCGAGCGCCAACCTGGCCATCCAGACCGGAATCCCGGAGGAGCGCACGTTCATCGCCGAGGACGGCACAGTGCTCGACCTGAAGGACGGCGAGGTCACCGTCGCCGGCCAGCTCGACCTCGGCTATGTCTACGTCGACGGCTCGAGTGTCGGCGAGATCACGGATGCCGACCTCAAGGATCGCCGCATCCTCGCCGAGGAGGGGTTCATCTCGATCTTCGTCGCCATCGACCTGCAGACCGGTTCGGTCATCGTGGGGCCGGAGATCCAGGCCCGCGGTTTCGCGGAAGACGAGGACGTCTTCGACGAGGTCAAGCCGCAGATCCTCAAGGCGCTGACGGACGCCTCCTTCAACGGGACGCGCGACACCCACGCCTACGCGCAGGTCATCCGGCGCACCGTGGGTCGCTGGGTCAACACCCAGCACCGTCGCCGTCCGATGATCATCCCGGTGGTCATCGAGGCATGAGTTCGTCCCCCTCTCGTCTCGGCGCGCTCGTTATCGTGGCCGGGCTCGCGCTCGTCGTCGCCGGGTGCAGTTCGGCCGCGCCTTCACCGACGAACACTCCGTCAGCGCGCGCCTCGACAACGCCGTCGGCGCCCGCGACCGATTCGAAGCCGGCGCTGTCGGATCTCGTGGCCACACCGGACGGTCTCGGCTATCTCTCGCCCGGCGCCGCGGTGCCCACCGTTCCCTCCGCGACCGCGATCCTGACCTTCGATCCGACCAAGTGCGTGAGCGCCGCTGAGGGCATCGTGCCAGGCGGCCCTGGCGCGGGAGCCTGGCTGCCGGCCTACCCCAAAACCCTCACGTATGCCGGATCCGGCCTGCCGTTCGATGTCGGCGCCGTGAAAGCGCAAACGGATGCGATCGACCAGATCGCGATCTGGTCGCCCGACATCAAGACCGCCAGGCACGTTGGAGTGGGCAGCACTGCGGCCCAGCTCACCGCCGCCTACGGCTCGAGCCTTACGGTCGACAAGGCTGACAACAGCGACGTGTACGTGCTGCCGGGGACCCACTCGGAACTTCTGTTCGAGGTGGCCAAAGCCGGGGCCGGCTTGCCGGTGGAGGAGACCGGCACGGTCGTCTGGATGCACATCGTGCCGTTGGGGTCCGCGCCGTTGCACTACGCGAACACGGACGCAAGCGGGCCCTGCGCGTTCTGATCCGCCCAGAATCATCCTCTGGATTGGTTTTCACGAGTGGAACGATCTGTACGCTTACGTGAGGTTCCGTCACCCCCGGAGGATTAGTTGAGCGTCGCGCGTAAATGGGTTTTCCCGATCATCCGTATCGTGATCTTCGTGGCGATCGCCGCCGCGCTCGTCAAGATCGCGTTCTTCGGGGGAGTGGCGCAGCCGCAGAGCAGCGCCCATCCGACCGGTCAGATCACCGAACCGCAGGTGCAGGTCGCCTACGGCAACGTCAACAACACCGTGCACGTCGACGGCACCGTCTCCGCCGATCCCGCCGTGCCGGTGAAGGCGACCGGTGAGGGCACGGTCGTAAAGCTGCTCGCTTCGGCCGGTGCGCAGGTTGCCGTCGGCACCGCGATTCTGACCATCAAGACCGATACCCCCGGCGCGCAGCACGCCGACGGGAGCGTTGGTCCCGACATCATCCGCACCATCACGGTGACGTCGCCGGCCGCGGGCACGCTGTCGTCACTTCCGGTCATTCCCGGCCAGAGCGTCTCCATCGGCGACGCCGTTGCGCAGGTCGCGCCGCCGAGCTTCAGCGTCTCGGGCACGCTCACGCCCGCGGAGCTCTACCGGCTGCTCAATCAGCCGACCGCCGCCACCGTCACGATCACGGGAGGTCCGGCTCCGTTCAGCTGCAGCGGCCTCACGATCGCGGCAACGCTGGCGGGGTCCGACCAGGGTTCGGCATCCGGCTCAGACGGATCGAGCGGCTCCGCTGCCCCATCGACGGGCGGCACGTCGGTGAGCTGCGTCGTTCCGTCCAGCGTTCGCGTGTTCAACGGTCTCCAGGCAAAACTGGCGATCCCTGGCGGCTCCGTGAACCACGTCCTTGTTGCACCGGTCACCGCGGTCGAGGGGATCGCGGATGTCGGCGACGTCTATCTGATTGGCACCGACGGCAAGGCCGTGAAGACGACGGTGAAACTCGGCCTCAACGATGGCTCGAAGGTCCAGGTTCTCAGCGGCCTCAAGGAGGGCGACACGATCCGCGAATTCGTGCCCGGCGCGAAGGTCGACACCACGAGCGGGTGCGACGGCCCGGTCCCGGCCGGCACCGTCTGCGGGCAGGGCTAGCCGATGGCGCTCCTGCGCCTGTCGGGCGTCACGCGCGTCGTCGAGATCGCGGATGCACCGCCGCTCCATATCCTTCGCGGCCTCGACATCGAGGTCTCGGTCGGGGACCACGTCAGCATTGTCGGCCGGTCGGGTTCCGGAAAATCGACGCTGCTGAACATCCTCGGCCTCCTGGATGCGCCAACATCCGGAACGGTCGAGTACGACGGGCGACTGACGACATCGCTGTCGGCGCGGGAACGGGACATCGCGCGCGGACGTGAAATCGGCTTCATCTTTCAGCAGTTCAACCTGCTGGGCGGCCGCACAGCCGTCGAGAACGTCATGGCCCCGTTGATGTATGCGTCGGGTCGTCAGTTCTGGCGCCGACGTGAGTACGCGCTCGACATGCTGGACCGGGTCGGACTCGCGGACCGCGCGGACACCATGCCCGAACTACTGTCGGGCGGTGAGCAGCAGCGGGTCTCGATCGCGCGCGCCCTCGTGCGTGGCCCGCGGCTGATCCTCGCGGACGAGCCCACGGGAGCACTCGATATCGAAACCGGGTCCGCCGTCATGAGCCTGCTCGATGATGTCGCCGAGAGCACCGGAGCCGCGCTCATCACAATCACCCACGACGCGAACGTGGCAGCGCTCGCGCGCCGACACTTCCGACTGGATCGCGGCATCCTGACCCCGATCGACGTCCAGCGCGTTATCGCGCTCGCCGACGAGGGCGTGACCCTGTGAACGCGTGGACCAGCATCGTCGCGGCCACGATGGAGGCGTGGCAGGAGCTGCGCATCCATCGAACACGCGTGCTGCTGAGCCTCATCGGGGTAGCTGTTGCGGTGTGCTCTCTGACCGCGGTCGTTGCACTGAGCGGAATCGCCGAGGAGGCCAATATCGAGCAGATCGAGGCGAACCAGGGACAGCCCGCGAATATCAGCATTTCGGTGACCGCCAATGGCGAGACCCAACCGAGCTATGCCGAACTACAGCCGGCATTCGACCAGATCACGAAGCGCTACGGCATTCGGTACGCGAGCGCGCACGGCGACGGGACTATTGATGCCCAGTTCGTCGACGGCGTCCAGTCGATCGATGTCACGCTCGCCGATCCGGCGTTCGCACAGATGCACGTTGTGTCGCTCGCCCAGGGGCGCTGGCTGGACAACGCGGATAAAATCCTGCTGGCTCCAGCGGTCGTTGTCAACGAGACCGTCTACCAGAGCATGGGAACGCCCGCGCTCTCCACTCACCCCGTGATCCAGCTGCTCGGATCGCCGCACACCGTCGGGGTCGTCGTCGGGGTTGTCCGCGGCAACAGCGATCCGGACTACTGGCAGATGTACATGCTGCCGTCCGCCTACGAGCGCGTCGCGGATCCTGCGAACCAGAACCAGAACTCGCCCCAGGAGGAGTTGTGGGTCCCGCCCCGCATAGCGAACGCGCTCACTCCGCTGGTTCAGCAGGATCTCAACCAGTACTTTGACGGCAAATACGAGGTCGACGTCAATCGGAACGACTACCTCGCCCACCAGCGGGGTGACCCGCTGTTCCTCGTCAAACTCGTCGTCGGCGGGATCGCTGTGCTGATCCTGCTGTTGGGGGCGCTCGGCTTGTTCAACATCTCGATGGTGACCGTGCGTTATCGAGTGCGCGAGATCGGTATCCGTCGAAGCTTCGGCGCGACAGCGGCGCGGGTGTTCTTCTCGGTGATGATGGAGAGCGTCGTCGCGACTGTCGCGGCGGGCGGGATCGGCGTCATCGTCGCCATCCTGCTGATCGAGAATCCGATCTCGCAGGGCTACATCGCACGCGGGGTCGTCAACGTGCCGCCATTCCCGTTCAGCGCGGCGGTGATCGGGATCGTCGCCTCGACGGTGGTCGGCGCGCTCGCGGGACTGCTTCCGGCGCTCGTGGCCGTGCGCGTCAAGGTGATCGACGCCATCCGGTTCTAGCGGCTTACCGCGTGGATCTCTGCGCGCTGTTTCGAAAACCGGATCGACTCGACCGCCACGACGATGCCGGTAATGGCGACCGCTGCACCGAGGTCCAGTAGTGGAGTGCCGACGAGTCCGAGGGGGATGAGCGCCACGAGCACGGCGGCGCCGGCGAGCCGCCACACCTTCCAGGTGCCACCCACGCGACGCCAAAACAGGGCATGGCCGAACAGGTAGAGCGCCGTCCCACCGAACAGCGCGCAGGATCCGAACAGGCCGAGCGGATGTGACGAGCCGACCGAATGCATGACCTCCTCGACCCCCAGTGCGGAGATCACGATCCCACTGATCAGCAGGAGGTGCACGAAGGTGTACGCGTCGGTGGCGAGCGCGACACGGCCGCGGTCATCCGTCGTCGACAACCGATCCTGTGCGGCATCCGAGATCACGTCGAAGTAGAGCCACCAGAGACCCGTGGTGAGGAGGAGCGCCAGCACGGAACCGCCGATGATGGCGAGGGTCAGGGTCGATCCCGCGGCGCCCGCACCGATGGCGACAACGGATTCGCCGAGGGCGAGGATGATGACGAGTCCGTGCCGCTCGGCCCAGTGCGCGGCCGAGTGGATGCGCCAGTCGCCGTCGTGCGAGGTCACGTAGGTCAGGACGATGTCCGCGATGATGGCCGCGAGCCACAGCCAGGTTTGAATCGGCGCAGGCGCGACCACGCCGCCGAAGATGAGGATGACGCTCACCCAGCCCGATACGGAACTGCGCATCACCTGGCGCCGAAGTGCGCGATCCTCGCCGGCCGCGACCAGGTAGAGCCCCACGTGAACGAGCCGAACGAGAAAGTACGCGATGCCGATCACGAGACCCGCGCTGACCGCGTTTCCGCGCTCGAAGGCCGACGGGATCGCGAGTGCGAAGACGAACACGCCGCACATCGCGACGACCATCTCCACCCGCAGCACGCCGTCCTCGACCGAGGTTTGGTTCGTGAGCCAGCCGTAGGACGACCACAGCCACCACAGCATCGCGAGCATGATCATCGCCTGAAGCACACCGACCGCGCTTTCCGAGTGCGCCATGAAGTCGGTGATCTGGGTGAAGGCGAAGACGAACACGAGGTCGAACAACAACTCGAACGTCGAAACCCGTTGCGACTGCGACACGGACTGACGCAGCGGGGCGAACCAGGTGGCCATGGATAGATCTTGGCAGTGCGGCCCGCGACTGACTCGCGCGTGTCGACGGCGAGTTAACCCGCCGCCGACGCACCTCGCGGGTACCGTGAACGCATGGCTACGAGTACCAGGTCGAACTCGCGCGCCCGCGGAAGCGGTTCGGCGCGCACGTCGACGCGCTCCCGGCCGGCACCGACCAAGAAATATCCGGTCGTTCCGCAGAAACAACAGCCGGAGCACAACGGCATCTCCCGCGCCTACCTCGGCCTCGCGCACATCGCCGGCGGAGCGTTCCGCCTGTTCGGCAAGGAGACGCTGGAGAAGGACCACCGTCGCGACGGTGTGCCGTTCTTCCTGCTGATCCTCGCCGTGGCCGGCGCGATCGTGGAGTGGTTCACACCCACCGCATCCGTATCCGTCGCACTGGATGCGTGGACCTTCGGCGGACTCTTCGGCCGTGTCGCCTTCGCCCTCCCGGTGATCATGCTGGTCTTCGCCGCGTGGCTGTTCCGGCATCCCTCGACCGTGCACGACAACACGCGCATCGGCATCGGGGGAGTACTGCTGCTCTCGAGCGTGTCCGCGATCTGTGCGGTCGTCAGCGGCAACCCGTCACCATCGGTGCACAGCGAGCAGCTGGCGAAGGCCGGCGGCGTCATCGGCTGGATCGCCTCCTGGCCGCTTACCCAGCTCGGCGCACCGGGTGCCGTGGTTCCGGTCGCGGCGATCGTCATCGTGCTTTCGCTCTTCATCATCACCAAGACTCCGCCGAACAAGACCGGCGACCGGGTGCGCGAGCTGTACGCCTACCTGTTCGGCGCGACGCTCGCGGAACGCGAACAGAAGACCAAGGCAGTGAACGAGACCGAGGCGCTCGAATTCGGCACGATGAGCGATCTCGGCCTCGACGACGAGGACCCATCGAGCCTCCCGTGGTGGCGACGTAACAAATCGAAGAAGGATGCGTTCGACAGCCCGGTGGTCACGCGCGATGAGGACGAGACCGCGGTCCTCGAGCACAATGATTCGGAGGACTTCGGCATCGATCTACTCGAGGAGCTGGTGCGGGCCGAAGACGCGGTGAAGCGATTCACGGGCGAGATCGACGCTAGCCCGACCGGGATTCGCGAAGACCCCGAGGGCCTGCTGCCCGGGTTCAACGCCAAGGCGAGCGAACGCGGGGCGGCGGGCGAGTTCGAAGCCCCGCCGATGCGAACCGCCCCCTATCGGCTACCCTCGCCCGCGATCCTGAAGGCCGGCGACCCACCCAAGGCCAAGAGTGCCGCCAACGAGGAGATCGCCGCGGCCCTCACCGACGTGCTCAAGCAGTTCGAGGTCGACGCCCGGGTGAGCGGACTCACCCGCGGCCCGTCCGTGACGCGATACGAGATCGAACTCGCCCCCGGCGTCAAGGTCGAGCGCGTCACGGCGCTGGCCAAGAACATCGCGTACGCGGTCGCCAGCAACGAGGTCACGATCCTGTCGCCCATCCCGGGCAAGAGCGCCATCGGAATCGAGATCCCGAACAAGGACCGCGAAATCGTCTCCCTCGGCGACGTGCTCAAGTCGTCGGCTGCGACCAAGAGCATCCATCCCCTCACCATCGGGCTCGGAAAGGATGTCGAAGGCGGATTCGTCGTCGCCAACCTCGCCAAGATGCCCCACCTCCTGGTCGCGGGGGCGACCGGATCAGGTAAGTCGAGCTTCATCAACTCGATGATCACCTCCATCCTCATGCGGGCGAAGCCGGCCGAGGTGCGGATGGTCCTCATCGACCCGAAGCGCGTCGAACTGCCCATCTACGAGGGCGTTCCCCACCTGATCACACCCATCATCACCAACCCCAAGAAGGCGGCAGAGGCGCTCCAGTGGGTTGTGAAGGAGATGGACACGCGGTACGACGACCTGTCCAGCTTCGGCTTCCGACACGTCGACGACTTCAACCGCGCCGTCGTCGCGGGGGAGCTGAAGCTCCCCGTCGGCAGCGAGCGCGTACTGCGGCCGTACCCGTACCTGCTCGTGGTCGTCGATGAGCTCGCTGACCTCATGATGGTCGCCCCTCGCGACGTCGAGGACTCGATCGTCCGGATCACCCAGCTCGCGCGGGCATCCGGCATCCACCTGGTGCTGGCGACCCAGCGTCCGTCGGTGGATGTCGTCACCGGACTCATCAAGGCGAACGTGCCATCCCGTCTCGCGTTTGCGGTCTCCAGTTCGACCGACTCGCGGGTCATCCTCGACCAGCAGGGCGCGGAGAAGCTGATCGGCCAGGGCGACGGACTGTTCCTTCCCATGGGTGCGGGCAAG
>DASXCU010000164.1:0-30928 GCA_036491035.1 Galbitalea sp. | reverse complement strand
ATCGTCGGAGGCAGGGGAGGTCGCTCGGTCGTGACGGCCGCGACCTATGAGGCGCGCAAATACGGCGTCAATTCGGCGATGCCGATGTCGGTCGCGCTGCGGCGCTGCCCGAAGGCGATCGTGCTGGAGCCCCACTTCGAGCGCTACCGGCACTTCTCGAAGGTCGTAATGGCACTCTGCTCCGATGTGACACCGCTCGTCGAGCAACTCAGCATCGACGAAGCATTTCTCGACGTCGCCGGGGCCCGTCGCCTGCTCGGAAGTCCCTGGGAGATCGGCACGGCGCTCCGGAAACGAGTATTCGACGAGACGGGACTGACCTGTTCCATCGGGGTCGCGACGACCAAGTTCATAGCCAAGCTCGCGTCGGGCCTGGCGAAACCGGACGGCCTGCTTGTCGTTCCCGGAGACGGAACACTGGACTTCCTGCATCCGCTTCCGATCGGCGCGCTCTGGGGCGTTGGGGCGAAGACAGCCGAACAACTCGAACGTCTCGGCCTTCGCACGGTGGGTGATGTCGCCGCCACGCCCCTCGCGACCCTGACTAAGGCTGTCGGAGCTGCGGCCGGGGCAAAGCTCCACGAGCTCTCCTGGGCACGCGACCCGCGTTCCGTGACCACGGCTCGCGAGGAGAAGAGCGTTGGACACGAGGTCACGTTCGAGTTCGACGTGACCGATCCTGCAGTGCTGCGCCGCGAGCTGCTGCGGATGAGCGACCAGGTCGCAGTTCGACTCCGGCGCGCCGGGCTGATCGGTCGCACCGTAGTTCTGAAGCTCCGCTACGGCGACTTCACGACCATCTCGCGGTCCCGCACACTCAAGGAGTACACCGATCTCGCGCGCAGGATCTACGAGGAAGTGCTGGACGTCTACGCCGGAGTCGAACGAGCGGATGCCCGAATCCGGCTCATCGGCGTTCGCATGGAACAGCTGGCTCCCGCGGGCAGTGCCGTTCTCGGGCTGTGGGACACCGACGAGGGATGGCGCGACGCCGAGGACGCGATCGACGCCGTTTCCAACCGATTCGGACGCGGCGTGGTAAGGCCGGCTTCTCTCGTCACCACTTCGGCAATTGTCAAGGGTCGAAGCAATCCGACATAACAGTCGGCGCGACCAATAGAGTGTTCCGCAAGGGGGCACCAATGAGCGTACGTTTACGGGCACTGACACTGGTCAGTGCGATCTTTGCCTCGGCCGTCGTCGCGATCGCGCTGTTCATGCAGCTGGCCAAATAGACCACCACTAATTCACGAAACGTGAGACCCGCCCGCCCGTCGGGCGCGGGGGTGTCGGCGCGGGCCGGTATCGTTTCATCAAGTGGGGGAGCTGCAGCAATCGGATGAGTGGCCGATTGGTCCGGCACCCAAACCGGTCGGAACCTTCGCCGCCGAGCATCTCTCGCCGTCCTATCCCGAGCGGGCCGCTCGAGGCACCGCCGACAAGCTTCGGGCCTGGCAGGCCGAGGCGCTGGACGCGTACTTCGAGACGGAGCCGCGCGACTTCCTGGCCGCCGCAACTCCGGGCGCCGGCAAGACCGCCTTCGCACTCCGGCTCGCCGCAGAGCTTCTCGCACGTCGAGTCGTCGATCGAATCACGGTGGTCGCCCCGACCGAGCACCTGAAGCGACAGTGGGCGGATGCCGCGCATCGCGCGGGAATCCGACTGAATCCGGAGTTCCGCAACGGACAGGCGCTGGGCGGTCGACGCTTCAACGGCGTCGTTGTGACCTATGCCCAGGTAGCAGTTCGTGCCGCCCTGCACCGCCAGTTCACGGAATCCACTCGAACACTCGTGATTCTCGACGAGATCCACCACGGTGGCGACGCACTGAGCTGGGGCGACGCCATTCGCGAAGCGTTCGAGCCCGCGACACGACGGCTGTCCCTCACCGGAACTCCGTTCCGATCGGACACTGCACCGATCCCGTTCGTCACCTACCTGCGGGACGACCACGGCATCCGCCTGTCCCGCACCGACTACAACTACGGGTACGGTCGTGCCCTCGCCGACGGGGTTGTTCGTCCGGTGCTGTTCCTCGCCTATGCCGGCAAGATGCGCTGGCGCACCAAAATGGGCGACGAGTTCGAGGCCCGACTGGGGCAGGAGGACACGAAGGATGTCACCGCGCAGGCCTGGCGCACGGCTCTCGCACCCGACGGTGACTGGATTCCCTCCGTTCTCGCTGCGGCCGACCGTCGCCTGAGCGAGGTGCGGCATACGGTGCCCGACGCCGGCGGTCTGGTTATCGCCACCGACCAGGCCGCAGCGCGCGCGTACGCCGCCGTGCTGGAGGGCATCACCGGCCAGGCGCCAACGCTCGTCCTGTCGGATGAAAAGGCGTCGAGCGAGCGGATCGAGAAGTTCGCGGAATCGGACTCCCGCTGGATGGTCGCGGTTCGCATGGTGTCCGAGGGCGTCGATGTCCCACGCCTCGCGGTCGGTGTCTATGCGACGTCCGCGGCGACGCCGCTGTATTTCGCCCAGGCCATCGGCCGATTTGTTCGTGCCCGGCGACGCGGTGAACTCGCGTCGATTTTTCTTCCGAGCGTCCCATCACTGATGGCCCTCGCCTCCGCCCTCGAGCTCGAACGGGACCACGCCCTCGATCGAGAGACCGACGCAACGGACCTTTTCGATGATGAACTGCTCGACGAGGCGAACCGTCAGGAGTCCGCGTCCGAGCGGCTCGAGGACGAATTCACCTGGCAGGCACTCGAGTCGGACGCCAATTTCGATCGGGTGCTCTACGAGGGGACCGAGTTCGGCTTTGCCGCCGAGGTCGGCAGCGACGAGGAGCTCGACTTCATCGGGATCCCGGGGATCCTCGAACCGGACCAGGTGCGCGATCTGCTTCGTGTCCGCCAGGCTCGGCAGTCCAGGCGCGCGGCCGCGCGACGCGCGACGGCGGGCCCCGCCGACGACCGCCCGGAGGACAAGCCGCTCTACCGGAACCTGAAGGAGCAGCGCGCGGTCCTGAACGGACTCGTCGGAGCACGCGCTCGGCTCAGCGGCGAACCGCACGCCCACATCCATGCCGAGCTTCGGCGCACCTGTGGTGGTCCTCCGGTGGCGCAGGCTACGGTCAGTCAGCTGCAGGATCGCATCGACTTTCTTCGCAAGCGCCTCCACGCCGCGGGCTGAGCCGCGAGCGACCGCACGCCGCGCTAACGTTGGTGGGTGACCTCGATCGACCAGCTCAAAAAGCAACACGAAGATCTTCGCGCCAAGGGCCTGAAGCTCGATCTGACGCGCGGCAAACCGTCGCCAGAGCAGCTCGACCTCTCCAACGCCCTGCTCTCCCTGCCGGGCGACGGCGATTACCGCAGTGCGGACGGCACCGACCTGCGCAACTACGGCGGACCGGACGGCCTCGACGAGCTGCGCGCCATCTTCGGCGAGCTGCTGCACATTCCGACCGCCCAGCTGCTGGCGCTGGACGCCGTCACGCTGCCGATTATGCACGGCACCGTCGTCAACGCCCTTCTCAACGGTCGCCCCGGAGGCGACGGACCCTGGCGCGACGTCGACGGCATTACCTTCCTGTGTCCTGTGCCCGGATACGACCGCCATTTCACGATCTGTGAGGCGCTCGGCGTTCGGATGATCGCGGTTCCGTTCATCGATGGTGCACTCGACCTCGACACCATCACGCGCCTCGTGGCCGACGACTCGAGCATTCGCGGCATGTGGTCCGTTCCGATGTACGGCAACCCGACCGGCTTCAGCCTCACCGAAGACGAGGTGAAGGCGCTCGTCTCGATGCCGACCGCCGCTCCCGACTTCACGCTGTTCTGGGACAACGCCTACGCCGTCCATCACCTCACCGACGACGAAGTACCAGTTATCGACGTGCTCGCCCTTGCCGCCGCTGCCGGAAACCCGGATCGCCCGGTGGTTTTCGCCTCGACGTCGAAGATCACGTTCGCGGGCGGCGGCGTCGGTTTCGTTGGGGGATCACCCGCGACGATCGACTGGATTCGCGAGTACTCCTTCGCGCGCAACATCGGCCCCGACAAGATCAATCAGCTGCGCCACGTTCGTTTCCTGAACGACGCGGAGGGCGTTCGCGAGCACATGCGCCGGAACCGCGCGCTCTTGGTCCCGAAATTCGATGCCGCACAGGAGATTCTCGCTGCCCGGCTCGGCGAGTCCGCCCAGTGGACCAAGCCGAAGGGCGGTTACTTCATCTGTCTCGAGGCGGGGGAGGGCTGCGCGACTCGCGCCGTCGAACTGGCGAAACAGGCCGGCATCGCGGTCACGGCAGCAGGTGCTCCATATCCGTACGGGAATGACCCGCGAGACTCGACGATCCGAATTGCGCCGAGCTTTCCGTCCATCGAGGACCTGCGCGCGGCGATTGATGGGCTGTGCACCTGCATCCTTCTCGCGCAGGCGGAGCGCGCCGCGGCCTGACGTGCAGACCTTTCTGCCGTATCCGGAGTTCGACCGCTCGGCCGCGGTTCTCGACTCGCCGAGACTCGGCAAACAGCGGGTCGAGACGCTACAGATCCTTCGAGCGCTGACCTTTCCGAGCTACGGCTGGAGCAATCATCCGGCGACGCTCATGTGGCGCGGCTACGTGCCTGCGCTCACGAGCTACGGGCTGGCAATGGTGGATGCGTGGACGGGGCGCGGTGCCGCCGATTCGACGCGCGTGCAGATCGCCGAATTCGCCCCACAAGCGCTGACGACCCCGCAGTCGGAGCTCGCCCTGCCGTCCTGGTTGGGGCGCGGCGAACTCCACACCAGTCACCAGTCGAACCTCATCCGGAAGGACCCGGACTTCTACGGGCCGCGGTTTCCCGGTGTTCCCGGTGATCTCGAGTACGTCTGGCCGGGCACCGACCCGGGTGTTGTCGATCGAGTCGTTCTCGGCAGTCCGCTCGTAATCCTCCGACCACTCGACGATCGACAGCTCGAAGACTGGCTCGGGACCGGGGGAGTCACGCTCGGAGAGCAGTCGCCCACCGGCAGGATCGGTCCGAAGTGGCGTGCGCAGCTCGAGCTGTTCGCCGGACTTCCCGACGGAACTCCATTCGCCGCTCTCCAGCGCGCAGGTGGACGGCTTTTCCTCGGCGAGTTCGCCGGCGCGGTGACGGCGTTCGCCGACGAACGCCAGAGCGGACTTCGTCGCCCGGCGAGCTTCGAGGGCGAGCTGCAGCGTTCGGTTTTCCCCTACCCGGCTCTGCTGCAGGATCCGCAGTCGATCTTCGTTACGACCGGCCCGGCAACCTAGCGACTACTCGGTTCCGGGCGGGTTGGCTTTCGTTCCGCCGTCCAGCGCCGCGCGACCGCCGCTCTGGATCGGAACGCCATCGACCGGTCCACCGTATTCGGGGCTGTACTTCTTCTGGTATCTGAACGTGTCGACGAACTTCTGGAGACGAGGATCAGTGGGGCTCGTCACGCGGAGCTGGTGACCCCACGAGCTGATCACGATCGGGCTGGGTAGGGAGTTGCTCGTCCAGGGGGTGAGATCCATGTAGCGGTTGGATTCGCCACTGAATCCAACCTCGCTGGCCGGCTCCGGGATGAGGGTCTGTTTGGTTACGAACGCGGTGAGTGTCTTGACCTCGGATGCGGGCAGACTCGGGTTGTAGGTGATCCAGACGGCGCCGTGCTCGAGGTTGTGAACCGCTCGTTCGGTCGGTACCGGCTTCGTGTAGACGCCTGCGTTCATCCAGACGGGGTTGTGCGGACCGCCGACCGGTGGCAGCACCGCGTACTTCACCGGAGTTGTCACGTGGTCGTGTTCGAGCGCACCCGTGTGGTCGGAGCCGTCGCCAGGCCAGCCAGTCGTATCCCAGGCGAGCACGCCGGAGATACCGCTCGTGTTAGGCACTCGCTTCACCGGTGCTTCGACGACCGTTGCGCCGGAGGATGCCGCGGGGAGAATCTGCCCGCTCGTCGAGGTTTTTCCCGGGGTGGCGGGCCGTGTCACGACGACGATCACCGTAATGACTCCGGCGACGACGACAACGCCGACGACTATTGCGACGACCCGCCCGATGAGCTTGCGACGCTTCTCCGCCTTCCTGGCGGCGGCGACGATGGCTTTGCGGTGCTCGGCGCTGGCGCGCGCTGACTCCTTTGACATGGTTCGACCCTAGGGGCGGGTTGCTGGATTCTTGCCTAGACGTGCCCGGTCCGTGGGCCGTGATCCCTGTGCCTGTCGAATGGCTACCGGAAGTCGCGCGACCTGGTCTGTGGCGTCATCCCCAGCACCTCGAATCCGTCCGCCAGCAGGTTGGTCACCCCCTCCGGTGATCTCTCGAGGATGCCGCGAACGATCATCGCGCTGGCATCCCGCGTGATCCGGCGGTAGCGGTTCCAGACGCCCACACTGCAGATGATGTTGATGAGGCCGGTCTCGTCCTCGAGATTCACGAACGTGATCCCGCTCGCAGTAGCCGGCCGCTGACGGTGGGTCACTACTCCGCCCACCTTCACCCGGCGACCCACCTCCGTCGTTTTCAGGCTCGCCGCGCTCAGCACCCCCTGCTCGGTGAGTTGCGCACGCAGGTGCCGGACCGGATGGTTGTCGGCCGACAGCCCCGTCGCCCAGAGGTCGGACACCAGCTCATCCACCTCGGACGGCATCGTGAACAGCGGCGGCTGGACGGTCACGATGGTGTGCTCCAGGAATTCCGCACGGTCCTGTGCCGCGTTGCCCGCGTTCCACATCGCCTCCCGGCGGGTGAGCCCCAGGGTGTCGAAGGCACCGGAAGCTGACAACAGCTCGAGTTGTGCTGTCGTGAGTCCCACTCGTCGAACCAGGTCGTTCATGCTGGCGTAGTCGCCGGCCCGCTTCCGCTCAGCCACGATCTTCGTCGCGAGAGCCGTGCTGATGCCGGTCACCTCGTCGAGGCCGAGCCGGACAGCGAACGCGCCATCGCGACGGTGATCATCGGAGTCGAAGGGAATGCTGGCGTCGAACGGGGGCACCGGTGGCTGTTCGCCGAGGCACGCGTCGGAACCTAACTCGGACAGGGGTCTCGCTCCCCGCCCGTCACGGCCGATCGATGCTGACGCATCGTTCGGAACCGGCGGCCGTGGCCCCACGGCTGCTCCTTCGTCGCGGCCTACTCGGCTAACAACAGGTTCCAGGCCGGCCGAAACGCCCGAAAGCTGGATGTCCGGTCGCAGCACCACGACACCGTGTCGCCGCGCATCGGCGACCAGTGTCTGCGGCGAGTAGAAGCCCATGGGTTGTGCCCGCAGGAGTGCGGCAAGGAACGCACCGGGGTAGTGCAGCCGCATCCACGAGCTCGCGTAGACGAGCAGTGCGAAGCTCAGGCTGTGGCTCTCCGCGAACCCGAAGTTCGCGAACGCCTGGATCTTCCCGTAGATCTCGTCGGCGACGTCCCCTTCGATCCCGTTCGACTTCATTCCCTCGTAGAGGCGTTCGCGCAGCGACTCGATGCGTTCGATTCCCCGCTTCGATCCCATCGCCCGTCGCAGCAGGTCGGCGTCTTCACCCGTGCATCCGCCGACCGCCATCGCCACCTGCATTAGTTGCTCCTGGAACACCGGGATTCCGAGCGTCCGTTCGAGGGGTTCCCGGAGTTTCGGGTGCAGGTAGGTGACCGGCTCCTGCCCGAGCTTTCGCCGCACGTACGGGTGCACGGCACCACCCTGGATCGGCCCGGGTCGAACCAGTGCGATCTCGACGACGAGATCGTAGAAGCGTCGGGGCTGCAGTCGGGGCAGTAGTCCCATCTGTGCACGCGATTCGACCTGGAAAACGCCGATCGAGTCCGCCCGGCACAGCATGTCGTAGACGCCCGCCTCCTCCTTCGGAATCGTCTCCAGCGTCCACTCCTCGCCGACGTGGTCGCGTGCGAGTTCGAAGCAGTACTGCAGTGCGGCCAGCATCCCGAGTCCGAGCAGGTCGAACTTGACGAGGCCCATCCACGCGCAGTCGTCCTTGTCCCACTGCAGGACCGTTCGTCCATCCATCCGACCATGCTCGATCGGGCATACCTCGCCGACAGGACGATCCGTCAGCACCATGCCGCCGGAGTGGATTCCGAGGTGGCGTGGGAACTTCAGGATGTCCGTGGCCAGTTCGACGACGGCTGGCGGGATGTCGTGGTCCGAGCTCTCCGTCAGGGCCCCCCACCGCTCGACCTGCTTCGACCAGGCATCCTGCTGTCCCGGGCTGTGGCCGAGGGCTTTCGCCATGTCACGCACCGCGTTCTTTGGACGGTAACTGATGACGTTCGCGACCTGCGCGGCATTCTGCCTCCCGTACTTCTCGTAGACGTACTGGATGACTTCTTCGCGACGATCGGAGTCGAAGTCGACGTCGATGTCCGGTTCCTCGTCGCGCATGCTCGACAGGAACCGTTCGAACGGCAGGTCGTAGAAGATCGCATCGACGGCAGTTATTTTTAGCAGGTAGCAAACGGCCGAGTTCGCAGCAGAGCCACGACCCTGGCACAGGATGCCGAGGCTCTTCGCGTACCGGACGATGTCCCAGACAATCAGGAAGTAGCCGGGGAAATCCTTCCGCTCGATTACCGCGAGTTCCCGTTCGATGCGAACCCGGTCGCTCTCCTTCAGGTTCGGATAGCGCTCCGCCGCTCCCTCCCACACCAGTTTTCGCAGCCAACTCATGGGGGTGTGGCCCTCCGGTACCTGCTGCTTCGGAAGACCCGGTCGTGCCCGCTTCAGCTCGAACGCGTGCGAGTCGGCGATTCCGACCGTGTTCTCCACCGCCCCCGGATACCGGGCGAAGAGCTCCGTCATCTCCACGCCACTGCGAAGGTGGGCGCTTCCGGATGCGGGGAGCCAGCCATCCAGTTCGTCCAGGCTTCGTCGCGCCCGAACTGCGGCGACTGCTGTGGCCAGCCGGTACTGGTCGGGGGTCGCGTAGTGCACGTTGCCGGTCGCGACGAGAGAAAGGTTCCGGCTCTTCGCTATTGCCGCGAGCGCGTCGTTGTAATCGGAGGCGAGAGGATCGCCGTGATCGAAGAGTTCTACGAGGACGTTGTCCCGCCCGAACAGGTCGATCAGCTCATCCACCTCCCGCGCCGCATCCCTGCTACCCGAGCCACCACCGATTCCTGAGCCACCACCGGTTCCTGAGCCCGTCGAAGGGCCGAGCGCCTGCCGAACTCGCCCCTTCCGGCATCCGGTGAGTACCGTCCACGCGCCATCCGCCCGTTCCGACAGGTTCCCCAGGTCGTACAGTGGTCGACCCTTCTCCTGCCCGGCAAGCTGGCCCGCCGTCAGGGCTCCCGCGAGACGGTGGTACCCCTCCTCGCCACGGGCCAGCACCACGAGGTGGCTGCCCTCGGGGTCGGCTTCTCCGTTCTGGGGTTTGCTGAGGCCGAGCGACAGCTCCGCACCGAACACCGTCTTGATGTTGTAGCTTTCCGCGGCTTCCGCCATTCGGACGATCCCGTAGAAGCCATCGTGGTCGGTGAGCCCCAGCGCGTGCAGTCCGAGGCGTTGTGCTTCTTCGAGCAACTGCTCGGGTGAGGACGCGCCGTCCAGGAAGCTGAAGTTGGAGTGGGCGTGCAGCTCCGCATACGGGATGATCTGTTCTCGCTGCCCCGAAGTCGTTCGTTCGGGTGTTTCGGGTGGCACGTAGGGCAGCCGCTTGTGCGACCAGGCCGGACTGTCTCCTCCGTCTGCTCCAACGGGCGGAGAACCCGGCCGACGCCCGGACAGTGTGCGTTCAAGCTCGGACCACGAGATGGGTGGATTGCTAAAGCCCATGATTGCTCCGCGTTTGTGCCCGTTGGGGACAAGAGTGCCTGCGCGCGCGGGCACAGTCGTCCCAAACTGGCGCAAATAGATACCGGGCCATCAGTCGTACCGTGCTTCGGCTGCCCAGCTGGAGCCGGTCGCCTTCCGAGTGAGCACAAGTAGCCACGCGACGCCCCGGTCATCCACCACCTGGAACCGGGATGCGCTCAGTGCTGCTTCCGCGTCCCACCACCTCTCGGAGATCGGCCATGGCCCGGCCCATGCCGTTATTCGGCGTGGGTCTTTACCGGTTGCCGGTGAGAACTGTGCGGGTGTGCTCGAGAATCGTCCACGTTCATCGACCTGTGTCTCCGTCCCGTCTTCCCCGTAGACGAAGACGGGGTGTGGTGCAGGAAAAATCGTGGCCGGCAACGGCAGTGGGAGCTGGCCCGGCCATGGAAGTGTTTTTGAGCGGGGGAGTAGTGGCCGATCTCCCCACGGCACGGTTTGCTGCCGATCGGCGAGGGTTCGACCGCCGCTCAGAACCCCGGTGAGTACTCCCTCGTGCCCGAGCATGCTCTGCACTCGGGCAAGGCCGTTGTGGATGCGTTCATCTGGCCCGGCACCGAAGAGTCCGACCTCGTGATGGCCGATGGCGTCGACGACTTCCGGAACGATCCGAACGGCACTCACACCGGACCGCAACCCGGAGTCGACCTCGCCGCTGCCCTGCAGCTGCCAGCGGACACGATCGACGACATCCGACGCGGTGAAGGATCGCGGGTGCAGCCAGCTGCGTTCGGAGTAGTCGCCGAGTTCCGTCTCGATTTCGACGCGGAGGGTCGTACATACGAGCTTTTTTGCGACCAGTCGCTGCACGAAGTCGTCGGCCGATGCCCGCACACCGAACGTCACCTGGTCGACCCGATCGAGGGGTGGTTCGAAGGCGACCACCGTATCGAGTTCGTCTGGTGGCTGGTGCGGGGTGATGGGCCTCGAGTCGAGCCCTCCGGCGAGAGCGTGCAGGTGTGCGCCGTCGGGTCCGAATCGGCCGAGTACGTCGGCGGGCGGTAGTGCCGCGAACTGGCCGAGGGTCGAGATCCCGAGCCGTCGAAGCAGGGTAATCAGTGCCGGGTCGTCGAGGAGGCTTATTGGTAGTCCGGCAAGAAATTCTGCGGATGCTCCCTCCGGCACAACTCGAACGCGCCAGGCATTGGTTGCGGTTCGTGCCGCCTGTTCGGCCGTAAACGGTCCGTCGGCAATTCCTACTCGTGCCCCAGGGAGACCCAGGCTTTCGAGGAGTGCGACAAGTGCAAGCCCCGCGGGCTCTTCGCCGCCGTAGTATCGGGCCGGCCCTCGTGATCGCACTGCAGCAATTCCCGGACGTACGAGTTGGACTCCGGGCATGAGTTCTTCGATCGCTGTTATAACGATTTCGAAGGTTCGGGAGTCGAGCTGTTGCTCGTATGGGCGCACAACGAGATCGGTGCAGCGCGCCTGGGCTTCACGGACTCGAAGTCCGCGCTGGACTCCCTCGATTCGTGCTGTCGCCGAGCACGTGAAAACGAGCCCCTTGTCGATCAGGGCGACCGGGGCATCCGGAGTTGCAAGTGGTGTGACCCGGAGTGAGGCGAGGATCGGCCAGTCCGGGACCCAGAGCACCATCGTTCTCGTTATCCGGCTCATCCGACGGCTCGCAGGTTTGCGCGTGATGGGGAGGTGCGGGGTCCGGCCGCCTGCAGCTCGGGGGAGGCCACTCGCGTGAACTGCAGTTCCGGATCTGGCAGCCACATCCGTGCGCTCCGCGGTCGCCCTCCGGTTCGTGTCGAGACGGTGACTGTCACCTGTCGCGCGGTGAGGTGGCCGGCTCCGTCGCCGATTCCTGTCCAGCTGCTCTGGGAGAGGCTCAACATTGCTTCGCTTTGTGGCCAGGCGTTGTGGGATCCGACGACAAGCAGTGTCGATCCGCGCTGGCGTAGTCGCGCGGCCAGTCGCGCGAGGTTGCTTTCGGAGGCCTGTCGTGGCGGTTTGATGACGACGACGCTCAGCACGTCGGCGATCGCTGCTGTTACCGCCAGCCACTGGTCGCCGGGGGCGGGAACCAGCACGAGTCGGTCGAGGTCGATTCCGAAGGATGCCGCTGCCTCGATCCCGAATTCCGGGACCCCGACGACTCCGCACCATGAGCCGGCCCCCGATGGCCCGGCGAGGAGGGCGAGGAGCAGAGTTGCCGAGCTTTCGACCGAGTAGACGGCACCCTGTTTGAGGCCGCCTCCCGGCAGCAGGTCTGCGAGGGAGGGGTGGGTGGGGAGTAGTTTGCTGTCGAGCTTCGTCGCCTGCATCGAACGGATGCGCTGCTGCAGTTGGTCGATGATGGTCGGAGCGGTGGCGTGTTCCTCTTCGGGAAGGGTCACCACTGCTGCGGAGGTCATGCTCCCATATTCGAACATACGTTCGATTGTGTCAATTGCGGATGACATCCTGCGGCGTGTCGTCTCGGCTAGCCTCGAGGGGTGGTCGACGCCCTTTCAGAACACCTCGCAACGCGGATTCGTGGCCTCCTGCGCGCCGCAGATCACCCTCGGGGCGCGGGAGGCTCGGCGGCGGATTGGAGAGCCGCACGCGACCGCTGGCTGGACCGTCTCGATCCGCGCGAGAGTCTCGTTTTCGGCGAGTCGGACATCCGTTCGCTGATCGACTTTCTTTCCGAGGCCGGACCCTCTCGATCCTCGCGGCGGACCACCTCCGAGTGGAGCAGCCAGGTCGATGCTCTCGTTCCGGAGCTGCTGTTCACGACACAGTCCCGCTAGCACTCCCGTTGTGCAGGCATTCTCGGGAACCCGGATCCTTCTTCGCGGCGAGAAGGCCGCTGGGCGGCGAGATGCCTGCACAACGCGAGTGAGCTAGCGACGCTTCTTTCCGGTCGGACGTCGAGGCCGCTTCGGCGCACGCGAGGGTCCTACCCCCGGCGCCGCCCGAGCGCGCGCCTTTGGAGCCGCCGGCGGTGTCGGCGTTCCGCGCGAACTCCCGGTCGTGCGCCCTCGGACGATCCCGACGAATTCCTCGATCAGCTCCGTCGTCTCGTCGCGCAGCCACACCAGGGCGATCTCGGTCTCGGCCGCATCCGGAATGGGGATGGCGGCGACATCCTTACGCGCGTGAAGTCGCGCGAGCGAGTGGGGAAGCCTCAGCGACCCGACGCCGGCAGCCACCAGGGCGACCGCATCCTTGACCGCCCGGTCCGGCGAATAGGATGCGACGCCCTCGAGCCCCGCGACCTCCCGCTCGGTAAGAGAGTCCCGCGAGGCGAGCTCGGAGTCGCGCGGAACGACCAGCACACCCACCTCACCGTAGAGCCGGATGACACTCAGCCCGTCGGCGGCGATCGGCAGTCGAACGAAGCTCACGGTCGCACGACCGTCCCGTAGCACCGCGACACCGTCATTCTCGGCTGCCGGGAACACGTCCAGCGGAAGATCGGGATGCCGTTCCTGCCACCGCTTCGTCCATTTGCTCACGGTCACACCGGGAGCGAACGCGATTCGCACGGCGGCGGAGTCAGCGTTCACGACGCTCAGGCTACGCTGTCGCACGTGAACACGAAGTCCCCGCAGACCCTGAAGCCCGCCACCGCAGCCCAGAAACTGGGCGTCTACCTGCCCGCGACTCCTGCATCGTTCCAGTCGACCCCGCTGACCCGGGCCCAACTGAACGACCTGCTGGAGACGCCTCCGGAATGGCTGGTCGAACTCCGCCTGCACGGACCGCACCCTCGTCCGATCGTCGCGGGAAAGCTCGGAGTCTCCACGTCCGGTCTTGCACGGGCAGGCATCACGGAGGCTCTGACGACGGAGGAGATCAAGGAGCTGCTCGCCGATCCGCCGGAGTGGCTGGTGCGCGAGCGCGCCACGCAGGCTGCGGTACGCGAGGAGCAGCGCCGAGTGAAGGAGCGCAACGTCGCCCGGGCGGAGCGCTAAGTTACACCGGGCCTCCCGTAGGGTCAACCGCCTCGCGCTTTTGGTCCTCGGCGCGTTAGCTGGATTTATCGCACAACGATATTCAGGAGGACCACATGGGAGCCGACGACAAGGTTCGTAACGCAACCAACGACGCAGCAGGCCACGTCAAGGAGGCTGCAGGAAAAGCTACTGACGACCCGAAACTGCAGGCAGAGGGTGCCGCCGATCAGACGAAGGCGCATCTGGGCAAGGCGGCAGAGAACGTCAAGGACGCCTTCAAAGGCTGACTCGCTGCACTGAACGAGATCCCCGTCACTCCTTTGCGAGTGGCGGGGATTCTCGCGACGGGGCTGGTCAGGTGGGCGTAGCGTTGGACCATGGCGGAGCAGGGACCGGAGAAACCGATCGGCACCTCTCCGCGCGTGCGGGACCAGCCGTCCCTGACCACATCGTCGGGAAAGAGCTGGCTCATCCTCGGTGGTCTGCTCGCACTGATCGCCATCGCGGTGATGATCCCGCTGCTTGCGCAGAAGCCCGCGGGCCTGGCACTGTTCGGGATCTGCGCAACCGTCGCTCTCTACGCGGCCATGATCGTCGTGCGGGTCAATACGCGCCCGGGCAAGGCGATGCTGGGCTGGCTCGCCGCCCTGATGATCGCCATCGCGCTGGTCGGCGTTGTGTGCGTCGGTCTCATCGCGGCAGGTTCCGGCAACATCGTCGACCTGTAACCGGAGCTGGATGCAGCCTCAGGTGTTCCCGAGGCGAAAACCAGTATTCTCGACCGGGTGCAGGACTCACCGGTCGCGTCGGACCCTTACGAGGTCCTGGGTGTCTCGGCGGCCGCCAACGAGGATGAGCTTCGCCGCGCGTATCGGCGACGGTTGCGCGAAACGCATCCGGATACCGGGGGAGTGGCGGGCGAGTTCACCGCAGTGCAGCTGGCCTGGGAGAAAATCGGAACCCCGAGCGCGCGAGCACTATACGACAGCGGCCGCACCGTCCCGCGCAAGACCTATGAGGCCAGACCGGCCGCACCTCGACGTGACACCCGCCCGACGGCACGCTCCTACGGGCATCCTGGAGGATGGCGACGCGAGCGTTATTTGACGCTGATCCGCGAGTGGGCGGGCCGCGGCGCCACGCTCGACAACCCGTACGACCCCGCGCTCGTCCGATCCGCACCGCGGGAGGTCCGCCACGTGCTCGCTGACGCCCTGGCCGAGGAGGCGAGCGCCCGCACGCTCGGTCAGCTCGGAATCGCGTTCACCCTGTGGCACGACGTCGCCACTCCGCGCGGTCCGGACGAGAAGATCGATCACATCGTGCTCGGTCCGACCGGCCTCTTCGCGCTGCTCTCGGAGGACTGGGGTTCGCTCGTCAAGGTGCGCAAGGGGGAACTGGTCGGTGAGGGTCTCGCGCACGGCGAGCACCCGTTCGCCACCCTTGCCTCCCGGACTCGCTCCGTTGCTCGAGCCGCCCGCGTGCGATTCGACGCATTCGTGATCGTCGTCCCCGACGACGCCACCGATGCCGGACTCACACTCGCCGGCAGGATTCGCGGCGTCCCCACGGCGCTCGTGGCGCGATCACGGCTGCCCGAGCTGATGCGGGAAGGCATCCCGGGCACACCGGCGGTGGGCGGATCGGAGCTGTTCGAGCTGCGGTCGCGGCTGCAGGCGGTCATCCGGTTCGTCTGAGCGAGACGGATACTGAGCGCCGATGCATAGGAACTGGCGATTAGACCAGCCCATAGACCGCGAAAATTGCGAGGACGCCGACGCCCGGCGAAACGACGGCCGCAAGAACCCACCACAGCACCGATGCCCATCCGCCGCTGGCATAAAGCTGAACCTGTCGTGCGCGGGCGATCAGGTAGGCGAGTGAGCTGAGCAGCATCCACCACGGCGACGCTGCGGTGTCGTTACCACCGCGTCGCAGGGCGGCGCGGTCGGCGAACGCGAGGGCGATCAGGATGGCGAGCGCCAGCGCCGTGAAAAGGCTAGTGCCGAGCTCGTAGGATTCCGCCGGCACCGGGCCGAGGGCGTTCAACGCTCCGAACACGGCAGCCTGCGGCACGACGACCCAGAGCGGCGAGCTCGCGATCCACCAGGACGCCCTTGTGTACCCGATGCCCGCCTCGGCGGTGGGCAACGGCGTCACGGGTCGATCGGCCGCGGGAATGAAGCCTCCGAAGCTCGGGGCGGCCTGCGGTGTATCCGGTACCTGAACGTTCTGCGTCCAGGAGCGTCCGTCCCACCAGCGCTTGCCATTGCCGCCGGCGGGATCGGGGTACCACCCGGCCGGGATCGACGGGGGAACCGACGGTTGGATGTCGCCTGACACTTCGTCTCCCCTCGATCGGGCGCGTGATCGGAAGGTCGTTCCGCGCTGCACTAGAAGAATAGGGCGGGCTCTCACACAGGACCACGTAACCTTGAGTACCTGCGTGTCGTTCGACCAGATCGAATGCGCACGTACTCAGGAGGGTTTTGCGTGAGCGACGAATGTATCCACGGCTTCGAGAACGGGATGTGCGCGAGCTGCAATCCCAAGCCGGTACCCGAGACTGCTGTCGCTGCGCGCACTCCGCGTAGTCGCACGGCGACGGCTCCGCGAACGGCTGAACGCACCGTCCGTTCGCTCCGCGCCGCGGCCCGCACCCCGGCAGGACCGTCAGCGGTGGACGCTCTGCTCCAGCAGCGCGTGTACCACCTGACGCACATCAGCAATCTCGCGGGGATTGTCGGGAGCGGCGCGATTGTCGCCGCTGCGACGCCCACGCTCGAACTCTCGCCGGTGGAACTGCGAGCCGAACGCCAGGGCGTCGAACTCCCTGGGCTGCCCGATTCCCAGCTCGGAGGTTTCGTGCCGTTCTTCCTATCCCCGGATGCGGACCAGTGGAGAGCTCTGCGCGGCGGGGAGCCGCATCCACGGATCTCGGGCGAAGCGCGCGCCGCCGACACCCTCGATTTTGTCTTCCTGATTACTACCGTCCGGCAGATTCTCGACGCGGGGTTGAGCTTCGTTCTCGCCGACGGAAACGTCGAGGGCAGCTTGACTCGCTTCGCAACGACCCGGGAAGACGCCGAGCGGATGATCGCCCGGCTTCGGGCGATGAACGATGGGACCGCCCTGCAGAACGCCGAACTCCTCATCCCCGACCGGTTTTCCCTCTACGAGATCTCGCTCATCGGTGTAGCGAACGACCGCGTGCGCACGCAGGTTCGGGAGATTCTGGCCGGCTCTGACGCGACCCCGAAGATTTCGGTCTACCCGCCCTGGTTCCAGCCCACGGACTGACAGTCGACCGGCTAGACCTCTTGGCCGCGCGTGAGGAGTTCTGCGCGGTCAGGATGCTCGTCGAACCACTTTCCGACGTACCAGCACATCGGCACGACGTGTCGATCGCTGGTCTTCTCGACATCGTTCATCGCGAACTCCACCACCTCGCCCGCGTAGCCATTGCCGCGCAGCTTCGGGTTGGTGAACGTGTGGTTGAACGAGATAGCGTCGCCATTGATGCGATATTCGGCGACGGCGGCGAGCTCGCCGTCGATCATCATCACGTACCGGCTGGCGTCGACCTGGTGCTCGAAGGACTTGTCCATCTCGGGTTACTTTCCGGGCAGCGAGGATTCGATGAGCTCGATGATCTCGGGCGCGTCCGGTTCGGTGCGGGGGCGGAAGCGGTGGACATTGCCATCCGGCGTCACCACGAACTTCTCGAAATTCCAGGTGACTTTGCCTGCTTTGCCTTCGGCATCCGGCGTCTTGGTCAGCTGCGCGTACAGCGGGTGGGCATTCTTGCCGTTGAGCTTCACCCGATCGAACATCGGGAACGTGACACCCCATGTCGTGGAGCAGTACTCCTTGATGGCGTCATTCTTGCCGAGCTCCTGCAGGAACTGGTTGCTCGGGAATCCGAGAACGGTGAATCCGGCCGCCCCGTACTGCTTCTGCATCGCCTCGAGCTTCTCGTACTGGGGTGCAAGGCCGCAGCGGGATGCCACGTTGACGATCAGCATCACCTTGTCCTTGTATGGTGCGAGCGTCGTGTCGGTGCCGTCGATCGTTTTGACGGGAATGTCGGTGAGGTCCATGCCTCAAACGCTACGCCGATTTGGTTGCGCATATGCTGCGCGGTCCATTGTCAGCGAGACGAGCGCCCGGCCCGGAATCGGCCGCGCGGTGACCCTGAATCCGGCGTCCTCGAACAGGCTCACGGTGCCGTGGTACAGCTCGGCCGAGCTGACCTTCTCCCTCTCATTCACGTCGACCGGGTAGCCTTCGAGCACTCGCGCGCCGCTGGCTCTCGCATGCTCGACGGCCGCGTACGCAAGCGCCCGGGCAACGCCGCGACGACGGTACCCGACGCGCACCACGAAGCAGACGACGGCCCACACCGTTTCGTCGTTGGCGGCCTCCGCACTGCCACCGGTGACGACCCGCCCGCGAAGCGCGGTCGGAAAGTGGGTTCGTGGTTCGACCGCGACCCAGCCGACCGGCTCGTCGCCCAGATACGCGACAAGTCCGGGGATGGCTTCGCCGCGTTCCCTGGCGTCATCGACCTGCGCCCGGAGAAGGGGAGCGCAGCCGTCACCGCCGAGTTTCGACCACTCGGCGTTGGCCAGCTTGTAGAACTGGCACCAGCAACGCGCCGGGTCTCCGCGCGTTCCGAAGACCCTCTCGGCGTCCTTCCACGGCACTTCGTCGATGCGGCGGACTATCACGTCTTCGTGCTCCATGTCCCCAGCGTATTGACAGCATCTGTCTGTGGAAAACACCTGTTTGCTGTCGGCACGGGGGAGTAGACAGAGAGGTATGACTGATTCCTCCTCCGACCCGTCAGCTGTTCCGCTCGCCCTCGTTCCGCTGCCCGGCAGCGAGCGCCCTCGCGCCACGGGCATTTCCCCGGCGAACGTGCCCCTCGACTCCGCGGCGACCGTCGAGGCAACGCTCATTCTTCGTCGCCGTGCGGAACTGTCGACGGCGAAGGCAATCGACGCCCGGCTCACCAGCGAGCAGCTGGGAGCGCAGTACGGGGCGGACCCCGAGGACGCGGCCCTCGTGACGTCGACGCTCACTCCACTGGGCGTGAGCGTACTGAGCACTGACCTGCCTTCCCGGCGGATTCGCATCGCAGGTCCCGTGGCCACTCTTGCCCGAGTCTTCGGCACCGAACTCTCGAGCGGCTCGGTCGATGGGGTCGCCGCAGCACACCGCCTGCGCAGTGGCGAGCTCAGCATCCCGGCCCAGCTCGACGGGGTTGTCACCGCCGTTCTCGGGTTGGATAACCGTCCCCAGGCGCGGCCCCAGTTTCGGGTCTCGACCGCCGCAGCGGCATCCGTGAGCTACACGCCGGTGCAGCTCGGGGATCTGTACCAGTTTCCGGCGGGCACCGACGGCAGCGGACAGACGATCGCGATCATCGAACTGGGCGGCGGATACGAGACGGCCGACCTGAAGACGTACTTCGGCGGACTCGGGGTCGGAAGCCCGTCCGTGAGCTCGGTTGGCGTGGACGGCGCGAAGAACGAACCGGGTGGCGATCCGACGGGGGCCGATGGAGAGGTACTGCTCGACATCGAGGTGATCGGGGCGCTCAGCCCGAAGTCGACCATCCTCGTCTACTTCGCCCCGAACACGGACGCCGGATTCGTGGATGCGGTGTCGGAGGCGGCGCACGCGTCGCCGGCACCGACAGCCATGAGCATCAGCTGGGGACAGAGCGAGGACCAGTGGACGGCCCAGGCGCGCACAGCGCTTGACGACGCGCTGCTGGATGCGGCCGCGCTCGGTGTCACGGTGACGGCCGCGGCTGGCGACAATGGCAGCTCCGACGGCGCTGGCGGGACGGCGAAGCACGCCGACTTCCCCGCATCCAGCCCGCACGCGCTAGCCTGCGGCGGCACCAGCCTGCACGGGACGGGAGCCACCATCGCCAGCGAGACGGTCTGGAACGACGGAGCCGGCGGTGGCGCGACGGGTGGAGGTGTCAGTGACGTGTTCGCCCTGCCGACGTGGCAGAAGGGCGTCGGCGTCCCCGTGGTCTCGAAGCCGGGTGGCAGGGGAGTGCCCGACGTGGCCGGAAACGCCGACCCGGAGACGGGATATCAGGTGCTCGTCGACGGAACGAAGGCGGTGTACGGCGGCACGAGCGCGGTGGCTCCCTTGTGGGCGGCGCTGGTCGCGCGCCTTTCTGAATCGCTGGGAGCCCCGCTCGGGCTCCTTCAGCCCAGGCTCTATCCGCTGCACTCCTCGCTGCACGACATCACGACGGGCAACAACGGCGCCTACAAGGCAAAGAAGGGGTGGGATGCCTGCACGGGCCTCGGCACACCCAACGGGACCGCCATCCTGGAGGGCCTGCGCACCGCAACGAAATAGCCGGTGATCAGCCGGTGATCGCGGGCGTAACCGATTCGAGCTTGGCGGTCGGCTTGCCCGCCGTATCGGGCACGATCTGGATCTTCAGGACATGAGGGACATTCGACGCGTCGACCGCGGTGCAGCTGAATGTGGAGAACGTCGTCGTGGGAAGCACCTGCGGACAGGTGACGGTGAAATGACCACCCTTCTCATCCAGTCCCGTCTGGAGGCTCGAAGCGAACTGGCTGCCCGTATTGAGGCCGGCGAGACCGGGCAGCGCCAGCGCGATGAATACCGCAACCCCGGCGCCACTCACCACGTTGATGACGAAGTACGCGATGAGTGGCGCGATCCCGTGCCGCACCTCGCCCCACACGCGCACCGTGCGGAGAATGAGATAGACGAGCGGCGGCGCGAGCAACATCCACCACAGGCTCGTAATCGTCAGGTAGCCGAGGCTCCGGAGCTTCCGGCGGTCCGCTTCGGCGAACAGCACGGTGATAAAAAAGGCCACGGCGGATGCACCGATTACGGCACCCGACCCGTACGCGGTGGTGAGCGATGTTCCGGACACGTGCAGCGCGATCAGCACCGCGATGGAGCTGATGACTCCGCTGCATGCCAGTAACCACACTCCGGCGGTGTTCCACGCTGCGGGCCTGGCGAAGTCGTCGCCGTGGCCCATCGCATAGCCGGAGTTTCCGGAATCCCACGAGTTCTGGAACGGTACGTAGGCATGCTCGGCGACCGGCTGAAACGCCGGCGCGACTGCCACCGGGACCTGCACGACCGGCGGCGCCTGAACCACGGGAGTCGGCGGGGGTGTGAGATGCGCGGTCCACGCGGTGCCGTCCCACCAGCGGAGATTGCCGGATCCGGCAGGATCCGGGTACCAGCCAGCGGGGGTCGTCGCCCCGGGTCGAACCTGACATTCGCTCACCCCTCCACGTGTTGCTCCCCCGAGACTAGCCGAGCACCGAAGCCCTGCCGTGTAAGGCGTATCTTTGTGTCCGTGCCCGACGACCTCGACGAGGCTTTCGCCCGTGACAGCGAGTTGCCCGACCGCGACTGGACCGTGCTTCCGGAGGGTGTGACCGCATCCCGATTTGCTGCGCCGAGTGGGAGTCTGGCTGTGATCGAGGCCGGCGAGCCGGAAAATCCGCGGATCGTTCTGGCCCCGGGCGTAACGGGGTCGAAGGAGGACTTCGTTCTCATGATGCCCGCGCTGGTGGCCGCGGGTTTCCACGTGCTGGCATTCGATATGGCCGGGCAGTACGAGTCCGCGGCAGCGGGCCCGGAAAATCTGACACCACCCGCGGCGCACTACACGCACACCCTGTTCGTGGACGACCTGATCGCGATTCTCGAATCCGCGCGCGGTCCGGCCCACGTCCTCGGCTACTCGTTCGCGGGAACCGTCACCCAGATCGCACTGAGCCAGCGACCCGAGCTCTTCTCGAGCCTCACGCTGCTGAGCGCGCCGCCGCAATCGGGGCAGGGTTTCCGCGGAGTGAAACGGGTCGGCTGGTTTTCGGGAATCGCGCCAGGCAGCGTCGGTGCCGCGTTCATGATTCTCGGGCTGCGGCTCAACGTGGTGAAGGTCCCCGCGGGGCGAGCCGCCTTCGTGCGGATGCGGCTGAAACACACCCGGCGCCGGAGCGTGTCCGACATCATCTCCCTGATGCAGCGCGCGCCAGACCTCGAATCAGAACTGGCCGCGATGACCCTTCCGAAACTGGTTGCCGTGGGCGAGCACGATCTCTGGCCGGTCGAACTGCACAGCGAGCTGGCGCAATCGATCGGAGCGACACTCGCGGTCTATCCGACCGGGCACAGCCCGTGCGAGACGTCACCGAATCAGTTGGTTTGCGATCTGCTCGCCCTCTACGCGAGGGCGAACTAGGCGGACGCTAGTCGGCGCCCAGCCCGGCACCGAATTCGTCGGTGGCGTTCTCGCCCGCATACTCGTCGCCGACGAAGACGGGGGCGCTACTCGCGTGCGTGTGAGCCCAGCGCAGGCGCTCGGCTCGACGAGCGAGGAGTGACTGCTCGCGCGCGTTGGTCGCGATCGTCGTGTACGCCCAGTGCAGTCGCCGACGCAGTCCCGCGGCGGTACTGAACGGGCGCGAGGAGACGCCGACGCGGAGCCGCTTGTCGTATTCGATGCGCATCGCCACCGTGAACTGGAAACTGAAATCGAGATCATCGTGAAGCTCGCGGACGTTGCGATGGCAGGTCTCACGAACGTGCAGCCAGGCACTCTTGCGCATGGCGAAGTTCGATCCGAACAGGGGTGGATGACCGAGCAGCCATCCCATGGACCAGAAGTAACCACCGATGTACAGCACCTCGCCGGCACGGCGAACGAGGCGGTTCGCGCCGTAGAACTCACCCGGCCCGGTGATGGCGGATAGTCCGGGGTCGGCCTCGAACCGGCGCTCGAACTCGGCGATCCAGTCCGGCGCGGGTATCGAGTCGGCATCCAGTCGTCCGATCAGCGTGCCGGTCGACGCGTCGAATCCGGCCGCCGAGGCGGCGGGGATTCCGCGCCGGGTTTCCACCACAACTCGAGCTCCGGCGCGGCGTGCCACCTCCGCAGTGTCGTCGGTGCTTCCGTTGTCGACGACCACGATTTCGTCGGCAGGCCGAGTCTGGAGTGCGAGGGATGCGAGGCACCGTTCGAGCATCCGAGCGTCGTTGAGCGCCGGGATGACCACCGAAATGACCGCCATGACAGTGATTCTAGCCACGCGGCGCAGCGCCGCGCCGGACAGGTGTATCGGTTGGATCAGCCGAAGGAGTGGATCCCCGCGGCCAGCAGGGTCGGCAGCACGAAGTACAGAGCGGCCGCAGCGGCCAGCTGGAAAACGATCCACGCAACCAGCGGCAGAACCGAGCCGCGGCCGGTGGTCACGCATCGCACGATCAGGTAGAGCGGCGGGATCAGGCCGAATATCGCGTTCGGCGCCGGCACATCCATCCTGGTGAGGCTCTTCTTGTCGGCGTTGGCGAAGAAGAGCGAGAACGCGGCCGGTGCCGCAAGGATTCCCCACTGCATACCCGGTGCAAGCTCCACCTTCAGCAGGTGGAAGACGACATAGATCACGATGATCTGTACCAGCGGCAGCACGGCGATGAGCCACACCCAAACGGTGCCGACTCCGGGCGCGGGCTGAGCGGCCAGGCCGGCCCCGGACCCTGGCAGGGGCGGAGCCAGCGGCTCTGGCGGGAGTGGCGCCGAGCCGACCGGCGGAAGCACCGGCCCCGAATTCGTGACCGGTTGCGGCGCGACGAAAGCGGAGGGCGGTAGTACGGGAACGGAAGACGGAACGTGTGCCATTCCTGGGGGTGGAGGAACGTCGTACTGCGCGCCCGAGGGCGGCGGCGCATACGGCATCGCCGCGGGAGCGGGCGACTCCGTCTGCGCAGTCGGCGTGCGTCCGACGTCCTGGACATCTGGCCGCTGGGGGATGAACGGTGGCTCGAAGGCCGGCATCTTCGGCAGTTCGCGCTGCTCGGCGGGCGGACCTTCAGCGAATCGTGGAGGGCGAAGCACCGAGTCGGCGAGGGAGTCCGGCTGCGACGCGGACGGGCCCGGTTCGGGCTCCGGCTCAGCGAAAGTCGGCGCCGACAGGACAGAGTTAGACCCCGTGCCGAGGATGGAACTGAGGTCCGGCGGCAGTGTGAGGCCCGGGAGGTTAGCCCACTCCGGAAGCGAGACGGGACCGGACGACGGGTTGGAACCGTTCACGGGCGGTGACGGCCGCGGCATCGTCGGCGCACCGGGAGGCGCCGAATTCTGCGCCGTTGCCGGCGTTCCAGGGGGAGCCGACGTCGGCGGGGGCGAAGCGGGCACCGGCTGCCCTGCGGGCGGCTGGTTGGAGGCCTGGGGTGAGGCGGGCGACGGTGGAGCGGGCGGCTGCGGCTGCGGCTGGATAGGCTCGGGCCGGGCCGGCTCGGGCTGACGGGGCTCTGGCTGAAGTGGTTCCGGCTGGATAGGTTCGGGCTGGCCGGGCGTCGGAATCGGCGCCGGTTCAGGCATCGTCTGGGCCGTGGGAGTGACCGACGCCTGATCGGGCGCGAAGATGACTTCCTGGGTCCACTGCTGGCCATCCCAGCGTCGCAGGCGGGCCGGATCCGCCGGATCCTCGTACCACCCGGGAGCGATCGCGGAAGAATCGTCAGCTACGCTCACGCTGGCACTCCCGTCTGAAACCCGCCGCAGACTCAAATCGAGCCTTCCCCATGGCTATTCGAGTGTATGGCAGAGGTCCACGGGAATGCAGGGCATTCGTAGCCGTGGCGTGATACGGCGGGAACGCATGGCTGGGGGACTTATGCTCGTGGTCAATAAGAACGAAAACAGGCGGAGCCCAAACACAGTGATACGCGTCATCAGCTACAACCTCCGCGAAAACTCGGCGGTGGATGAAATCCTCGATCTGGTGGACCGCAACTCGCTGGATGTCCTCTGTCTCCAGGAGGCGGACACGGATGGCCTCCCCGAGGAGGTCGGCGATCTGTCGCTCGCGGACTCGACGAAACGCAACCGGTTGGGCCTGGCGCTCTATTACCGCAAGGGTCGGTTCAGCGCCGTGAAGTCGGGCACGTTCGCCCTCAAGAAGTCACTTCACGACCGCGTTCTTGCTCCGGCGCACGAGCGACTACTCGGCACCCGGCTCATCGACAACGAGGAGCAGCGCGAACTCGTGGTCGCGTCGTTCCACGCGGCACCCCTGACCGCGATGAACTCGCTTCGGCGAAATCAGATTCGGGCGGCCCACGGCGAGCTTCGCGTGCTCGGCGACGGACTGCCGGCCCTCATGGTCGGCGACTACAACTACCCCTGGTTCAAGAAGGGGCTCAGCGAGCACGTCGCCGAGAACGGGTACGACCTGACGCTCAGCGAAACGCGCACCTACACCCGCTACAAGTTCTTTCGCGGGCACTTCGACTTCGCCACCTCCATGGGGCTGCGGATCGATCGCGTCGAAACCCTCAAGCAGGGCAAGAGCGACCACATGCCCATCCTGGTGACCGCCGACTACGCCAGCTGATCAGCCACTTCACCCGCTACTGCGGAAATCGTGAGTTATAGGTCTCGCAATACGGGCGAGGGCCGGATTTGTCGTGTCGAACGACGAAGAGGGTGGCGATGACCACCGCGACGAGAATGCCAACCACCACAAACGCGACGATCATTTCGATGCCACGCTGTCACACGCGAGCTGCTTCATGACGTAATTCTCGTGCCTGCCACCGACACTCGAAATGGCAGAGATGCCACAGTGTGGCGCGTTACTGCCAACGGTTTGGCTCGCTGTTCGGCGGGACAGGGCAAGAAAAAAAGACGCCCCGTCAGGGACGCCTTCTTTCATTGTGCGCGAAGGGGGACTTGAACCCCCACGCCCTATACGGGCACTAGCACCTCAAGCTAGCGCGTCTGCCATTTCCGCCATCCGCGCGCAGGTGGCTGGCTCTTACGAACCCGCCGACGTACGACAATAGCATTCGTAGCTTGCCCGGCGAACCACCGGCTAGCGTTGAGGGTATGACCGAGGACACCGCGCGGATTGCCCAGGACCTGATCCGCATGGACACCACCAATTACGGCGGAGGCCGCTCCAACGGCGAGACCGAGGCGGCCGAGTACCTGGGGTCCCTGCTCGAGAAGCTGGGCCTCACGACAACGTATGTCGACGCGGACAAGACCCGAACATCCGTCGTCGCACGGGTGCCGGGAAGCGACGCGAGCCTGCCCGCCCTCGTCGTACACGGGCACACGGATGTGGTGCCCGCCGATCCCAAGAACTGGACCGTCGACCCGTTCGGTGGCGAGATTCGGGACGGACTACTCTGGGGTCGCGGAGCCGTCGACATGAAGAACATGGACGCCATGATGATCGGCGCGCTGACCGACGTTCTTGCGGGCGGCGGACAGCCGCGACGCGACCTGGTCATCGCCTACTTCTCGGATGAGGAGAACGGGGGAGTGTTCGGCTCGCACTACCTCGTTGACAACAACCCCGAGCTGTTCGCCGGCGCGACGGAGGCGATCAGCGAGGTCGGCGGATATTCGGTCACCCTGAACGGCACCCGCGCCTACCTGCTGCAGACGGGGGAGAAGGCACTCATCTGGGTGAGACTGACAGCGCGGGGCACGGCAGCCCACGGCAGCCGTGTGATCCACGCGAACGCGGTCACACGGCTGGCCGAGGCGGTCGTCGCGCTGGGACGCCGGGACTGGCCGGTCCACCTGACCGCCACGACCGAGGAACTCGTCTCCGAGCTCGCGCGCATCATGGAAGCGGACGTCACCCAGGTCGACCCGCAGGAACTGGTACTGAGCACCGGCACGGCGGCCGGATTCATCCAGGCCTCCCTCCGCACGACCACGAATCCAACCGTCCTCACCGCTGGCTACAAGCACAATGTGATCCCCGACTCGGCCGAGGCGCTCGTGGACATCCGCTGCCTGGCCGGCGAAGAGAATGCTGTTCTCGCGGAGGTCCGCGAGCTGATCGGTCCGCACGTCGATCTCGAGATCGTTCATCAGGACATCGGACTGGAGAACAAATTCGAGGGCCCGCTCGTGGACGCGATGGTGGGCTCGCTGCAGAAAGCCGATCCCGGCGCTCTGGTTCTGCCGTACCTGCTCTCCGGGGGCACCGACAACAAGGCACTCGCGAAGCTCGGTATCACGGGCTACGGGTTCGCACCGCTCCAGCTTCCGGCCGAGCTCGACTTCCCCGCGATGTTCCACGGGGTCGACGAACGGGTCCCTCTCGACGCGCTGGTGTTCGGTCGCCGCGTGCTGGGTGACCTGATCGCAAACTACTGAACGTCCGGCGGGTTACGCTTTCGAGGTGAAGTCCTGGAGCCGCCCCGAGGTTCCCCGGCTCTCGGGCCACGCGGCGATTCCGCGGATCTGGGACACCGCGTCCGCGTCCCTGCGAGAAGCGAAGCCCATTGCGGTGGCCAGCATCTATGTCTGCGGCATCACGCCGTATGACGCCACCCACCTCGGACACGCGGCCACCTACATCGCCTACGACACCCTCATCCGGCTCTGGCTG
The DNA here is from genome assembly GCA_036491035.1 of Galbitalea sp. Classification (GTDB taxonomy): domain Bacteria; phylum Actinomycetota; class Actinomycetes; order Actinomycetales; family Microbacteriaceae; genus Galbitalea. Next base: position 3,828 of record DASXCU010000164.1, on the reverse strand, counting down.
GACGCCGGATTCGACGTCCGCTACGTGCAGAACTCGACCGACGTCGACGATCCGCTCCTGGAACGCGCGCTGGCAAGGGGGATGGACTGGCGGGACCTCGGCACCGCGCAAACGGATCGCTTCCGCGCGGACATGGAATCGCTGCGCGTGATCCCGCCGGACCATTACATTGCCGTGACCGAGCGGATCGACGAAATCGCGGCCGCCGTGGAGGTCCTGGTCGATCGGGGTCTCGCGTACGTGCTGGATGGCGACTACTACTTCGACATCGCCGCCGTCGAGGATCGCGAACCGTGGAAACTCGGGAACGAGAGCTCATACGATCGCGCCCTGATGCTGGCGCTCAGCGCCGAGCGCGGCGGCGACCCCGAGCGGCCAGGCAAGCGCGACCCGCTGGACGCGCTTCTCTGGCGGGCGGAGCGCGACGGCGAGCCGAGCTGGCAGAGTGCACTGGGTGCCGGTCGTCCGGGCTGGCACATCGAGTGCTCGGTTATTTCAGCCGAATTTCTCGACCTTCCCTTGACGGTGCAGGGCGGTGGCGCCGACCTGATCTTCCCGCACCACGAGTTCACCGCCGGACACACGATCGCGCTGACCGGTTCGCCACTCGCGTCCGTCTACTCGCACACCGGCCTCATCGCGTATCGCGGCGAGAAGATGAGCAAGTCTCTCGGAAACATCGTCCTGGTACACGACCTCGTCGAGGGCGGCGCGGACCCGCGCGCGATCCGGCTCGCCGTCCTCGGCCAGCGCTACCGCGACAACTGGGAATGGACGGCCACGCTCCTTGCGACCGCGAGCGACCGGCTCGCTCGGTGGAGCGCCTGGGCGTCCAGCCCGGTGGAGGGAGAATCCGCGGACATCAAGGATGCGCTGCGCTCGGCCCTTGCGAACGACCTGAGGACCGCGGATGCCGTGAGCGCGGTCGACGACGCGATAGCGAGCGGCGCGCGGGCGACCAGCGAAGATCTCGCCGCCATCGACGCCCTGCTCGGCATCCGGCTCTGACGAGTTCGGAACGGTTGCGTTCTAGGGAGCGGGCGGACGCCACGGGTCATCGCCCGCTGAGCCACGACCCTCGCGACCGTCACGGCCATCCCGGCGCTGCAGGTAGCGCTCGAACTCCTCGGCGATGGCGTCACCGCTGGCCTCGGGGGAGTCGACCGTGTCGCGAGCCTGCTCCAGCTGCTCGATGTAGGCGGCCATCTCTTCGTCGTCACCGGCGAGCGCGTCGATTCCGTTCTCCCACGCCTCCGACTCGGCGAGGAGATCGCCACGGGGGATCACGAGGTTTGTGAGCTCCTCGAGCTTCTCGATCATGGCGAGCGTCGCCTTCGGGGAGGGGGAGTTATGCACGTAGTGCGGCACGGAGGCCCAGATCGACACGGTCGCGATCTCGGCCTTGTCCGCGGCATCCGACAGCACCGACAGGATGCCGACCGGACCCTCGTAGCTACTTCGCTCGATCCCGAGGGACTCGCGCACCGCGGGGTTGTCGCTGCTCGTGAACACGGAGATCGGACGGGTGTGCGGAACGTCGGCCAGCATGGCACCGAGGAACACGATGCCCGTGATCTCGGCGTCCTCGATGACCTCGAAGATCTCCTCCGTGAACGTCTTCCAGCCGCGCGACGGCTCGGTCCCGGTCAGCAGGTAGACGGATGCCCCGAGAGCGGAGTCCGGCATCGACGGACCATAGACCGTGACGCCCGGCCAGATCAGTTGGCGCGTGCCATCCTCATCGACCTCCACGGTGGGCCGGTTGAACTGGTAGTCGAAGTAGTCCTCGGGGTCGACCTCGGCGATCGGGTAGACGTCGAGCTGCTCGCGCAGGGTCTGCACGACACCGCTGGCCGCTTCGCCCGCATCGTTCCATCCCTCGAAGGCCACGACCAGGATCCGACCTGTCGTGAAACCTGAGCTGTCTGGCACTGAAATCCTTCGCCGCGCGCTTTGCTTCGAGCGCACTTTCTCCCTCAAGGATAGGCCGACTTCTCCCACGCGGGCGAGGCCGCGCCCGATCAGCCCCGTAGAATCGGGCGTTGTGACCAGCCTTCCTGCCGCCGTTCTCTGGGACATGGATGGCACGATCATCGACACCGAGCCGTACTGGATGGAAGCGGAGTCGGAGCTCATCGCCGCCCACGGCGGCACGTGGTCGCACGACGACGCGATGCAGCTGGTCGGCCAGGGCCTGTGGCACTCCGCCCGCGTTCTGCAGTCCCGCGGGGTCACCCTCTCCGAGGACGAAATCATCGATACCCTCACGGAGACCGTTCGAGACCGCATTCGCGTCGGCGGACTGCCATGGCGTCCGGGTGCGCGCGAGCTGCTCCTCGAGCTTCGCGCGGCGGGTATCCCAACGGCCCTCGTCACGATGTCCATCCGGTCACTCGCCCGCCTCGTCAACGAGACCATCGACTTCGACGCGTTCGACGCGGTCGTCGCCGGCGACGACGTCGAGCACAGCAAGCCTCATCCCGCCGCGTACCTGCGCGCCGTGGAGTTACTCGGAGTCAATCCGGCGGACTGCGTGGCGATCGAGGATTCGCCCCCGGGTGTTGCCTCCGCGTCGGCCGCCGGTGCCGCGACCATCGGCGTCCCACTCAACGTCTCGCTCATCGAGGACGGCAGTTTCACGGTGTGGCCGACCCTTGAAGGGCGCACCGTCGCCGATCTGGCCGGCGTTCTCGCCGCATCCCGACCGGCGGTGCGCTGATGAGCGACGCACTACGCCGCCAGAGCGGGCCGTTTCGCCCCGGCGACCGGGTCCAGCTCACCGGCCCGAAGGGGCGCCTGAACACGATCACGCTGGAACCGGACGGCGAGTTCCACACCCACAACGGCATCCTCGATCACAACCTGGTGATCGGGCAGCCGGACGCGTCCATCGTCACGAGCAGCACCGGTGTCGAATACCTCGCCCTTCGGCCCCTGCTGACCGACTTCGTGATGTCGATGCCGCGCGGCGCCGCCATCATCTATCCGAAGGATGCCGCGCAGATCCTCGGTATGGCCGACATCTTCCCGGGAGCAAGCGTCGTGGAGGCGGGCGTCGGTTCGGGCGCGCTGTCGCTGTGGCTGCTGCGTGCCATCGGTCCGACCGGTTCGCTCAACTCGTTCGAGCGCCGGCAGGAGTTCGCCGACATCGCGCAGGCGAACGCGCAGGCGTTTCTCGGTGCGGTGCCGACAAATTGGACCGTCACCGTCGGCGACCTGGTCGAGGCGTTGCCGTCGGTCGTCCCGGAGGGCACGGTCGACCGGATCATCCTCGACATGCTCGCACCATGGGAGTGCGTTGCCGCGTCGGCGACGGCGCTCACTCCCGGCGGCGTGCTGATCTGTTACGTCGCCACCGTCACGCAGCTCTCGCGCACGGCAGAGGCCATCCGGGCAACCGCGCAGTTCACCGCCCCGGACTCGGCGGAAACGATGGTGCGCACCTGGCACGTCGAGGGGCTCGCGGTGCGTCCGGACCACCGGATGATCGGACACACCGGATTCCTGATCGCCGCCCGTCGACTCGCCCCGGGCGCGAAGCTGCCGGAAACCCAGCGCCGGGCATCCAAATCGGACTACTCGGACGAGGATGTCGAGGTCTGGACGCCGGGCGCGCTCGGCGAGCGAACAGCGAGCGACAAGAGCCTGCGCAAGTCGATTCGCGAGGCCCGGGCGGCGGCCGCCGCCGCGGCGGGGGACAGCAAATCGCCAGAGTCAGAACCGTTAGAGTAATCCAGTGATTCAGGACCGATCGAAAACTGGTGTCGTGCGTAAATTTGCCGCAATTCTCCTCGCCTCCGCGTTCGTCGTAAGTGTCGCGGCCTGCAG
>DASXCU010000163.1:0-3513 GCA_036491035.1 Galbitalea sp. | reverse complement strand
GCCTGCTCAGGCCTTTCCACCGCGAGCTGCGCCCACGCCTGCGCATACCTCCACGGGGAGGGGCCGGGCTGCCGGAATTCGACGGACGATTCCCTCGCGGATTCATGAGCGGAAAAAGCACGCTCCAGTACGGAGACGAGGCCAGCAGCATCCGGTGTTCGAAAAAGCGGCAAGCGGTTCACGTCGCCCACCTGAAAGTTGATTCCTGGGTTCAGCGACTCCAACACACTCGTCACGCGCGGCGTATTCATGAGCACGACCACCCTCGCGACATCCTGCGGGAACACACACGAGCCGCGAACGTCAAACGCGCTCGCGTACCGTACGATTCGACCGGAAAAGGCGCTTCCGATCGTGTTAAAAGAGACGGCCGGCCGGAAGTACCAAGCCTCGTTCTTAATGGTGCGCGTGTAGCTTCCATACAAGAATTCGTTGAACGCTTTCAGGCCGAGACCGTGGTGGCTCCAATCCAAGACGCAGTCCAACGGCTCGAACCAGACGCGCCCCTGCGCCCCTTTGACGTACGGGACCCAGTAGGACGTAACCGTCCGGGATAGCGAGCCGCTCCAGTTCAGCTTGAAATGCGGCCGATTGGGTGCATGGGGATGCGGGAGCGCCCGACGGCGGGGCGTCACGAGGTGCGGGAGGGAATCGTCGTCGGCGACCGGTCAGGTCGCGCCGCTGGGTGTGACCGTTCTCGAAACGGTGAAGGCGGAGCCGAAGGTTTCCTTCCACCGATGAGGGAGCAACTCGGCGACGCGCTCCTTCGGATGATCTTGGAGGCGGAGCAGGACGTCGGCGAGATACGCTTCTGGGTTGACGTCGTGTCGGTCGCACGTCGCGATCAGAGAGTAGAGGATCATCAGCCGACGGGCGGCATCGTCGTTACCGAAGAACATCGAATTTTTTCGGAAGAGGGCAACGATCCGCAGGGCCGCTTCCGACGCGTTGTTGTGAATGGGGATGTGGGGGTCCTTCAAGAAGGTAGTGAGTCGGTCCCACTGATTCTTCATGTAGCGCAGGGCTTCACCCATCGGGCTCTTTGGTTCGAAGAGCGGCGCCGTTTTTTCCCGCCACTCACGTAGACGTTCGAGTACCGGGGCACTCCGCTGCTTGCGCAGCTTGTGATGCTCGCGAGTGCCGATGACATTCAGGAGCTTTGCATCGCGTTCGATCATGAAGAGATCGAGGATGATGTCGAGTCCGTCGCGCGCTTCGGGGGCAGTCGGAAGCGCGTCGAACAGATAGCGGCGTGCGTGGCTCCAACAACCGCAGCGTTCACGCCCATCGACGTCGGTCACGACGTTGTATCCAGTGTACCCGTCGATGGTGAGCGAGCCCGTCGTGCCGCCAAGGATCTCCTTCGCCGTATCGCCGCTCCGAGACGAGCTGAAGAAGTACACGGTGTGAAACTTGGAAAGAAACGTCCAGACGAAGCAACGCGCCGCACGGGTCTGCGTGCGGCAACTCGTCTCGTCGGCTTGGACATGCTGGTCTGCCTTGACCTCGTCGAGGGATGCATCCCAGAGAAGTCTGCATGCATCGGCAGTGACCAGGAGGAGGTCGTTCATCGTGCTTCTCGAGATCGGAATCCCGGAGCGACGCATCGCCTTCTCGATGCGGTAGATCGGTGTCGCGTCGCCGCACTTGCCGACGGCGAGCTTTGCGAGGAACGCAGGGCCGTACGTGCATCCCTCCTTCACGCGTCGAGGCGCAGGACCACGCGCGTAGTGAAGCTTGCACGGACATCGCCCGGTTTCGACGATATGGATGCGACGGGTGAGGCGCCCGGGGATCCATTCGTACTCCACCGATCTGTCGCCGTTGCCGATCGGCTTGACCTCGTCACCACAGTGCGGACACGTCCGTTCGGACGCTGGTATCGGGTGCGGCACCTCCGTCGTCGGCAGCGACGCGAGCGCCTCGGCGTTCTCCTTGCGCTTCTTCGGGTTTGTGTGCCCGCCGCGTGCGGACTTCTTGCCCTCGCGCTTCTTCGCTTCTTCCTCGGGTGTCGGCATCCGCTCAGACTTCGGACCGAGGATCTGCTTGTGGGCGAGCGCCATCTTGTGCTTGAGCGCGTTCAGTCGCTCGGCCAGTGCCGAGAGCTGCTCCCCTTTCTCGGCGAGCTCTTTCTCGAGCTTCACCGTCGCAGCTCTCCATCGGCAGTCGTGCTTCTTCGTCGCCAACGAGCATGTTTGATCATGCGCAGCGACGGCTGTCGATCGGCACGCGTAAGCGATCGATTCGATCCAGCTTTTCGCCGGCCCTGTCCGGAGACGGCCTCAGCGCGGCGAAGCCGGCGCCGGTGGCGCCCATGCCGTCGGACGCTTCACGCGCTTGACGTCGATGCCGTCGAGCAGCATCGCCAGCGTCGTCGCGTCCATCTCGACGCGTTCCGCATCGGCAGGGATCACAGGCATGCGGAAGCGACCCTGCGACAAGCGCTTATAGTAAAGTACGAAGCCGTTCCTATCCCACACCAAAATCTTCACACGGTCGAGTCGCCGTCCCAGGAAGACGAAGAGATGACCGTCGAACGGATTCAGCTTCCACTCGTTGCGCACGATGGCGGCGAGGCCATCGTGCCCTCGCCGCAGATCGACAGGGACGGCCGCGAGATACACGCGCACGCTCGACGGGAGCGTCAGCACCGCGACCGCAACTCCGCCACGAGCGTCGCGACGTACGCCGCGTCCGTCCCGGGTTCGACGCGGACCGACACGTCCGCGAACGTGATCTCGACGGACGACTCGCGAGCGCCTCGCGCCGACGACCCGACGATGCTCACCGGGAGGAGACGAACCTCGCCGCTCTTTCCGGAGGTGATGGCCGTCGCGGCGACATCACCCGCGCTGCGCAGGCGCCAGCGCCACCACTTGAACGTCCCCGGACGGATGTCGCGCTTCGCGCAGAACTCCTCCACCGATTGCGTCGACCGCTCGAAAGCCGCCACAATCGCCAGCCACTGGTCTCCAGTCCGACGTGCACCCATGGGGCGCGCAGAGTTCGGCCGCGTCGGGGCCGACGGAAGCCCCCTCGAGGCTCGCTATCCCGGACGGTTACCTTCGCCGGCGGCGCGCTCACCCAGGGATGGTCCACGCTATCGACCGCCTTGGCCCAATCCCCCGGCGTGTGCGGCAACGTATCGTTCCAAGTCGGGTCCCAACCCGTCTCCAGCTTGCCGCGCGTCTTCGCACCCTGCCCTTTGTTCATCTGCGTGTGCTTGCCCGCGCCCGCACTCGGACGGAAGCCGGCGTCCCACGCCATCACGAAGCGCTTGAACCTCCCACGAGTGACCTCGAACTTGTCGAGCCGAAAATCGGCGACCGTCGTCGACAAGGCGCCCCCTTTTCCCGCGACCTTCGCGCTGAACGTGCCGCCCGGCACCGGTAAGCTCGTGCAACAACTCTCCCGATTCGCCCCGCAGAACAGCGGCGTCGGATGGCAACTCGGCGCGGCGTCTTGCGAGCCCATCGCATTGACCGGCGCTACCGCCGGGCCACGTGGCGCAGC
>DASXCU010000162.1:0-16404 GCA_036491035.1 Galbitalea sp. | reverse complement strand
GAGTAGTGGGCGAAAACGTCAGCGCTTCCGTCCTCGGGGGAAATGAATCCAAAACCCTTTTCGGCGTTGAACCATTTGACAGTACCTGTTGCCATGCTTGGAACTCCTTGTTAGTGCAATTCGGTCGGTCCCGAATCCCGGAGCCTCACGATTAACGCGCGCCAGAGCGCGCTAATGCATCGCTAACACTAGTGCAGAAGAAGCGCAAGGCAACACATCGAAGTCAAATCGTTTCTTTGAGTCGAATTGTTTCGGACCGTCTATGCGGCGGCCAATTCCTCGCGGAGCCGACCGATTCCGGCGCGGATGCGAGTCTTCACCGTACCAACCGGCACCTGCAGGATCGCTGATACCTCGCTGTGGCTGTAGCCGCCGAGGTGGGCGAGCGCGACCGCCTGGCGCTGGGTTTCCGGAAGCATTTCGAGCGCACGCTCGACACGTTTGCTCTCGAGACGAAGCGACACGGTATCCGTAAGGTCGTCGCTCGGCTCGCTCAGGTCACGAATGCCGATGCGGTTCTCGCGCTCGCGGCGGGCCTGAGCGGACCGCACGCGATCCACCGCGCGGCTGTGCGCCTTGCGCAGGATCCAGCCCGTGGCGCTTCCCTTGGTGCCGTCGAAGCTGGGCGCGAACTGCCACACTTCGAGGAACACCTCCTGGGCGACTTCTTCGGCATGGCTGTAGTCCCGCAGAACGCGCATCGCGAGTCCGAGGACGCGTGGCTGCATCCGGTCGTAGAGTTCGCTGAATGCGAACCGGTCGCCGGCGGCGACCGAGTACAGGAGTGCGGATTCGATCTCGGCGATAGTGGTAACGGGCATAGTGGTCTGTCCTTACGCTTCGGGTATGGACCCGGTGCGGCCCGGGCTTACACAAAGAGACGGGAACGGGGTACAGCTATGACGCGAAAATACGGTCCTCTTTTATGGGGACATCGAACCGTTTTGTCTATCCCTCGAACGGGGCCTGTCACCTAAACTGCCGGGCTGAGAGCGCTTCCACGACTGTAAGCGTTTCCAAACGCTGGTCTTCAGGAATAGAAGGAGGGGTACCTGTAAACGGCTCAATCGGGGTACAGGGCCTCGAAATTACCAGTCGGAGCGCCGGTAGTCCTTGAGAAAAACGCCGTAGAGGTCGACGCCCCCCTCGCCCTGCACAACCGGGTCGTACACGCGAGCGGCGCCGTCCACGAGGTCGAGTGGCGCGTGGAAGCCCTCCTCCGCCAGCCGGACCTTGGTCGGATGCGGTCTCTCATCCGTGATCCAGCCGGTGTCGACACTGGTCATCAGGATGCCGTCGGATTCGAACATCTCGAGCGCGCTCGTGCGCGTAAGCATGTTGAGCGCAGCCTTGGCCATATTGGTGTGCGGGTGACCGGGTCCCTTATAGCGGCGGGAGAAGACGCCCTCCATGGCGGAGACGTTGACGATGTACTTGCGTCGCGCGGTCGAGGCGGCCAGCGCGGGTCGCAGTCGGCTGATGAGCAGGAATGGCGCGGTCATATTCGCCAGCTGCACCTCGAGCATTTCTATGGGCTCGACCTCGTGCACGTGCTGGGTCCAGCTGTTCGCGTCGTGGGTGTCGGGCACCAGACCACCGGCGTCGATCGCGGTGCCCGCGGCGAGGCGGTCGAGGGAGGTGGAACCCGCCGTCAACGCGTCCGCGGTAAGCCGATCGGCACTCGCTGCCGCCGCAGCCAGAATCGGATGGCTGGCGACGGACGCCGCGAGCGCCTGCGGGTGCGCGTCGTTGGTGTGGCCGAACGTGAGGAGTTCCGGGAGCGACCCGTCGGGTAGCGGTGCGAGTTCAGCCTCGGCCAGCGGCGCGTATGCGCCGGGGGAACGTCGCACGGTCTGCGCCGCATTGTTGATCAGGATGTCGAGGGGACCAGCCTCGGCAACCGCGTCGGCCAGGGCGATCACCTGGGCCGGGTCGCGGAGGTCGATACCGACGACTTTCAGGCGGTGCAGCCAGTCCGCCGAGTCGGGCAGTGAAGCGAACCTTCGCACCGCGTCGCGCGGGAAGCGGGTGGTGATGGTGGTGTGCGCGCCGTCGCGGAGCAGCCGGAGCGCGATATACATCCCGATCTTCGCCCGTCCGCCCGTAAGCAGGGCGCGCTTGCCCGTCAGGTCGGTGCGGGCGTCGCGCTTGGCGTGGCTCATCGCCGCACACTCCGGGCAGAGCTGGTGATAGAACGCGTCGACTTGGGTGTACTGCTTCTTGCAGATGTAGCAGGCGCGTGACTTGATCAGCGTTCCGGCGACGGATGCGTCGGTCGAGGTCGCGAGCGGAATTCCCCGCGTCTCGTCGTCGATGCGGTCGGGTGCACCGGTCGCAGTCGCGGCGACCACGCTGCGATCGGCGTCGGCAACCTGCGCGCGGAGTTCGAGTCGACGGGCCTTCTTGACCGACTTGAACATCTGCGCGGTGGCGCGGCGAACGGTCAAGAAGTCGGGATGGTCCTCATCCAGCTGGTTCAGGCCGGCCAGTACTTCGAGGGTGATGGCGAGTTTCTCGGGGTCGATGCCATCCGGGTCGGTCGATGGCGTTTCCCCGTTAGGCACATCAGATTGTAAGCGATTGCCAGTCGCCCAGACTGGCGCGGAACATCGCAAGCATGAGGGATTCTCCCGTAGCAGCCTCATCGAGCAACTGACGTCTGCCTACGGCGGACAGTTCACTCAGGCGCAGGCCGAATACGGGGTTACTCAGGCCGGGCTCTAACCGACGTCGTAGGGCCCAAGCGAGGAAGCGGGCAATATTGTGGCAACGTTGACACATGCCCTTCAAGATCCTGCTCGACTGCGACCCCGGCCTTGACGATGCACTCGCCCTGCTGCTCGCGCACGGCGACCCGGACATCGAGCTGGTAGCGGTCACCACCGTCGGGGGGAACGTGTCACTGGAGAAGACCACGCGCAACGCTCTCGAGCTGCGTGAGTACCTCGGGTTCGAGAACGTCCCGGTCGCGGCCGGAGCCGCCGAGCCGCTCGCGGGTGCCATTCAGAACGCCGAGCACGTGCACGGCGAGGACGGCCTCGGCGATGTCAAGCTGCCCGCCGCAGCCCTCGGGGCCTCCGACGAGAACGCCGTCGATTTGATCATTCGGACCATCGACGAAGCGCAGGGGGACATCCACCTCGTTGCCACTGGGCCACTGACCAATATCGCTCTCGCGCTGCGAACGGCGCCCTCCCTGGCCGAGCGCGTCGCATCCTTCACGATCATGGGTGGCTCGTACACGCGTGGCAATGCGACGCCGGCCGCCGAGTTCAACATCTACGCCGACCCGGAGGCCGCGGCCGAGGTCTTCGCCGCGGGCTGGACCGTGACCATGATCGGCCTCGACCTGACGCTCCAGGCCGTCGTCAACGAAGGGATCGTCGATCGGATGAACCAGCTCGGTCGCCTCGGCGTCGAGCTGATCGCACCGCTCGCTACCTTCTGGACGAACCCGCTCGACGACGACTGGGACGGCCAGGCGCTTCACGACGTCTGTGCCGTGGCGTTCGTCGCGCGCCCCGACCTGTTCGTATCGAAGCCGGCACGGGTCGAGGTCGAGCTGAGGGGCGAATTCACTCGGGGTGAGACGGTGGTCGACTTTCACCCCGACAAGCCGAACGCCCTCGTTCCGATGAAGCTCGACGTTCCCGGCTTCTGGGACTACGTGCACAGCGCATGGGGCAACGTAACGTTCCATGACTGAGCTGCCCGCTTCGACCGGACTGCTCGGGCTCGCGCCGGATCCGTGGGATCCGGATGACGCATACCTCGCGTTCGAGCAGTGGGCCGAGGGTCGAGGGCTCACGCTGTACCCGGCGCAGGCCGAAGCCCTGATCGAGATCGTCTCCGGAAACAACCTCATCCTCTCCACCCCGACGGGGACCGGGAAGTCGCTCGTCGCGGTCGGCGCTCATTTTGTCGCGCTCGCGCAGGGGAAGCGCTCGTACTACACAGCACCGATCAAGGCGCTGGTGTCGGAGAAGTTCTTCGCTCTCGTTGACATCTTCGGCGCGGCGAATGTCGGAATGGTCACGGGCGACTCGTCTGTAAATCCGGATGCGCCCATCATCTGCTGCACGGCCGAGATTCTCGCCAACGTCGCCCTCCGCGCGGGACCGGACAGCGACGTCGACCAGGTGGTCATGGACGAGTTCCATTTCTACTCCGATCCCGATCGCGGTTGGGCCTGGCAGGTTCCCTTGCTCGAGCTGCCGCGCGTGCAGTTCATCGTCATGTCGGCGACGCTCGGCGACGTCGCCTGGCTGGCGGCCGACCTCACTCGCCGCACCGGGCGGGACACCGCGTCCGTGACCGGCGTGGAGCGACCCGTTCCGCTGCACTATTACTACGAGACGACGCCGATCCACGAGACGGTCGAGGACCTCCTCGGAACCGGCCAGGCTCCCATCTACATCGTCCACTTCTCCCAGGCGGCGGCGCTCGAGCGCGCGCAGGCGCTTGCCGGTGCCAAGGTCGCCACGCGAGAACAGCGCGACGCCATCGCGATCCTGATCGGTGATTTCCGCTTCACGACCAGCTTCGGCAAGACACTCTCGCGCCTGCTTCGGCTCGGGATTGGAGTGCACCACGCGGGCATGCTGCCGAAGTACCGGCGCCTGGTCGAACAACTCGCGCAGAGCGGGGCGCTGCGCGTCATCTGCGGCACGGACACGCTCGGCGTCGGCATCAACGTCCCGATCCGCACCGTCCTTCTGACCGCCCTCACCAAGTTCGACGGAACGAGAACGCGACAGCTCAGCGCCCGCGAATTCCATCAGATCGCCGGTCGTGCCGGCCGTGCCGGATTCGACACGGCGGGGACGGTCGTCGCACAGGCGCCCGAGCACGAGACGGAAAACGTCCGGCTGATCAAGAAGGCGGGCGACGATCCGGTCAAGCTGAAACGCATCGTGCGCAAGAAGGCACCGGAGGGGTTCGTCTCGTGGGGCGAGCCGAGCTTCCAGCGATTGATCGCCGCGGACCCCGAGACGCTGACGTCGAGCATGAAGATGACCGCGGCGATGCTGATCAACGTGATCGGCCGGGGCGGCAACGTCTTCGAGAACGTTCGCTACCTCGTGTTCGAGAACCACGAATCATGGCGACGTCAACTCGCGCTTGCCCGGCGCGCGCTCGCGATCTACCGCACGCTGCGCACCGCCGGGGTCGTGACGCAAACTGCGGATGGCGAAATCCGCCTCACTATGGACCTTCAGCCGAACTTCGCGCTCAATCAGCCGCTGTCGCCGTTCGCGCTCGCCGTGTTCGAACTGCTGGAGCCCGACAACTCACCAACGGGGCACTACGCACTGGACATGATCTCGGTGATCGAGGCGACGCTCGAGGATCCGCGCCCGGTTACCTCGCAACAACAGTTCCTGGCCCGCGGCGAGGCCGTCGCCGCGATGAAGGCCGAGGGCGTCGAATACGACCAACGGATGGAGCTCCTCGAGGAGGTTAGGCATCCGATGCCGCTCATGGAGTTCCTCGATGCCGCTTTCGCCACCTACAGCGCGTCACAGGCGTGGGTGACCGACTTCGAGCTGCACCCGAAGTCCGTCGTTCGCGACATGTACGAGCGCGCAATGACCTTCGGCGACTACATCAACTACTACAGCCTTGCCCGCAGCGAAGGTCTGGTGCTTCGTTACCTCTCCGACGCCTACCGTGCGACACGACAGACCATCCCGGACGAGGCCAAGACGGAGGAGCTGCTCGACCTCATCGAGTGGCTCGGCGAGCTCGTGAGACAGGTTGACTCGAGCTTGCTAGACGAGTGGGACGAACTGGTGAACCCGGGCGCGGTCGTCGACGGCGCACCGGTGCTGCCGCCGGCCCCCCCGGGCGTCACGACGAACGCACGAGCGTTCCGCGTGCTCGTGCGCAACGAACTGTTTCGCCGCGTGCAGCTCGCGGCACTGGAGAAATGGGACGAGCTCGGGGAGTTGGATGCAGCATCCGGGTTCGACGCGGACCGCTGGGCCGACTCACTCGACCCCTACTTCGACGAGTACGACTCGATCAGCCCGAAGGTAACCGGCACTGCCGCAATCGGAACCGATGCCGATGCTCGTAGTTCGGCAATGCTGCAGCTCACCGAAGGTCCAACGGAATGGCTGGCCCGACAGGTCCTCTCTGACCCAGCCGGTGACCACGATTGGGCGATCACGGCGACGATCGACCTCGCCGAGTCGAACGAGCAGGGCGTGGCCGTGCTGCGAATCGTGGCTGTCGGCCCCCTCGCCTAGGGTCGCCGAGGGAGCTACCGTCGAAGAGTGGCGGTAGCGCGAGTTGGGATCTCAGGATGGCGATATCCGCCGTGGCGCGGGCAGTGGTATCCGAAGGGCCTGCCCCAGAGAAGCGAGCTCGAGTTCTCCGCCGATCGACTCAACTCGATCGAGCTGAACGGCTCGTTCTATTCGCTCCAGCGTCCGACGAATTACATCTCCTGGCGAGACACCACGCCGGGCGCATTCGTGTTCTCGGTCAAGGGCGGCAGGTTCATCACCCACCTGAAGCGCCTCAATGACGTGGAGATCCCACTCGCGAACTTCTTTGCCTCCGGCGTACTGGCGCTCGGTGACAAGCTCGGACCGATCCTCTGGCAGCTGCCGGAGCGTCATCCGTTCGACCCGAAACAGTTGGAAGCGTTCTTCTCGCTGCTGCCACGCACGACAACAGAGGCACTCGCGCTCGCGCGGAAGCACGACGCCCGCCTGGACGACCGCGACTGGCTGGAAGCGCAGCCCGACCGCCCGATTCGTCACGCCCTGGAGGCGCGCCATCCGGACTTCGTCGGCGCGTCTGTTGCCGCGCTCCTTCGCGCGAACGATATCTCATTCGTGGTCGCGGATACCGCCGGCACCTGGCCGCAGAATCGGGAACTGACCAGCGATTTCGTGTACGTCCGGCTGCACGGCGCCGAAGAGCTCTACGCGAGCGGCTACACGGACGAGGCACTCGATCGGTGGGCGGCCGACATCCGTGAATGGATGGATACCGGACGCGACGCCTACGTCTACTTCGACAATGACATGAAGGTGCGCGCGCCCTTCGACGCGCTCGGCCTCGCTCGGCGACTCGGCATCGAGTGGGGACCTGCTAGCTAGAGCCCCAGCTTCCGCACCAGGAAGTCATTGCGGAAGAGGCCGTCCGGGTCGTACTTGTGCACGAGGGAGCGGAAATCGTCGAACCGCGGATACAGGGGCGCGAGCTGGTCGACGCCCGCCGCGAAAACCTTGCCCCAGTGCGGGCGTGCCCCGAGCGGCAGCAGCACGGCTTCGAGATCGGGCAGCAGGTTTCCGACTTCTGTTGGCAGTTTCTTCCAGGTGAAGTGCACGCCGACGGCGTTCGTGTCGTAGGCGCCACTCAGCCACAGTCGGTCGGCCGTCATCGTGCGGATCTCGGTGATGAGCAGCAGGGGCGCGATGCGGGGCCCAAGGTCTCGCACCGCCCGCAGCGCCTCCAGGATCCGCTCGCGGGGAACGAGGTACTCGCTCTGGAGCTCGTCGCCGTTGCTCGGCGTGAACCCCAGCTTGAAGTGGGCGAGCCGGTCGTTCCACGGCCCGGGGACGCCACCCTGATCAGTGGTGTTGGAGGCCGGCTGGTCGGGGATCATGTGCTCGGCGACCGTCTGCAGGGTCGCGCCGAACAGTTCCGTCGGCGGTACCGGCGCATCCATCCGGCTCTTCAGCCAGACCTGCCCGATCGTCTCACCGACCCACGAGTGGAACAGGCTGACGCTGTACGCGCTCCCCGTGATCTCGTCGAAGTGCTGGAGGGCGGCATCCCAGGGCAGATTGTCGTACAGGTCCTGGCGTACGTCGAAGGTCGGCTGGATGTCGAGCGTGATCCGCGTAATGACGCCCAGCGCTCCGAGCGATACGACGGCACCGTCGAAGTCGTCGTCACCGCGCGTGAGTCGCACGAGGTTGCCGCGCCCGTCGACGAACTCGAGGCCCGCCACGGCGGCCGACAGGGTGCCATTCCGGTCCCCGGAGCCGTGAGTGCCCGTCGCGACGGCGCCCGCGACGGAAATATGGGGGAGAGACGCCAGGTTGTGGAGCGCCCAGCCTCGCGCCTGCAACTGGGTGGCCACGTCGCCGTAACGGATTCCGGGGGCGAAGCTCGCGGTCTGCGCTTCCTCGTCGATCACGAGGTCGTCGGCGAAACGCTCGACCGAGAGAAGCCGTCCGGTCGTGTCAGCGAGGTCGGTGAAGGAATGCCGTGTGCCGAGGGCACGAACGGGTCCGCCCTGCAGGATGAGCTCGCGCAGTTCCGCGGCATCCGCTGGTCGCTGCACGGTACTCGCGCCGAAACTGTGGCTCTGCGCCCAATTCTGTCCGGCCGGCTGGTCTGTCGAGTCGCTGTACGCCATGCCTCTATTCTGCTGCGTCCATACTGGAGAGATGGCGCGGCAGAGGATGAGCTCACGGGCCGAGTCCGAATACCCGACCGGTCGGGAGGGCGACGCGCAGTACTTCACGAGCCGCATCCTGTACGACGACCTCGCGGTCGTGGTCCGTCGCTTCCCGCCCGTCGTCGGAGCGCCGGTCGGCGGCCGACCATTCGTGCTCGTCCACGGCATCGGCGTCTCCTCGCGTTATTTCCACCCCTCGGCCGCGCAGCTCGCCAAATACGGCACGGCGTACCTCGTCGACCTTCCGGGGTACGGTTCGGCGCCGAATCCGCACCGCGATGTCTCGATCGCCGATCACGCCGGGGTGCTGGCGCGTCACCTCGAGGCGGAGGGCATCGAGAATCCCGTGCTGGTCGGACACTCGATGGGTACGCAGGTCGTGACCCAGCTTGTGTACGAGCACCCGGAGGTCACCGACCGTATCGTCCTCCTCGCCCCCACCATGGATCCGGTCGCCCGCGGATTCTGGCACGCGACCGGCCGCCTGATGCGCGACATCCTCACCCGTGAGCCACCGGAGGTGAACGCGATCGTGTCGGTCGACTACTTCTTCCGCTGCGGCATCCCGTACTTCCTGAAGCAGACGAAGCACCTGCTCGCCGATCGCATCGAGGACCGGCTGCCGCTTCTCGACGTGAAGGGCCTCGTCATTCGGGGAGACCGCGACTGCATCAGCCCGGCGCCGTGGTCGAGGCGAGTGGCCGAACTGTTGAAGGACGGCAGCTACGCGGAGGTGCCGGGTCCGCACGTGATCATGTACACGGATCCACCGAAGGTCGCGGCCTTCATCGCAAATCACGCGCACGCATGAACGTCTTTCAGCGGCACATCTCGACCCGCATCGTCGACTACGCCTGGGCCTATCGGGTGCGCATCGGCGCCCTTCGGCACTCGGATCCGGGCCGCTACCGGACCGGAGATCGACGACCCGTGCTGGTGCTGCCGGGCGTCTACGAAACGTGGCACTTCCTCGAGGCGGTGGCCAGGCACCTGCACGCGATTGGCCATCCGGTGCACGTCGTTCCGGAGTTCGGTCGAAACATCCGTCCCATCGCCGAGATGGCGGCGCTCGCGGGCGACTACCTCGAGCGCGAGGGCCTCACCGATGTCGCGATCGTGGCGCACAGCAAGGGTGGGCTGATCGGAAAGACGCTCATGGTGGCGGATGATCGTGGCTCGCGGATCGGGCCGATGGTCGCGATCAACAGTCCCTTCGGCGGCTCGGACTACGCGCATCTGATCCCGATCCGGACGCTGCGAGAGTTCGTCCCGACCCACGAGACCATCGTGACTCTGGCGAGCAACGCCGCTGTGAACAGCCGGATCACCTCGATCTACGCCTCCTGGGATCCGATCGTGCCGAATGGCAGCCACCTCGAGGGAGCCACGAACATCGAGCTGCCGGTGCCGGGCCACTTTCGAATTCTGGACCGCCCCGACCTGCTCGGCGCCGTCGAACGTGCAGTTACGGACTCCTAACGCCGGCTTACGGTTTACTGAGAACATGACCACCACCGCGGGTGCGAACGCCGCCAGAACCCAGTCGCTCGTTCTCTGGATCGCGATCCTCGCATCGTTCGTGTCGTTCCTCGACGGCAGCGTCATCAACGTTGCGCTCCCCGCCATCGAGCGCGAGCTTCACGGCGGCCTCGCGACCCAGCAGTGGGTCGTGGATGCGTACCTGATCACGCTCGGCGCGCTCATCCTGCTCGCCGGCTCGCTGTCGGACCTGCTGGGTCGCATCGTCATCCTGCGGATCGGTCTCATCGGATTCGGCGTGACTTCCCTGCTCTGCGCCGTCGCCATCAACCCGGAGATGCTGATCGTCGGTCGCGGGCTACAGGGAATCGCGGGGGCGCTGCTGGTGCCGAGCTCCCTCGCCCTCATCACCTCGACGTTCGATGGCGCGGCCCGCTCGAAGGCGATCGGCCGCTGGACGGCCGGCACGACGGTGGCGTTCCTGGCCGGGCCGACACTCGGCGGCGTGATCGTCGACACCATCGGCTGGCGCTGGGTCTTCGTCATCAACGTCATCCCGATCGCGGTCACCCTCGTGCTGCTGTTCCTCCTTCGACAGAAGGATGTCCGCAAGCCCGGAATGAGCATCGACTATCTCGGCGCCGTGCTCTGCGTGCTCGGGCTCGGCGGCCCGGTCTATGCGCTCATCGAGCAGGGCCACTACGGCTGGGGGAGCCCGCTCATCCTGCTGCCGTTCATCCTCGGGATCCTGTGCTTCGCGGGATTCCTGGTGCGAGAGAAGCTCGCAAAGCAGCCGCTCATGCCGCTCAGCCTGTTCAACGTTCGCAACTTCCGGATCGGCAATGTGTCGACCGCCCTTGTCTACGCCGCGCTGTCGATCGGCGGATTTATCATCTCGGTCTTCCTGCAGCAGGTGGCCGGGTTCCCGGCGACGCTCGCCGCGCTCGCCACCCTGCCGATGGGCATCCTCAACATCGCGCTGTCGTCCTGGGCGGGCTCGCTGTCCGGTAAGTACGGCCCCCGGCTGTTCATGGGCGCAGGTCCGATTATCGGCGGCGTGGGTTACCTGCTGATGCTGAGCGCCGGGACGCACGTGAACTACTGGACCGAGCTTCTGCCCGGCATCCTGCTGTTCGCGATCGGTCTGTCGTTCACTGTCGCACCACTCACATCGACCATCCTCGGCGCGATCTCCGAATCCCAGGCCGGAATCGGTTCTGCCATCAATAACGCGGTCAGCCGGGTCGCGGGACTCGTCGCGATCGCGTTCCTCGGGCTGGTCATCGGGCCGCACATCGATGTCGACGGATTCCACCGCACGCTGATCCTGACGGCTGTGCTGCTTGTGCTCGGCGGGATCGTCTCGCTCATCGGCATCCAGAACCATGCCAAGACAGCTCCGAAGGTCGAAACCACCGACTAACTCGCGACGCTGGCTCGTCCCGACAGTTCGCGTTCGGTCCGGTCGAGGCTCTCCTGCGGCGCCCCGGCACTTTCCAGGGCGAGAAGCGCCGCGCCCATCAGCGGACGGGCAGACACGTGGATGAGTTCGGCCCGCGGAGCACGCGCGGCGAACTCCGTCTCGATCGCGGTCCACAGTCGCGGATTTCGTCCGGCGACCACGCCGCCCCCGAGAACGACGGGCGTGAGGTTCTCGAGCAGTTCGAGACGCTCGAGGCAGGAGATCGCCATAATCGCGATCTCCTGTCCCTGCCGGTCGACCAGTTCGCCGGCGATGGTGTCGCCCGCATCCGAGTGTTCGAAGACGACGGGCGAGAGCCGTCCGAGATCGCCGTACTCGATGGATCCGAGGTGGAGTCCGTTCGTCACGTCCGCGACGGTCGCCAGTCCGAAGGCCGCGGGGATAGCGACGGTCAGCGACGTCGCTTGGCCCCGCAGGTCGGCGCCACGTGCAGCGTGCCAGATCGCGGCCTCGCCGAGGCCCGTCCCGCCGCCCCAGTCACCGGAGATGACGCCGAGCGAAGCGAATCGCGCGGTCCGCCCATCCGCTCGTCGACCGAGCGCATTGATGCCCGAACCGCAGACCACGGCGACCGCATCCGTAGCAGAAGTTCCGCTGCGCAGGAGCGCATAGAGATCGTTCTCCACCACGGTCGTCGCGTTTGCCCACGGCACGCCGCCAAGCGCCTCGGAGAACGTCTCCACCTCGCTCGGAAGGTCGAGTCCGGACAGGTAGACATTCGCCTGGACGATCGGATGCGGGCCTGCAGCCTCCCGTACCAGCGCGTCGATCTGCTCGACCGCGGCATCCACCCCGACGAAGTGCGGGCTGGTGCCCGGACCGGACGCTCGCCCGAACACGGCACCGTCGAGACCCACCGCGACGGCATCCGTCTTCGAACCGCCGCCGTCGATCGCCACGACAACGGGGACACTCACTTCGCCCACGCGAGGTGCTCCCGGTTGTTGGCCAGCAGCAGGTCGGTCAGCTTGTCCGCGCGCTCGTACTGCAACACCAGGGGATGCGCCTGCATGGCCAGCAGCACACGGTCGCGGCCGCCGTGAATGGCGGCGTCGAGCGCGAGTCGTTCGTAGCCGGCGACGGCGCTGATGAGTCCACGGATGTCATCGTCGAGCGGCGCGACCGGGACGGCCCTGACCCCGCCGGCGCCGACGGTGGCCGGCACCTCGATGACATGGTCGTCGGGCAGGAACGGCAGGATGCCGTCGTTGCGCAGGTTCACGACCTGTACGTCGCCCCGATCGGAGATGAGCGATGCCAGCAGATCAACCGCGGCCTCCGAGTAGAACGCACCGCCGCGCTTGCTGAGCTCCTCGGGTTTGGTGTCGACGGACTCGTCCGCATATTTCTCGAGCAGCATCCGTTCCACCTCCTGCACCTCGTCCGCACGGGTTGGTGCGCCCAGCTGTTCGTGCAGCACCTCGTCGTGAGCGTAGTAGTAGCGCAGGTAGTACGACGGGACGACACCGAGCAGCTCGAGCAGGTGAACCGGCAGCTCGACGTCGTCGGCCAGCTCGCCGACGCGGTCGAACAGCTCCGGCAGGCGGTCGACGCCGTCCACCCAGACGTTGCGTTCCCACGTGAGGTGGTTGAGGCCGACGTGACCGAGGCTCACCCGAGCCGGATCGACACCGAAGACTCCGGCGAACTGGCGCTGGAACCCGATGGCGACGTTGCAGAGGCCGACCGCACGGTGGCCCGCCTGAAGGAGCGCGCGCGTCACGATGCCGACCGGATTGGTGAAGTCCACGATCCAGGCGTTCGGCTTCGCGTGCTTTCGAACGACCTCGGCCACATTCAGCACGACGGGAACCGTTCGGAGTGCCTTCGCGAATCCGCCGGGGCCGGTCGTCTCCTGGCCGATGCAGCCGACCTCGTGCGGCCACGTCTCGTCACCGCGCCGCGCATCCTGTCCGCCGACCCGAAGCTGGAAGAGCACCGCGTCCGCATCCGAGACACCGGCGACGAGATCCGTCGTCGCGTGCACCGTCGCGGGATGACCGGCGCGCGCGAGCATGCGGCGCGAGACACCGGAGACCAGCGCGAGCCGGGTCTCGTCCGGGTCAACGAGCCAGACGTCCTCGATCGGCAGGAGTTCGCGCAGGCGCGCGAATCCGTCCATCAGCTCGGGGGTGTAGGTGGAGCCTCCACCAACGATCGTGAGTTTCATGCTTAGCCTTTGACTCCTGTCAGAGTGATTCCTTCGACGAAGACCTTCTGCGCGAAGAAGAAGATGATCACTACCGGCACGAGCACGAGCATCGTGATGGCCATGGTGAGTCCCCAGTTGGTTCCGTGCACACTACGGAAAGTCGCGAGACCGTAGGCAACTGGCCACCACTGCGGGTTCTCCGACGTGTAGAGCAGGGGGCCGTAGTAGTCGTTCCAGGACGAGAAGAACATGAAGATCGCGGTCGCCGCAATTCCCGGCTTCGCCATCGGGAGGATGACCCGGGTGAGCACACCCCACTCGCCGTTGCCGTCGATGCGGGCCGCATCCGAGTATTCCTTCGGGATGGTGAGGAAGAACTGGCGCAGCAGAAAGATCGAAAACGCGTCGCCCAGAGCGTTCGGCAGGATGAGGGGCAGCAGCGAGCCGGTCAGGCCCAGCTTGGACCACATCACGTAAACGGGGACCGCGGTCACCTGCGGGGGCAGGAGCATCGCCGCGATGATCGCAACGAAGATGATGCTTGCGCCACGGAAACGGATGCGTGAGAGCACATACGCGGCCGGGATCGACGACAGCAGCATGAGCACGGTCGAGCTCACGGCGTAGTACGCCGAGTTGCCGAACCACTGCAGCAGCGGGACCTTGCCGAAGGCGTCGATGTAGTTACTCCACGTCCAGGGATTCGGCAGGATCGTCGCGCTGAGCGTCTGGTTGGTCGTCATGACGGAGGTCAGGAAGACGAACACGACGGGTGCGAGGAAGAGCACCGCCAGGGCGACGAGCACGATGTGTTCGGCAATCCAGGCGAGCGGTTTCCGCGCACGGCGCCGCTTCGGCGTCGTGACGGTCGGAATGCTGATTGTCGCAGTCACAGTGACGACTCCTCTGGCATGAATGCTTTGACCTTTCGGAGCAGGAAGACAAGCACAAGGGACGCGACGACGAACAGCAGGACCGCGAGCGCGGAGGCGTAGCCGAGCTGGAAGTCGCTGAACCCTCGTTCGTAGAGCCACTGCGTGTAGGTGAGCAGCGACTGGTCCGGATAACCGGCGACCAGCGATCCGCCGCCACCGACCGTCGCCTGCCCGGCCGCGGTTGCGGACGCGACCGAGGCCTCGGTGAAGTACTGGAGTGCGGCGATGACTCCGGTCACGAGTGAGAAGACGAGCACGGGAACCATAGCGGGAAGCGTGACGTAGCGCAGCTTCTGGAGGCCGTTTGCGCCATCCAGCGAGGACGCCTCGTACAGTTCGCGCGGGACGTCCAGCAGTCCGGCAAGGAAGATGATCATCACGTCGCCCATCACCCACACGGCGAGAACCAGCAGGGACGGCTTGGCGAGGTTGGCGTCGTTGAACCACAGGGGCCCGGGGTGCACGCCGAGCCAGCCAAGGATGAGGTTTACCGGGCCGGTGCCGGGGTTGAAGAGGAACACGAACGCCACAACGGATGCGACGGGCGGCACGAGCGCCGGGAGGTAGTACAGCGTGCGCCAGACCCCGTTGGAACGGCGGGCCCGGGCGAGAAGGCCCGCGATCGCGAAGGCGAAGGCCAGCTTCACCGGGACCATGATCACCACGAACCAGGCGGTGTTGAAGGCCGCGATCCCGACGTTCGGGTCTTCGGTGAAGAGGTACTGGTAGTTACGCAGCCCAACCCAGACCGGGTCGGACAGCAGGTTGTAGCTGGTGAAGCTGTAGTAAACGGATGCGATGAGCGGGTAGACGAAGAAGATCACCAGTCCGAGCAGTGCTGGCGCCAGCATCCCGAAGATGACGAGGAGCCGACGCCGGCGTGCGCGGCTCTGGCCGGGGCGGCCCACCGAAGTGGACCGCCCCGGGTTGCGCCCAAGGGAAACGGCAGACCCAGTGGTCACGGAGCAGCCAGGGCTTCCGACGAGTTGATCTGCTTGTCGACCGACTTCAGCCCGTCCGAGATGCTTCCCGTACCGGTCTCCTGGTACTTGTCCCACCACTGTTCGAACGTCGTCTGGTAGCCGGCGCCAACCGGGCTGGGCGGCGTCGTCAGCGAGCTCGGGTTGTTCGCGACATCGATGAACGTCTTGTACTGCGAGCTCACCTCGAGGTTGGAGGAGCCGAGCGCCGACGTGAGGTGCGGCACGTTCTTGAGCCCGTTCGCCATCTTCACGACCGCCCCGGTGTTCAACGTCAGGTACTTGAGCAGCGCCCACGCCAGCTCCGGGTTCTTCGAACCCTTCGCGATCCCGGCGATGTTGCCCGTGATGTAGCCGCCACCGTAGAGGTCAGTCTTGTCATCCGCGGTCGGGAACGGTGCTGTGCCGTACTTGAGCTTCGGAGCCTGGTCGGCGATGAACGCGGTGCGGTACTCGCCGTCAAGGTTCATGGCGATCTTGCCCTTTTGGAACGCGTTGCTGGCCGAGAACTCCTGGCCGGCCGCTGCGTTGAAGGCCTTCAGCTTGGCGTAGCCGATCTTCTGGACGAAGGCGGTCTGCCACTTGATGATCTCGGGCCAGCCCGGGTCGGTGCCGATGAGCGACTTCTGGCTGGAGTCGAGCCACTTCGCGCCCGTGGTGGGCGCGTAGTGCGCCGCAGCGTTCTCGTAGAAGCCCATGACCGGGTCGAATCCGAGGGTCTTGATGGAGCCGTCCGGGTTATAGGTTGTCAGCTTGAGCGCATCGGTCTCCAGTTCGCCGAGCGTCTTCGGTGGAGCGGAGATCCCGGCGGCCGTCAGCATGTCGGTGTTGTAGTAGAGCGCGTAGTCGTCGGAGAGCGCGGGGAGTGCGCAGCGCTTGCCCTTGTACTCCGTGTAGCTCTTGGTGACAGGCGTGAGGTCACTGACATCCACCTTGTCGCGATTGATGTACGG
>DASXCU010000161.1:0-2054 GCA_036491035.1 Galbitalea sp. | reverse complement strand
CTCGCCGCGGTGTTCTGTGAGCACCACGGTTCCGAGGACGGCTACCTGCCGTCCCCGTTCTTGTTGGCGTCGGCGGTTGCCGCGCGCACGCAGCGCCTGGGGCTCAGCCTGATCCTGATCTTTCCGTTCTACGAACCCGTGCGGCTCGCCGAGGACATGGCGGTCCTCGACATCATCAGCTGTGGGCGGACGTCGTACATCCTGGCGCTGGGGTATCGGCCGGAGGAGTTCGAGCAGTTCGGCCTGGCGCTGGGTGATCGAGGGCGGCGGGCCGACGAGAAGCTCGCGATGCTGCGCCCGTTGCTGGCCGGCGATACGGTCGTTCAAGACGGACGACGGATCGTGGTGACACCGCGGCCACTGAGCCCCGGCGGCCCCTTGCTGATGTGGGGCGGCGGCAGCGTGGCAGCGGCGCGACGGGCGGGCAGATACGGGCTGGGTCTAATGGCGAACGGCAATGTTCCCGGTATGCAGGAGGCCTACGAAGCCGCCTGCCGGGAAAACGGCCACACAGTGGGGCCCACACTGCTTCCCGACCGTGACGAGCCGTCGGTTGTCTTCGTCGCCGATGACGTGGAGCAGGCCTGGTCGGAGCTGGGCGAGCATCTGCTGCACGATGCGCGAAGCTATGCCGAGTGGAATCCCGGCAACCAGACCTCGGCGGGTATCTCGCACGTGACAACCGTTGCCGAGCTGCGACAGGCGGCGTCGCACGTGATCATCTCTGTGCCGGAAGCGATTTCGCGGGTTCGCGCCGGACGGATACTCAACCTGTCGCCCCTGTGCGGTGGACTGCCGCCCGAAGTCGCATGGCCCTATCTCAAGCGCGTGGGCGACGTCGTGTTGCCCGAGGCTCTGTCCGAGAGAAAGACACCACGATGACCGGAGCAAGCACCGCCGAGGTTTACTACGACCCGTTCGATTTCGAGATCGACGATGATCCGTACCCGATCTGGAAGAGGCTGCGCGATGAAGCGCCGCTGTACTACAACGACAAGCACAACTTCTACGCGCTGAGCCGCTACGAGGACGTCTCCCGCGAGCTGACGAATTGGGACGCCTACCGGTCGGGTCGCGGCACCACCATGGACATCATCATGAGCGGTCTCGAGATTCCGCCCGGCATCATCCTTTTCGAAGATCCGCCGATTCATGATCTGCACCGCCACTTGCTCTCAAAGGTGTTCACGCCGCGCCGGATGGAAGCGATAGAACCGCTGACGCGGGCGTTCTGCGAGCGGGCGCTCGACCCGCTAGTGGGCACCGGGAATTTCGACTTCATCGGAAATCTCGGCGCGATGGTCCCGATGCGCACGATCGGCTACCTGCTGGGTATCCCCGAAGACAATCAGGAAGCGCTCCGTGACCGCGGCGGACGTCAACTCACCCTGAAAGAGGGCAAGTTCAGGGTGGTCACCGAAGATTTTTTCACCCAGAGCTTCGAAATGTTTTCCGAGTACATCGATTGGCGGGTAGAACATCCCTCCGATGATCTGATGACGCAGCTGCTCAACGTTGAGTTCGAGGAAGACGGAGTAACTCGGCGGCTGAACCGGACCGAGGTGCTGCAATACACCAACATGATCGCCGGTGCGGGCAACGAGACGACGACACGTCTGATCGGTTTCATGGGGCAACTTCTGGCCGAGCACCCCGATCAGCGTCGGCAGCTCGTGGACAACGCGTCGCTGATCCCCATGGCGATCGAGGAGGTCCTCCGCTACGAAGCGCCCTCACCGGTGCAGGCGCGGTATGTGGCTCGCGACATCGAATGCCACGGCACAACGGTTCCCGAGGGCTCGATCATGTTGTTGATCAACGGATCAGGCAACCGAGACGAACGCAGATATCCCGATGCCGACCGCTTCGACATCCACCGCGGCGCCCCTCATCTCAGTTTCGGCCACGGGTTGCACTTCTGTCTGGGGTCGGCCCTGGCGCGCATGCAGGCGCGGGTGGCGCTCGAGGAGGTCATCAAGCGCTGGCCGGACTGGGAAGTCGACTACGCCAACGCGACCAAGGCGCACACGTCCAGCGTGCGCGGATGGTCGAAG
>DASXCU010000160.1:0-25095 GCA_036491035.1 Galbitalea sp. | reverse complement strand
AACGCGACGGGTCAAGCGACCGGTTAGGGGGCTTGGATCCCTGTCATTCCGGCACTCCTGCGCGAGGCGCACATCCCAACCCCTCTCACTCTTCACAAGTTCGGAGCAAGAGGGGTTGGGATACAAGGGAGTGGCGGAATGACAGGGATCCAAAGGAAAAAGAAATCGTAATTAACAAAGAGTCGGCGACGAAAAGGTTGCGGGGAATGTGATCGCGGCGCAGATGAAAACGGCGCTAATCTAGGCGAGCGGCATAAGGTCGCATTCATCTAACGCCGGACACTGCACGCCGGTTGGGAGATCCCAAGGGATCTTCAAGTGCATTGACATGACTGAGCCAGAGACGGCAATCGAGTCGTCCGCACTCCCGTTCACCTTTCGATACTGGCTTCACGGCCGCGGCTGGGCCGATGCGATTATTGAGTCGCACGACCGCCAAGTGCCCCTAACAGCGTCTTGGCTCTCGGATGCTTTGCGACTGCTCCTTGAGGCCGTCGATGATTTCGTCGCGGGCAGTCGCACTTCCGAAGCGAGCTGGGAAGAAGAGCCGGGTCAGTATCGATGGGTATTTGACCGACCGGATGAAACGCCTCGACTCCGGGTCCTGGCCGAGAGAGGCACGCGGCAACTGGATAAGACTCTCGAGTCTTTGAGCGGGTCCAGCCTCGAAATCGTGCGCGAAGGACGGGCGCCCGAAGCTGTGCTCTTCGAAGGCCGAGCGAGCGATAACTTCATAGCCGCGGCGATCGCCGCGGGCGCGAGGGAGACTCTTTTGCGCGAAGGTGAAGTTCGCTACTTCGAGAAATGGGGCGCTGGGACCTTTCCGCTCGATGTGCTGAACTCGATCGAGCGGAAGATCGGACTTTCGATAACCGAGGCACCTACATCCGTAGCCCCTGAACCCGATCCGCGACGGCCCGAGCTAATCGCGCAGTGGCGGCGATTCGTTGACGGACAGTCGGACACGGACGAAATGGAGCGGTGGCTCAGACGCCAACCCAGCTTCGACTATCCGCAAACAACTCTGATTAAATCCGGACTCAAGATCTTCGCCGAACAGGTGAAGACGGCGGATCGGCTGCGGGCTGTGCCTGAGGATGCTGCGGCCGCGTTCGAACAATGGCTGGCAGAAGCGGCCGCGTACGATGCGGATCCCATGGCGTGGTACCGAAGCAACGACAGGCTTGTCGAACAATTCAAAGCCGTGCGAAAGCCGTACCGTTTGGAGCTCGCGCGACGGTGGCAGAAACGCAAAGGCAATCAGGTCGTGCAGGCTGTTCTCGACCAACTCGGAATTACATGGGACGAGTTGATCGCAGATGCGCCAGAGGATCCCTCCAGGAGCTGAGACCGAAAGTCCGAGGTTCGACTTAGCTTCGTCAGCATGGGGAGCGTGACGGCATACGAGACGAAAGCGGGCAAGCGATACCGGGTGATCTATCGCAAGCCCGATCACATCCAGACACAGAAGCGTGGATTCAGGACAAAGCGGGACGCAGAGTTGTTCCTGGCAAAGGTCGAAATTGACAAGAGCCGTGGCGCGTATGTCGACCCGGCGAAATCACGGGTGCTGCTGGGGGAGTGGCTCGATGCCTGGATGGCCAGTCGTTCCGACTGGCGCGAAACGTCACGTGAGCGCGCTCGCGGAATCGTTGTGCGGCACATCAAGCCGGAGCTCGGCGGATATCCACTTGCTGCGCTAAACCACCAGCTCATCCAGAACTGGGCCGCAGCCCTATCGAAGACACAGGGACCGGCGACCGTGCGCAAGATCGTGAACGTGCTCTCGGGCGCGCTACAGATGGCCGTCAAGGATGGTCGGCTTCCCGCGAACCCGGCTCACGGCTTGAACCTCCCGAAAGTGTCGAAGGCCTCGAAGCGCTACCTCACGCACTCCGAAGTACGAGATCTTGCCGACGCGGTAGACGCGCTAGGGAGGGGCATCTACCGGGGGCAATCGAACGGATACGGGCTTCTGGTGCTGGTACTCGCGTACTGCGGTCTCCGATGGGGCGAGGCGTCGGGGTTGCGCATCAAGGACATCGACTTCACGCGTGGCCGCCTCGAGATCCAGCACACGATTGTTGAAATCGACGGCATTCAGATCGACTCCGACCCCAAGGACTACGAAGCCCGTTCCATCCCGGTGCCGGCAACGATCCTCGCCGAGCTGGAGTCGCACATCAAAGGCAAAGAAGCTGGCTTGCCAGTCTTCGCGGCAGCACGGGGAGGATGGCTGCGCGGGCGAGTGTTCCGTCGGGGCTGGCTGGACGAAGCTGCAGAGACGATCGGCCAGGCAGGATTGACCCCGCACGAGTTACGTCACACGGCAGCAAGCCTCGCGATCAGCGCGGGTGCGAACGTCAAAGCCGTCCAGCGGATGCTCGGCCACGCATCCGCCGCCGTCACCCTCGATGTCTACTCAGATCTCTTCGATAGCGATCTGGACTCTGTCTCCGCCGCGCTTGACGCGCAGATTCTGCGCTTTGGGAAAATACCTCAGCGAATCGTCACCTGAAGGTTGTCAGCTCCGGTGGACGCAGTTAGCTCGCTCTTGCCGCCCGAGAAGATGACGCCGACCAATTTGCCATCTGTGAGGGTGATGAGCCGAACCTGGTGGACGGTGTCTCCGATGACCGAGGAGTACGGAGGCTCTTCTGACACGTCAAACTCGGTCCACTTGCCGGACTGCTCGACGAACTCGCGGTTCTCGTCTGACAGCGGCTCTTTGAACGGATCCACCCACGGTGTCGTGTCCACTCTCAGAATCTCGCCGTCGGCGCCAGCGTCGATTCGAAGGAGCGCGCCGCTGTCGAAGGAAACCTGAAGCGGGCCATCGTCGTCGGTGACGGAGCCTTCGAACACGTAGCGCACGCGCTGCACGCGGGCGATCTTGGTTCGCCTGACAGAGGCAAGAAGTTCGGCTGTTTCACTCACAGGACTCCTTTCCGCTCCGCCCGCTTGTTGCCAAAACGTTGCCAGTGGCCCGAATCGTCCGCTTCGACGGGTTCAGCTACCTGCTCCTGATCTGGACTTTTCAACAGTGCCCCCACGCAGATTCGAACTGCGGCCCCTGCCTCCGGAGGGCAGTGCTCTATCCCCTGAGCTATGGGGGCTCAGCGCCTAGCTAGATTAGCAGCATGCCCGATGACCCTTCCCTGCGCGATCGCCTGCGGCAGGTGCCGACGGTGACGGCGACGTTCCCGTACTTCGACACCGACGCTGCGCCGGATGAGCCGCTGCCGCTGCTGGTCGAGTGGATCGAGGCCGCCATCGACGGTGACGTGCTCCAGCCGCTGGCCATGGCGCTCGCGACGTCGACGGTGGACGGGCATCCGTCGAACCGCACGCTCCTTCTCAAGGATGTGGACGACTCCGCCATCTGGTTCGCGAGCCTCAGTTCCGGACCGAAGGGGCTCGAGATCGCCGAGAATCCGGAGGCCGCGGCCGTCCTCTACTGGCGAGAGCAGGGCAGGCAGGTTCGCCTCGTTGGAACGGTCGAGGAGGGGCCGCGATCGATCAGCGAGCGCGACTTTCGTGAGCGCCAGCCGAACGCCCGCGCGCGTGCGATCGCGGGCCGGCAAAGCGAACCGGTCGACGACTTCGATGCGCACCTACGGCTGGGAAAGCGCAAGCTCGACGCGAATCCCGACTACGTGCCGATCGACTGGGTCGCGTACCGCCTCACCCCGTGGAGCGTCGAGTTCTGGCAGGCCGAGCGCGAGCGCGACCAGGTGCGCCTGCGCTACCTGCGCGAGCACGCCGGTTGGGTCAAAGACCTGCTCTGGCCGTGAGGCGCCGCGCCTCCTAAACCTCTGACATCATCAGAGGATGCTGCGCACCGTCACCGTCCACCTGGAGCTCGCGACGGCCGGCCGAACGAACATGGTGTTCAGCATGACGCCCGCTATCGGTGCGACCATCGCCAGCGAGTCCCTTCAGTTCTCGCTCGACGGCGTTGCGCAGCCGTTCCGCGAGGTCCTCGACCTCCACGGGAGTCGACTGCAGCTGTTCGAGACCGGTCGGGGCACACTCGCTGTCGACTACAGCCTCGAAGTTCTGGGCCGGGCCGACCCCGCTCCCGTCAACGAACTCGACCTCATCACCTACGCGCGACCGAGCCGCTACGCACAGTCCGACACGCTGACGCCGCTCGCGCGCTACGAGTTTCGCGGACTGACCGGCTATGTCCTGGTGCAGGCCATCAGCGACTGGGTGTTCGAGCGGCTCGCTTACATTCCGGGCTCCAGCCGTCCGACCGACGGCGCGACCGCGACGCTCGAGAACCGGGCCGGAGTGTGCCGCGATTTCGCCCACGTGACCATCGCGCTGCTCCGCGCCATGGAAATCCCCGCTCGGATGGCCTCCGTCTACGCGCCGGGCCTGCGCCCCATGGACTTCCACGCCGTTACCGAGGCGTATGTGGACGGCGCCTGGTGGGTCGTCGACTCCAGTCGGCTCGCCCCGCGTTCCACGCTTCTGCGGATCGCGACCGGACGGGATGCGGCCGACACAGCATGGCTCACCAGCAGCTGGACCGACCTCAGCGTGTCCTCGATGGCCCTCACAGTGGCAGCCGATGAGTTGCCGTTCGACGACAACTACCAGCGCGTGCAGCTCGGCTAAGGCCACACCCCGCTCCGATAGGCTCTTACGGTGAATCCAGCCGACCTGTCCGCATCCCTCCTCGACGTCGTTTCGGGGATCGTTGCGCGTCGCGGATCCTCGGAGAAACTCACCATCGACGACGTTCCGCTCGAGCGGCCGCGGTCCCGCGAGCACGGTGACTGGGCGTCGAACATCGCCATGAAGCTGGCGAAGCCGCTCGGCGTGGCCCCGCGCGAACTCGCAGACGAGATCGGCACCCAACTCGCCGCTGTCGACGGTGTGGCGAAGGTGGATGTCGCTGGTCCCGGGTTCATCAACATCACGCTCGATGCGGCCGCCGCCGGTGCCCTCGCGAAGGTCATTGCGGAGTCCGGCGACGATTACGGCCGCGGCGACCTCTACTCCGGCATCACGATGGACCTCGAATTCGTCTCGGCCAACCCCACCGGTCCGCTGCACATCGGCGCCGTGCGCTGGGCGGCAGTCGGCGACAGTCTCGCGCGCATCTTCGCGTTCGAGGGGGGCCTGGTCACGCGCGAGTATTACTTCAACGATCACGGCGGCCAGATCGATCGGTTTGCACGGAGCCTCGTCGCCAGCTGGGCGGGGGAGCCGACGCCCGACGACGGCTACGCCGGCGAATACATCGCTGAGATCGCCGCACGGGTTGTCGACGCGTATCCCGACCCGCTCGAGGACATCCCGAGCCGAGACGAAGTGCAGGAGGTCTTCCGGTCGGTGGGTGTCGAGTTCATGTTCGGCGACATCAAGAAGAGCCTGCAGGACTTCGGCGTTATCTTCGACGTCTATTTTCACGAGAATGACATCCACGATTCGGGCGCCGTCAGGCACGCGATCGAACGGCTGCGTGAGCTCGGCGCGATCTACGAGAAGGATGGCGCCACCTGGTTCAGGTCGACGGACTACGGCGACGACAAAGACCGCGTCGTCATCAAGAGCGACGGCGAGTACGGCTACATGTCGGGCGACATCGCCTACTACCTGAACAAGCGTGAGCGCGGCTTCGAGCGCAACCTGATCATGCTGGGCGCCGATCACCACGGCTACATCAAGCGCCTCATGGCGATGGTCTCGGCGTTCGGTGACAAGCCGTATTACAACCTCGAGATCCTGATCGGGCAGTTGGTCAACCTGCTGCGCGACGGCAACCCGCATCGCATGAGCAAGCGCGCCGGCACCGTTGTCGTCCTCGAGGACCTCGTCGATGCCGTTGGCGTCGACGCCGGACGGTACGCGCTGGTGCGGTCATCCATCGACTCGCAGATCGACATCGACCTGGACCTGTGGGGTCGCAAGACCAACGACAATCCGGTGTTCTACGTGCAGTACGCGCACGCCCGTACGCGTGCGGTCGCGCGCAACGCCGAGTCGAGCGGGGTCGACCGGAGCGCGTTCGACGCGTCCCTGCTGACCCACGAGACCGAGAGCATGCTGCTCGGCATCCTCGCCGAATTCCCGCGGGTCGTCCGGCAGGCCGCGGAGCTGCGCGAGCCGCACCGCGTCGCGCGCTACGCCGAGGAGCTCGCCGGCGCGTATCACCGCTGGTATGACAGCTGCCGCGTGACGCCGCTCGGCGAGGAGCCGATCACCGACCTGCACCGCACCCGACTGTGGTTGAACGATGCCGCGGGCCAGGTGCTGCGCAACGCGCTCGGCCTGCTGGGCGTCAGCGCACCGGATCGCATGTAGATGACCGCCGTCGCCGAGAAGCCCGCGCGCAAAAGGCACCGGCTGCGCACCGCGATCATCGTGCTGGTGGTGATCGTGCTGGTCCTCGTCGTGGGATTCTTCGTCGGCGACTACTACGCGAAGAAGTACGCGACAAACTACGTGCGCGAGCAGGTGGCGACGGCACTGGGGCTTCCGTCGACCGCGCCCGTTGAGGTGGACCTCGGCTCGGGATCGATCCTGCTCCAGGCCGCATCGGGCCGCATCCAGGACGTGAACGTGACGGTGGAGCCGCTCGTGGTAGACGGACTATCGGGCTCGGCGGTGCTGGTCGCGCACGGGGTGCCACTCAACGAGACGACGCCCGTCTCATCCCTCGCGGTGAAAGTCACGGTGCCGACCTCGACGGTCGAGACGGCGATCTCGAGGGTTCCGGCGATTGCTTCCCTGAAGCCGACCGTGAAAATCTCCGGCAAGACGGTCGCGGTGGCCGGGACGATCTCCGTCTTCGGGTTCCCGCAGTCGATCGGGGCTACACTCGTCCCGAAAGTAGTGAAGGGCGTGCCCGGATTCACGATCAGGACCGCCTCCTTCGATGGCGCGACGGTCTCGGCGAGCCTGCTCGACCGCTATCTTCCGGGGCTTACGACGTATCTCGAGTCGGGTACCTCGCTGTGCATCGCCGACCAGCTCCCGAAGGCCTTCGCCCTCACCAGCATCACGCTCTCTGGGCAGTCGATCGTGTCGACGTTCACCGGAAACGGTGTGGAGCTGAACGGCGCAACGCTGTCGCAGAAGGGCACGTGCGCGGCGAAGTAGGGCGAGTCCGCTCGGTACTATTGACCGGGCTTACGGCTCCGTACGCTTCTCTTAGCCCCCTTGTCTCGTGAGGTTCTCGTTGTCAGCCAATCCGCTCGCTCCCGCGTGGCTTCCGGTGCCGTCGGACGCCAACGCGCTCGAGCCGACGGTGTGGTCGGGGGGAGCCACTCGCACCCCTGACGGCGTTCTGGAGATCGCCGGGATGGATGCGCTGACCCTCGTGGCTGACTACGGGACGCCCGTGTACGTCGTCGACGAGGAGGATGCCCGGGCTCGCGCGCGCCTTGCTCGCGAGTCCTTCGATCGCGAATTCGCGCGCGTCGGTTCGAGCGCGAAGGTCTACTACGCAGGCAAGGCATTCCTGACGAGCGAGATCGCGCGGTGGATGATCGCGGATGGCCTGAACATCGACGTCTGCAGCGGGGGAGAACTCGCGGTGGCGCTCGCCGCGGGAGTCGATCCCGCTCGGCTCGGCCTGCACGGCAACAACAAGAGCATCGCGGAGATCGACCGCGCAGTGTCGGTTGGTATCGGTGCGATCGTCCTCGACAGCCTCATCGAGATCGACCGGGTGGCCGCCGCCGCAGCGAGTCACGGACGCGTCCAGCCCGTTCGGCTGCGCATCAACAGCGGCGTACATGCTTCCACGCACGAGTACCTTGCCACCGCCCGCGAGGACCAGAAATTCGGCATTCCGCTCGCGGACGCCGAGGCAACCGTCGCGATCATCCGGTCACACCCCGAGCTGTCGTTCCTGGGCCTGCACTCACACATCGGCTCCCAGATCTTTGAATCCGATGGCTTCGCCGAAGCGGCGAGACGCCTCTTCACCGTTCACGCGAGGCTCCTCGAGACCGGACCGGTGCCCGAGCTCAACCTGGGCGGCGGGTTCGGGATCGCCTACACATCGGTGGATGTTGCCCTCTCGCTCGACGAGCTCGCCCGCCGGTTCGCCGACATCGTCGCTGCCGCTGCCGCGGAGTTCGGAGTACCTGTTCCGATCGTTGCCGTCGAGCCGGGTCGCGCGATCATCGGCCCCTCGACGACGACGCTGTACGAGGTCGGCACGATCAAGGATGTGCTGGTAACGCTTCCGGATGACACGACCGCGCTGCGCAGGTACGTCTCGGTCGACGGCGGGATGAGCGACAATCTCCGCGCCGCCCTGTACCGCGCGGACTACTCCGTGCGTATCGCTTCCCGCAGCTCAGCGGCCGAACCGGCACTCGTGCGCATCGCTGGCAAGCATTGCGAGAGCGGCGACATCGTCGTGCACGCGGACTACCTGCCCGGGGATGTCGAACCCGGCGACCTGGTTGCGGTCCCGGTGACGGGTGCGTACCACTGGTCGATGGCCAGCAACTACAACTATCTGGGGCGGCCTCCGGTGGTCGCCGTCCGGAACGGCAAGGCGCACCTGCTGGTGCGACGCGAGACCGAGGCGGACCTGCTGTCTCGTGACGCTGGATTGGAATCCGAATGATCGAGTACCGCAACCTCCGCATCGCCATCCTCGGCGGTGGAAGCGTGGGCGCCCAGGTCGCCTCGCTGCTGCTCGAGCACGGCGACGAGCTGGCCAGCCGTGCGGGCGCCGGACTCGAGCTGATCGGTGTCGCCGTCCGCAACGTCGACGCGGTGCGCACCCCCGCCATCCCGAAGGAGCTCCTGACAACGGATCCCGCCTCGCTCATCCTCGGCGCCGACATCGTCATCGAGCTGATGGGCGGCATCGAGCCGGCGCGCACACTTCTGCTTGACGCCATCAACTCGGGCGCGGACATCATCACGGCGAACAAGGCGCTGCTCGCCACCCACGGTCCGGAGCTGTTCGACGCCGCCGAGCAGGTGGGGGCGCAGCTGTACTACGAGGCCGCGGTCGGCGGAGCGATCCCGATCATCCGTCCTCTGCGCGACAGCCTCGCCGGAGACCGGGTGAAGCGCATCCTCGGAATCGTCAATGGCACGACGAACTTCATCCTCGACCTGATGGAGCACGAGAATGCGACTCTCCCCGACGCGCTCGCGAAGGCGACGGAGCTCGGTTATGCAGAGGCGGATCCGACCGCCGACATCGAGGGCTACGACGCCGCGCAGAAGGTAGCGATCCTGGCGAGCCTCGCCTTCCACACCAACGTTCCGCTCGATGCGGTCTATCGCGAGGGCATCACGGGCGTCACGATCGAGCAGGTCGAGTCGGCTCGCCGGGGCGGGTTCGTCGTCAAGCTGCTCGCGATCGCGGAGCGGCTCACGGACGCGACGACCGGAGAGGATGGCGTGAGCGCGCGCGTCTACCCGGCGCTCGTCCCGGTAACCCATCCACTCGCCGCTGTACACGGCGCGAATAACGCGGTGTTCATCGAGGCGGAGGCCGCGGGCGACCTGATGTTCTATGGCGCCGGCGCCGGCGGCCTGCAGACCGCATCCGCGGTGCTCGGCGACCTGGTCTCCGCGGCCCGTCGACACGTCATCGGTGGCCCCGGAGTCGCCGAGTCGAACCACGCGAACCTGCCCGTCCTGCCCATCGCGCGCATCACGACGCGCTACCAGATCACGCTCCAGGTCGCCGACCGGTCGGGAGTCCTCGCCGCGATCGCCAGCCTGTTCAGCGAGCACGGTGTCTCCGTCGAGGCGCTGACCCAGTCGGCCGGCGCGGGGACGAGCGACCCCCATGCCACCGCTACCCTTGTCATAGGTACCCACGAGGCGACCGAAGAAGCGCTTGCTGCAACAGTGGCCGCGCTCGAGGCAAATGAAGTCGTCCGGAGCGTCGTCTCCGTTCTGAGAGTCGAGGGACTGTAACCAATGGCTAGCCAGTGGCGCGGAGTACTGCGTGAATACGCGGACCGCCTGGACATCTCCGAGAAGACACCGATCATCACGCTCGGCGAGGGGGGTACGCCGCTGATCGCCGCAGATGCGCTGTCCGCTCGTACGGGCGCGAAGGTGTGGGTCAAGTTCGAGGGCATGAACCCGACCGGATCCTTCAAGGACCGCGGGATGACGATGGCCGTGTCCAAGGCCGTCGAGCACGGAGCGAAGGCCATCATCTGCGCCTCGACCGGAAACACCTCCGCGTCTGCTGCCGCCTATGCGGCCCACGCCGGCATCACCGCCGCGGTGCTCGTTCCGGAGGGCAAGATCGCGATGGGCAAGCTCGCCCAGGCAATCGCACACAACGCCCAGTTGCTGCAGGTGCAGGGCAACTTCGACGACTGCCTGGAGATCGCCCGCGATCTCGCCGCGAACTACCCGGTGCACCTTGTGAACTCGGTCAACAACGATCGCATCGAGGGGCAGAAGACGGCTGCGTTCGAGGTCGTCGAGGTACTCGAGGATGCGCCGGACTTCCACTTCATCCCCGTTGGCAACGCCGGAAACTACACGGCCTACTCGCGCGGCTACGCCGAGGAGCTCGAGCGCAAGGCGACCACTCGGTTGCCGCGCATGTTCGGCTTCCAGGCGGAGGGCAGCGCGCCCATCGTCGTCGGGCACGTGGTGACGAATCCCGACACGATTGCCAGCGCCATCCGCATCGGCAATCCCGCATCGTGGGAGCTGGCTCTCGCCGCGCGCGAGGCGACGGACGGCTACTTCGGCGCAATCAGCGACGCGAAGATCCTCGAGGCGCACCGCATCCTCTCGTCCGAGGTCGGGATCTTCGTGGAGCCGGCGTCGGCCATCAGCGTGGCCGGACTGCTCGAGCGGAGCGAGGCGGGCGAAGTACCGAAGGGCGCAACGGTCGTGCTGACTGTCACCGGCCACGGGCTGAAGGATCCGCAGTGGGCACTGAAAACGGGGGATGGCGCAGAGGTGCAGCCGACGGTTGTCCCGATCGACACCGCGCAGGTGGCCGAGGTCCTCGGCCTGCAACGCCAATGATCGATAGCGCCGGGACGCTACCCGTCGGGCTATCCGTGACGGTCAAGGTCCCGGCGACGACGGCGAATCTCGGCCCTGGGTTCGACACGCTCGGGCTCGCGCTCTCGCTCTATGACGAACTCGTTGTTACGGTACGGGATGCGCCCGGTGCCACTGTCACCGTGGACGGCGTCGGCGAGGGCGAGGTCCCGGTCGACGACACGAACCTCGTGGTTCGGGCGATCCGCCACGCGTTCGACAAATACGGGCAAGAGCTGCCGGGACTCGACCTGGTCGCGCACAACGTGATCCCGCACGGGCGCGGACTCGGCTCATCCGGTGCCGCCATCGTCTCCGGAATCATGGCGGCGAAGGGCCTGCTCGAGGGGATCGTCGAGATCGACTCGTATGGCCTGCTCGCGCTGGCAACCGAGTTGGAGGGGCATCCCGACAACGTCGCGCCGGCACTGTTCGGCGGCCTGACGATCGCGTGGATGACCCCGGATGGTCCGCAATACAAGAAACTGATGGTCCATCGCGGTGTCTCACCACTCGTAGTCGTGCCGGAAACGACCATGTCGACGGCACTCGCCCGGAGCCTCCAGCCAGCGTCCGTCCCGCACGAGGATGCCATCTTCAATGTCTCCCGGTCGGCACTGCTGATCGCCGCGCTCATCCAGAGTCCCGAGCTTCTCCTGGTCGCAACCGAGGACAAGCTGCACCAGGCGTACCGGGCCAGCGCCATGCCGGAAACGGATGCCCTGCTCCAGCTGCTGCGCCAGAACGGGCTGCCCGCGGTCGTGTCAGGAGCTGGCCCGTCGATCCTCGTCCTATGCAGCGATCCCGCCAAGCGCCTCGAGGCGGCGGAGCTCGTAAACAGTCGCACAAAGGGCGCGTGGCAGGGCCTCCTGCTGGCCGTCGACTTCAAAGGTGCTACAGTTCTAACGCACCCGGTTGAAGCTCTGGCCTAGCCAGAAGCTCCCCAGGACAGCAAATTATCTAGCACTCGCTGAACCGCAGATCTGAACTGCGCGACAGGTTTTCGAAAGACGAAGGCCACATGTCTCCCGCCCCCAGTACTGCGAACTAGCGAGCGCGTACCTCCGAGAGATCAACCACTCGGAGCCGAAAGGAACCCTTTTTTCGTGACTGATGTCAACATCGGTGCGTCCAGCGCCGATTCCCGCGCCGCCCTGACCGCCCTTCGTCTGCCCGAGCTTGTCGCCCTGGCCGCCGAACGCGGCATCTCCGGCGCATCCAAACTTCGTAAAGGAGAACTCGTGGACGCCATTAGCGACAACGATGAGAACAACACCGAGGCGGCTCCCGTAGAGACCGCAACCGCCGACACCACGGCCCCGACCGAGGCTCCTGCAGCCGCGCCCCGCAAGCGCGCATCGCGCCGCGCGACCACCGCCGACGCGGTTGCGGCTGCAGCCGCCGCCGAGCAGGCCCCGACTGACAATGCCCCGGCCGACAGTGCTCCGGATGACAACGCTCCGGACGACAACGCTCCGGACGACAGCGCTCCGGACGACAATGCGCCGGTCGCAGCCCTCGCGCACGTCGCTGAGAACGAGCCCGACATCGATGCCGCCACGCTCGAGACCGACACCGGTGAGCAGCTGATTCCCGCTGACGCGGGAGAGAACGGCGACGGCGCCGACCAGGCTCCCCGCAACTCGCGTAACCGCAATCGCAATCGTGGCGGCCAGAACGCCGCCGGCGCTGCAAACGGAAACCAGCAGAACGCGGGCCAGGGCAACCAGGCTCGCCAAAACAACAGTGGCCAGAACAATGGTGGCCAGAACAACGGTGGCCAGCAGAACAACAATGGCGGCCAGAACAACAACGGCAACCAGCAGGCTGACCAGGACGGCGGCAGCAGCCGCAGTCGCTACCGCGACCGCAAGCGCGGCCGTGGCCCGGCATCCGAGGACTTCGAGCCGGAAATCACCGAAGACGACATTCTGATTCCCGTCGCGGGCATCCTCGATGTCCTCGACAACTACGCGTTCGTCCGCACCAGTGGCTACCTGCCCGGCGCCAACGACGTCTACGTCTCGCTCGGCCAGGTCAAGAAGCACAACCTGCGCAAGGGCGACGCGGTCGTCGGAGCGATCCGCCAGCCGCGCGAGGGTGACAACAACCAGGGTCGCCAGAAGTACAACGCGATCGTCCGCATCGACTCCGTCAACGGACTCCCCGTCGACGAGGCGGCGAACCGCGTCGAGTTCAGCAAGTTGACGCCGCTGTACCCGACCGAGCGCCTGCGCCTCGAGACAGAGCCGTCGAAGCTCTCGACCCGCATCATCGACCTCGTGTCACCGATCGGCAAGGGCCAGCGCGGCCTCATCGTCTCGCCGCCGAAGGCCGGTAAGACCCTCGTTCTCCAGGCCATCGCGAACGCGATCTCGAAGAACAACCCCGAGGTTCACCTCATGGTCGTTCTCGTCGACGAGCGCCCCGAAGAGGTCACCGACATGCAGCGCACGGTCAAGGGCGAGGTCATCGCCTCCACGTTCGACCGTCCCGCCGAAGACCACACCACCGTCGCCGAGCTCGCCATCGAGCGTGCGAAGCGTCTCGTCGAGCTGGGCCACGACGTCGTCGTGCTGCTCGACTCGATCACCCGCCTCGGTCGCGCCTACAACCAGGTTGCGCCGGCCTCCGGTCGCATCCTGTCCGGTGGCGTCGATTCCGCAGCCCTCTATCCGCCGAAGCGTTTCTTCGGAGCAGCGCGGAACGTCGAGGAGGGTGGCTCGCTCACCATCATCGCGACCGCGCTCGTCGAGACCGGCTCCAAGATGGACGAGGTCATCTTCGAGGAGTTCAAGGGCACCGGCAACATGGAGCTGCGCCTCTCGCGCCAGCTCGCCGACAAGCGCATCTTCCCGGCCGTCGACATCAACGCTTCCGGCACCCGCCGCGAGGAGATGCTGCTCGGCGACGAGGAGGTCAAGGTGACCTGGAAGCTGCGCCGTGCCCTCGCGGGCCTCGAGCCGCAGCAGGCGCTCGATGTCGTCCTGAAGAACCTGAAGGAGACCGGCTCAAACGTCGAATTCCTGATGCAGATCCAGAAGTCCCTGCCGGCGACAAGCGGCGCCTCCCACAAGGAGGACTAAGTGTTCGAGTCAGTGGCGAAGCTGCTGGCCGAACTCGAGGACATTCAGAATCAGCTTTCTGAACCCGAGGTTTTTGCCGACGCAGCGAGAGCAAAGAAACTCAATCGGCGCTACGCCGAGTTGAGCAAAATCGCTGCCGCGTACTCCGTGTGGCAACAGTCGGGCGAGGATCTCGATGCGGCGAGGGAGCTCGCACGCGAGGACGAGGCGTTCGCCGCAGAGATCCCCGGCCTCGAGGAGCACCGCGTGCAGGTTCAGGAGGCGCTTCGGCGACTGCTGATTCCGCGCGACCCGGATGACGGTCGCGACGTGATCATGGAGATCAAGGGCGGCGAGGGCGGCGCGGAGAGCGCGCTGTTCGCGGCGGATCTCCTTCGCATGTACATGCACTACGCGGAGTCGAAGGGCTGGAAGTACGAGCTGCTCGATCGTAACGAGAGCGACCTCGGTGGCTACAAGGATGTTCAGGTCGCGTTCAAGTCGAACGCCACCGATCCGTCGCAGGGCGTGTGGGCGCACCTCAAGTACGAGGGCGGCGTGCACCGCGTGCAGCGCGTGCCGGCGACCGAGTCGCAGGGGCGTATCCACACATCGACGACCGGCGTCCTCGTGTTCCCGGAGGTCGACGAGCCGGAAGAGCTCGAGATCAGCCAGAACGACCTCCGCATCGACGTGTTCCGCTCGAGCGGTCCCGGCGGACAGTCCGTCAACACGACCGACTCCGCCGTTCGGATCACGCACATCCCGACCGGGATCGTGGTGTCGATGCAGAACGAGAAGAGCCAGATCCAGAACCGTGAGGCGGGCATGCGCGTGCTGCGTGCCAGGCTCCTCGCGCGCCAGCAGGAAGAGGCCGACGCGCTCTCATCCGCTGCTCGCAAGAGCCAGATCCGCACCATGGACCGCTCCGAACGCATCCGCACGTACAACTTCCCGGAGAACCGGATCGCCGATCACCGCACAGGCTACAAGGCGTACAACCTCGACCAGGTGATGAACGGCGCGCTCGAGCCCGTCATCGCGTCCTGCATCGAATTCGACGAGGAGGCTCGTCTCGCCGACGTCGGCGATGACGACTGACCGGCGATGACGTCGTTGGCCCAGTACCGGGACCTCGCGATCGCCCGCCTCGCGGATGCGGGAGTTGCTTCGCCGGAGGTCGACACCGACCTGCTGATCGGGCACGTGCTCGATCTCAGCCGCGGTGAGGTGCAGGCCAAGGCGATCGGGGGAGTCGAGCTCCGGTCCGACCAGATCGACGAGCTGTCCAGGATGCTGGATCGTCGCGTTGCGCGCGAACCGCTCCAGCACATCACCGGGACCGCCTATTTCCGCTCTCTTAGCCTCGACGTCGGGCCGGGCGTGTTCGTGCCTCGTCCGGAGACGGAGCAGGTCGCGCAGTTCGCGATTGATGCGCTTCGCGCCGTGCCGGGGCCTCGGCCAATTGGCGTCGACCTCGGCACGGGCAGCGGCGCGATCGCCTTCGCCATGGCGACGGAGGTTCCGCATTCGGCCGTTTTCGCGGTGGAGGTCTCGCCCGAAGCCTTCGAGTGGACCAAACGCAATCGCGACCGGACCGCGTCCACCAACGCCGAACTGCGGCTCGGCGATCTCGCGGACGCCTTCCCCGAGCTGGATGGCACGGTCGACGTGGTCATCTCCAACCCGCCTTACATCCCGAGCGACGCCATCCCGCGCGATCTCGAGGTGCGGATGCACGACCCGGCGGTCGCTCTCTACGGTGGGCAGGACGGGCTGGATGTCGTCCACCAGGTCTCGCGGACGGCGGCTCGGCTGCTTCACTCGGGCGGCACCCTGGTGCTCGAGCACGGCGAGCTGCAGGGTGAGTCGATTGCTGCGCTCCTGCGCGGGGACGGCTGGATTGCCGTCGCCACCCACCGCGACCTGCTCGGTCGGGACCGCGCCACAACCGCCCTCCGCGTCTAGCTCTCGCCCCAATCGGCTAGGAGTCGAGTTTCACCGCGCGCTCACGCGCCTTCCCGACCGCCTCGCGTTCCTTCTGGCGGAGATCGCGGAGCTTGGCCTCGGCGTCCCGCACCTTGTCGCGCGCGTTTCGCACCCGCTCGTCCTTCGCGAAAGCGAGATCGGGATCCGGCTTCGACGTCGCGCCGGGTCGTCCCGCGGCACGCTCGCGAATGTGGGCCTCGAGTCCATCGAGAATTCTGAGGAAGCCAAACTCAAATGGGCTGACTCCGTCTGCCGAGAAGGCGCCCGACGCGAGCGCGGGCGCAAGGAACGGGAACTGTTCAGGTGTGACCAGTTCCGCCAGTGCCTCGAGAGGAACCGGCGTGCCGCCTGTTTCGCCCGCGAATCGCGCCACCTGTGC
Organism: Galbitalea sp.; assembly: GCA_036491035.1. Classification (GTDB taxonomy): domain Bacteria; phylum Actinomycetota; class Actinomycetes; order Actinomycetales; family Microbacteriaceae; genus Galbitalea. Next base: position 8,649 of record DASXCU010000160.1, on the reverse strand, counting down.
TTCCCACCGCGAGTGACCGCTGAGTAGCAGGACCGCAGAAACGCGCTCGGCGGGGTCGAGTGGCGTGTCCGCGAGCACGGCCAGGCCGGCATCCATCCAGGCGAAGTTGTTCGGAGTGCTGGGCGGGCCTTCGATCGGGATGTCCAGTAACCACGGGTGCGCGCGATAGGCGTCCAGGAACGCGCGGTACCAGCGCGTCAGCCCGTCGCGCCAGTTGTCCGAATCGCCAATGGACAGCGGTGGCAAACCCACCCCCGCCTCCTGCATCAGGAGCGTCAGGTCGTCTTTTGCACTCACGTAACGGTACAGAGACATCGTGGTGAAGCCCAGCGCGTTCGCGACGCTCGCCATCGAGACCGCAGACAGTCCATCGGAATCCGCGATTGATACCGCGGCATCCACGATGCCCTCGATGCTGAGTTCCCTACGCGGTCCCCGCTGGGGGTTCGCGGCGACCCCCCACGCGAGCGCAATGCCGCGAGGGAGGTCGCCATCGGTTCCGGTATCCATGCCGTTCATTCTGCTAGAGATCGCCTACCGCTTGGTCCGAAGGCGGAACAGGACGAGGGATGCAACGTACCCGACAATAAGGACTCCGCCGAGCCATGCGAGGGCGAGCCAGCCGTTTGTGCCCGGGCTCGTGTTGTTCACGAGCGCCCGGGTGGTCTCGATGATGGGGGTGAATGGCTGCGTGTTGGCGAAACCGCGAAGCCACGCCGGCATCGTGTCGACCGGGACGAACCCGCTGGAAAGGTAGGGCAGGAACAGGAAGATGAAGTTGACGCTGTTGGCCGCCTCCTCGCTCAGGATGAGTCCGGCAGCACAGCAGAGCCAGGTGAACGCGGTAATCGCGAAAACGAGGTAGAGGATGGCGAGCAGCCAGTGCGCAAGGTCGGCGGTCGGGCGAAACCCGAGCAGCACGGCGACCCCGATGACGATGCCACTCGAAACGAGGTTGCGCAGCACACTGGCCACCACGTGTCCGATCAGAACGGCGCTGCCGAAGATGGGCATCGTCCGAAACCGGTCGATGATGCCCGTTCCCATGTCTTTTGCGACGCTCACCGCTGTCATCGTGGAGCCGAAACCGGCGCACAGGATCAGGATGGCCGGAACCACGTACTGCACGTAGTGGCCGTCGTGTTCTGCGGCGCCGCCGAAAACAACGACGAACACGCACATGATGAGCGCGGGAAGCGCGAGCCCCGTGACGAGGATGTCGACGCTTCGGACGCTGCGTCGCAACTCGCGGCCGATCATTGCGCCAATATCCACCAGCGGTCGGTTGGATGGGCGTGCCAGAAGTGCGGACGTTGTCATGCTGCTGCCTCCTCGGCCTCGGAAACCGTTGATCCCGTCAGATGCAGGAACACATCGTCGAGGGTGGGCTTCAGGATGGAAATGTTGCTGACTCCGACCGCGTGGCGGTCCGCCAGCGCGAGGAGGTCCCGTGTCGTTCGTACGGGCTGGGTCGACGGGACCGACACGCTCGCGCGCTCGCCGTCGAAGACGGCGTCGGGGCCGAAGTCGATGCGGAGCGCGGTCGCATAGTCGGCATCGCTCTCGAACACGAGCTCGACCCTGTCGCCGTTCAGTCCCGACTTCAGTTCGGCCGGGGTTCCGGCCGCTACGACCGCGCCGTGGTTCAGCACCGCGACGGAGTCGGCGAGCTGGTCCGCCTCCTCGAGGTACTGCGTGGTCAGCAGGATGGTGGTTCCGGCTGCCGTGAGCTCCCGAACCACATCCCACATCTGGTTGCGGCTGCGTGGATCGAGTCCGGTGGTCGGCTCGTCGAGGAACACCACCGGGGGAGCGGCGAGCAGGCTGATAGCGAGATCCAGCCGGCGTCGCATTCCGCCCGAATACGTGGAGGCGGCACGGCCGGCGGCATCCTCGAGGTCGAACTGGGCGAGCAACTGAGCGACTCTGCCGCTTGCGGCTCGGCGTCCGAGGTGGACGAGACGAGCCATCATCGCGAGATTTTCGGCGCCCGTCTGGAACGGGTCGACCGCCGCGAACTGACCCGTGAGGCTGAGGTTGGCGCGGGCGCCGGCCGGGTCGCGTACCACGTCGATGCCCGCAATGAATGCGCTGCCCGCGTCGGGCTTCAGCAGGGTGGTCAGGATGTTGACGGTGGTGGTCTTGCCCGCGCCGTTCGGTCCGAGCAGCGCGAAGATCTCGCCCCGGGATACGGCGAGGTCGAGGCCTTCGAGCACGGCGGTGCCCCGGAACGACTTGCGCAGTCCCCGCGTCACGATCATCTGGTGTGGTGTCACGATTGTTCCCTTCGTCTTTTGCGTACGTCGCATACGGCGTGTATGACGTATACGTTGTGTAGACCATACACAGTTAACGCAGACGGGTCAACCCGCCGGTGGCGAAGGTGTGTCTTAGCGGGCCGCGAAGGCGCGGATGCCGGCGTCGAGCGCCGGAACATCGGCAGCGTCGGTGTAGTGGAAGGCGGTGATCCCGTCCTTCACCGCGCCGGCGATGTTGCTTGCCGAATCGTCCACGAAGTAGGTGTCGACGGCCATGGCGCCGTAGTGCCGCACCGCTGCAAGGTATGCGGCGGGATCGGGCTTGCGGATGCCGATCTCGCAGCTGACCAGCACATTCGGTCCGAGGATGGCCGCGACATCCGGTGCCATCTTCGAGAGCGTCGCGACGAACGGCGAGGGATTGTTGGAGAAGAGGGAGACCGTGCCCAGAGTCGCCGCAAGCCGGAGCGCATCGACCACGCCCGGGTTGGGCGTCGACGCCTCGTGTCGTGCCTCGCACCACTGGTCGAGCGTGATCCGTGCGCCGGTGACTTCGGCGAACTTATCGAGGTACTCGTCCGCGGTCTTCCACTCGCCGAGCTCGGCGCGCACCTCGTAGCCGCCCGCCCACCAGGTCTTCGCGAGATGGTACTGGCTCACGCCACTGACTCGGCTGAGGGCCGGAAGACGCTTGCGGAAGTCGTACGCATAGAGCGTCTTGTCGAAGTCGAAGAGGTAGAGATCCACGGTGTTCCCAACGCTATCGCGCTTCCTTAGCCGGCACGGGGCGTCCAGCGGCCTGCGACTACGATGGATGCGACATGGCCCCTGAATTCGACTGCTCGGACCCTTCCGAGTTGCTCTCCGGAGTGCGCGAAACGCGCGCCGCGATCGAGCGTGGCGAACTGGCCGTGATCCCCACCGACACCGTGTACGGAGTCGCCGCGGATGCGTTTTCCCCGGCAGCGGTGCAGAGGCTGCTGGATGCGAAGGGCCGCGGCCGCGAATCGCCGCCGCCGGTTCTCATCCCGTCCATCCAGACGCTCGACGCGCTCGCCGAGGACGTGCCCGAGGAGGTGCGCGACCTGGTCGCGGCATTCTGGCCCGGTGGCCTCACGATCGTGCTGCCCGCGCGTTCATCGCTGGGCTGGGACCTGGGGGATGCGCGCGGGACAGTCGCCCTCCGCATGCCGGCCAACGACGTCGCGCTGGCGGTGCTCGCCGAAACCGGGCCGCTCGCCGTGTCGAGCGCGAATCTCACCGGGAAGCCGGCCGCCCACACGAGCGCCGACGCTCGAGCCGACCTCGGCGACTCCGTGAGCGTGTACCTCAACGGCGGAGAGGTCGGTGCGAACCACAGCGGGGCGCCCGACCCCGGCTCAACAATCGTCGACGCGACGGGCCTGCTGACCGCGGGCGGAAAGCTGCGCATCGTGCGTCACGGCGTGCTCAGCGACGACGTCATCCGCGAGGTCGTCGGGGCCGACAAATGCGAATAGTCTTCTACGCCCTGACGGTTGCGGTCGCCGCGATCGTCACCTGGCTGCTGTCGCTGCTGATCCTGCGACTCAGTCACCGCTACCGGCTGTACCCCAAGATCCGTTCGCGCGATGTCCACACGCAGCCCACTCCGCGCCTCGGCGGCGTGGCCATGTTCTTCGGTGCCGTCGTCGCGATCGGCGTGGCGTGGTTCATTCCGCCACTGCACTCGGCTTTCGGCGACGCCTGGCAGGTGGCGACCATCCTGCTCGCGGCGCTCCTGATCGTCGCCATGGGTGTCGTGGATGACCTCTTCGACCTCAACTGGGCGACCAAGCTCGCCGGCCAGTTCATCGCCGCCGGAATCGTCGCGTTCGGGGGCACACAGATCCTCGCGCTCCCGATCGGCGTGATCATCGTCGGCTCCGCGTTCCAGTCCCTCATCCTGACCGTCTTCGTCATCGTGCTCGTGATGAACGCGGTGAACTTCGTCGACGGGCTCGACGGGCTCGTTGCGGGGGTCGCGATTATCGCGAACGGCACGTTCTTCGTCTACACCTATCTGCAGCAGTCGCAGCACAACATCAGTTACTACAACCTCGCTGCGCTGATCACGGCCGTGCTCCTCGGCGTCTGCATCGGATTCCTTCCGGTCAACTTCCACCCGGCGAAGATGTTCATGGGGGATGCCGGCGCGCTCTTCGTCGGCCTGCTGATGGCGGTGTCCGCCATCAACGTCACGAGCCTGTTCGATCCGGGCCAGGTCGCCGCGGGCAAGATCGACCACAGCAACCTGATCGTGGCGAATATTCCGATCCTGCTGCCGTTCGCGATCCTGATCATTCCGCTGCTCGACTTCGGCCTCGCCGTGCTGCGCCGCATGAGCGCAGGCAAGTCGCCGTTCAGCGCCGACCGCAAACACCTGCACCACCGCCTGCTCGACATGGGCCACTCGCACCTGCACGCGGTGCTGCTGTTCTACGCCTGGACCGTTATCGCCTCCGTGGGGCTGCTGTCGTTCCTGTTCGTCTCGCCGTGGTGGTGGTCGGCGCTCTTCATCGTCGTCGCGTTCGGCATCACAGCGGCCTTCACGCTGGCACCGCTCGGCCGCCGCAAGCGCGCCGAAGTCCACGCACAGCTCACCGAGGAATCCGATGCTGACCCGGGCGAGGATGTCGCCGAGCGCGATCCGCTGGACGTCGGCGCGATCGTCGAACCCGATCCCTCCGGAGCCGAATGATGAACAACACCACCATCCTGACCCGAGCGCTGCGTTACGGCAGCGTCCTGACCATCGCCGTCCTGATCGTCGGGGGTCTCATCGGCTTCCTCGTCGGGGGACTGCCCGGGCTGGTGAGCGCCCTGCTCGGTGCGGGCGTAACCGCGGTGTTCATGGGCCTCACGGCGGCCAGTTTCGTGGTCGCGTCCCGAGTTGCAAAGCTCCCCGAGGGGATCGCCGTCTACTACGGGATCATCCTCGGAACGTTCCTCGTCAAGTTCGTGATTTTCCTGATCCTGGTGATCTCACTCCGGTCCGTGGCGTGGCTGAATCCGACCGTATTCGGGTTCACGACTATTGCCGCCGTGCTCGGCACGCTGATCGTCGACTCGGTCGCCGTCGTGCGTGGCCGGGTGCCCTACACCCATGCCGAACTAACGAGCGAGAAGCCCGGTTCTCCGGAGAAATCGGCCACAGATTCTTGATAGGGTTGGGGTACCTCATCCCATGAACGCTGCGCGTCGCGCCCCGATTCAGGAGTAAGCACTGCTCACCTCCGTTCTTTCCAATGCACTCCTGTCTGTCAGCGTTGACAAATTCGCCGCCGACAACGGGGGCGGCTTCAACCCGCCCTCAATCGAGGACTTCTTCCCTCCGGCCGTGCTCTTCGCCGGCACGCCGTTTGCGCTCAACCGCATCGAGCTCATCCGCATCCTGGTACTGATCCTGCTCCTGGTCTTCCTGCTCGTCGGTACTCGCCGGATGAACCTGGTTCCGGGACGCGGACAGGTCGTGGTCGAGTTCATCCTCGGATTCCCGCGCCAGAGCATCGTCGTAGACACACTCGGCGAGAAGGACGGCCGTCGCTTCATGCCGCTCCTGATGACGGTGTTCTTCGTCACTCTCGGCATGAATCTCACCGGCATCATCCCGGGCCTGCAGATCGCCGGGACGTCGGTGATCGGTATTCCGCTCATCGAGGCCGTCGTGCTCTACGTCGTGTTCATCTATGCCGGAATCAAGAAGCACGGTGGGGGCGGATTCCTCAAGAACGCCCTGTTCCCGCCCGGAGTGCCGTGGTTCCTGTATATCCTGCTGACGCCGGTCGAGTTCGTCTCGACCTTCATCGTGCGTCCGATCTCGCTCGTTCTTCGACTCCTGATGAACCTCGTGGCCGGGCACATGCTGCTCGCGCTCTGCTGGGCGGCAACGCAGTTCTTCCTCGTCACGCTGTTGTTCACCAACGGACAACCGCTCGGACTGCTCGGCCTCGGATCGTTTGCCTTCGGCGTGGTCTTCTTCGCCCTCGAGCTGTTCGTTGCGCTCCTGCAGGCCTACGTCATCGCGATCCTCGGCGCCATCTACATCCAGCTGGCGCTGGCGGACGAGCACTAAACCTCCACAACCACGGCTCGCACAGGCGAAACGGGAAACACCACCCCTCGAAAGGAAAACACCAATGGCTACAGGAATTGACGTCGTCGGCCAGCTTGCACCGCTCGCGTTCGGTCTCGCCGCTATCGGGTCCGGTATCGGCGTCGGCATCATCGTCGGAAAGACGATCGAGTCCGTCGCACGCCAGCCCGAGCTGCAGGGGCGTCTCCAGACGCTGATGTTCCTCGGTATCGCACTGACGGAGGCACTCGCCTTCATCGCGGTGGGTGTCGCGTACATCCCGTTCCCGGCCCCGTAACCAGCGCACAGCTACACCGACGTACTTAAGGAGTGGAAATGCACAACGCATTTCTCGCAGTGAAATCGGCGGATAACCCGCTGCTTCCCACCGCGCCCGACCTGATCTATGGCGGGTTCGTGTTCGTCGTCGTGCTGGTGGTCTTCATCTGGAAGGTCCTGCCGCGACTGAACGCGATGCTCGATGCCCGCAGCGATGCCATCGAGGGTGGCATCAAGCGCGCCGAGATCGCCGAAGCTGCGGCTGAGGCCAAGAAGGGCGAGTACGAGGCCGCGCTTGCCGAGGCTCGCGCCGAGGCAGCGAAGATCCGCGACCAGGCACGCACGGATGGGGCCGCGATCGTCGCCGAGGCGAAGGAGCAGGCGACCGTCGAGGCGGCCCGCGTCACGGCGAACGCCCAGCTGCAGATCGAGGCGGAGCGCACCGCCGCACTCGTGTCGCTGCGCGCCGAGGTCGGATCGCTCGCGATCGACCTGGCATCGGGTGTCATCGGTGAGAGCCTCACGAGCGACAAGCGCTCGAAGGACATCGTCGACCGCTTCCTGAGCGATCTCGAGGCTCCGGCATCGAGCTCGGCCAAGACCGGCAAGACCAAGTAGCAAGGGCACAGACACAGACATGGGTTCCGCAACACGGGAAGCAATCGCCGCGGGCAACGCCGCGCTTGCGAAGCAGGGCACGGTTGACCTCGCCACGGGCGAGCAGCTGCTTGCGGCTGCGCTCGTCGTCAGCGACTCCCACGAGTTGCGCGCTGCTCTGGCCGACGACACCGCCACGGATGCGAACCGTTCCGGTCTCGTGAAGGCTGTGTTCGCCTCATCCTCGAAGCCCGCGCAGGCCGTGCTCGAGAGCCTCGGCACCAGCCGCTGGTCGAGCGAGGACGACCTGGTCGCCGGGATTGAGGAGCTCGGCATCCGTGCCCTGGCCGCTTCAGCGCCCAAGGGGCTGTCTATCGACGACGAGCTCTTCGAGTTCGGCGTGGCCGTGAGCTCCAACTCCGAGCTCGAGCTCGCTCTCGGCAGCAAGCTCGGCGCTGTGGACGGCAAGATCGCGCTGGTCGAGTCCCTGCTGAACGGCAAGGCCAGCGAGCAGACCATCTCGATCCTGAAGGCGCTGCTGGCCCAGCCGCGCGGCCGCCGCATCGCCGAGCTCATTCGCTATGCGGCCACGATCGTCGCCGACGAGTCCGGCAACGGCATCGCGACCATCACGGTCGCGTCCGAGCTGGACGCCGGCCAGCGTGAGCGGCTCCAGAAGGCGCTCAGCAAACAGTACGACCGCGATGTGCGGCTCAATGTGATCGTGGACCCGGAAATCCTCGGCGGCATGCGCGTGCAGGTCGGCTCCGAGGTCATCGACGGGACGATCTCGAACCGCATCGCCGATCTTCGACTCCGGCTCGCAAGCTAGCCCGCGGGCCCAGACAATTTCCAACAGACTTCACCAAAAGAAGGACAAGCAATGGCAGACATAACCATCAGCCCGGACGAGATCCGCGACGCGCTGAAGGACTTCGTCAAGGCGTACGAGCCCGGCAAGGCGGCCGCGGCCGAGGTCGGTTACGTGACGGATGCGGCCGACGGAATCGCCCACGTCGAGGGCCTCCCTGGCGTCATGGCCAATGAACTGGTGCGCTTCCCCGATGGGACGCTGGGTCTCGCCCAGAACCTCGAAGAGTCGCAGATCGGTGTCGTCATCCTCGGTGAGTTCAGCGGAATCGAAGAGGGCCAGGAGGTTACCCGCACGGGCGAGGTTCTCTCGGTCGCCGTCGGCGACGGCTACCTCGGTCGCGTCGTCGACCCGCTCGGTAATCCGCTCGACGGGCTGGGTGACGTGAAGACCGACGGCCGTCGTGCACTCGAGCTGCAGGCGCCCGGCGTCATGCAGCGCCAGAGCGTCAAGGAGCCGATGCAGACCGGCATCAAGGCCATCGACGCGATGATTCCCGTCGGCCGCGGCCAGCGCCAGCTCATCATCGGCGACCGCCAGACCGGCAAGAC